>JAMQPH010000856.1 GCA_023717605.1 Pyrinomonadaceae bacterium
TCGAACTCAATCCTCGCCTGATCTCCTCATACAACAATCGCGGCAACGCCCGGCGGGACAAGGGTGACTTCGACGGAGCTATGGATGACCTGGATAAGGCAGTCCGGCTCGATCCGCATAATGCCCTGGCTTACAACAACCGTGGTCTGGTAAGACGTGCCAAAGGAGATCTGCAAGGAGCTATTGCAGACTACGACAGAGCTATCGTAAACAATCCCCTATTTGTAGAAGCGTACAGCAATCGGGGCAACGCTAGGCAGGATAGAGGAGACCTGGTCGGGAGCATCGCCGACTGCGATTTGGCTATCAAGATCGATCCATTCTTCGCCAAGGCATACGGGAACCGAGGATTGGCTCGCCTGTATCAAGGCGACAAGGTCAGAGCAGAGAAAGACTTCGATCAGTGCCTAAGGCTGGACCCTAAGTTGAAACCCTTACTCGAAGAACAGATCGAGCAAGCGAAGCTCAGGCTTGCGGTCAGGCAATAACATTTAGTCAAGTTAGGAATTTATACACGCTTCTACCTGCGCATTTACAATACCAATTATGTCCCGCGCATGAAGCTTCACTCGCTGCCTCGATGACTACGCGGATAATCAGCTCCGTATTGAGCCTGTCCTTCGCCAATACTTGATCGGACACCGTTTTCACTGAGTTTCATCATACTGCTCGCCGCGGTGTTGTCAGGTTAAGGGGTACGACTTCTGGTTGAATAAGCTGAAGTCATTCGAAGAGAATTTCGCGAATGCCGAGATGGTCAAAGCGTTCATCACCTCTATCGAGTATCGACAAAGATTCGATGCCTGCCGGGGTTGTTGGGATTACTGATCGCAGCTTGGGAATGTGGTTCGGGGATCTTTATTTTAGAAAACAGTTTGGTGCCTAAAGCTTTGCTGCACCCTCGCTAGATACACTCGCACGTCATTGCGAAACGTCTGCGGGAGAGACCAACGCCTCGCACTTCTAATTCATCGGCGTCTCTTTACAGATGGCGTTGTTCTGGCGTATTGCAACTCCACCTTCACCAACACAGGCACTGTGCTGCCAGCTCCAGGGCGATAGTAAAAGGTCTGGGGTGCTGGCTCATCTGCTGTTAAGGACCGCGTGCCGTCTACTCCGGCTTCTTTTTCCTGTCTGGTCCAAGGCTTGCCGTCCCCGTTTGCCATCTCCAACCGGCCCGTTTGCGCACCCCATGATTTTTCCCATAAGGCGAGTGTTTCAGCAGAGAGTCTTTGGGCCTTGTCACTGATCGTCACATCCTGGATCGGTGTGGGTGACACCAGCACACTAACTATCTCGCCGACTTGATCGACTCGAGTTCGTTTCAAAGTGAAATAGGGCGGGCTGTCGTCCTGGGCTGGGATCTCGATTACCCGACCGGCTTTCACCGAGTTGTCGCCACCGCGCGTTCGAGTGGTTGGAAAGATCAAATAGGGCTCGCCCTTTGAACCATCGGCATACTGCTCCTGGTCTACAACGTAAAGGTAACCTGTGCGCGCCGCCTCTATACTCACGCGGATGCGGTCGCCTTCAGACAACCTTCCACTTGATGAAACTCGTTCGGGCAGCCACTCAACCGAGTCCCGCCCGTCGTGAGTGATAATCCTTTCGCCCGTATCCGCTGAACGAGTTGGACGCAAACGCCAAAGGGTGACGCCAATGACTGTGTCTGCTGATACCCCCGTAATCGGTACGTGAGGAGTCACAATTCGGTAGCTCCGTTTGGCTGGTTTCCTTGCTGTGGTTCGTTTGTTCCCTTGATTGATAAATGCTGTGTCCCAAAGCTGTCGGGTCGCTTCATCTTCTTGCGGCTGCTGGGCTACAGCAGCCAGCAAACCAGCAACACAAAGAATCATCATCCACACCAAAAGAATGCGTCGTGAAATTGTTTTTCCACGGGGTCTCATATGGCCTCCAGATTACTCACTCAATCGGCTTTGCGCGAAACAATCATTCGACTCAGGAGCTTCTCCTATGCTACCGGCGGCAACTACAAGATCTTAAAGATCACCCAAACCACAGAACCGCTTGCGGTAGCCAGCGGATGCTAAGCTCAAGCCAGTTGTTAAGCTCAAGCCAGTTGTTAAGCTCAAATGAGTTGCTAACTTCAAATAAGCAATTACATTTAACAGGCTCGACGAGATGTTGATTGAGCTTAGCATCCGCTGGCTACCGCAAGCGGTTCCGTGCTTGAGTTACACCTAATAGTCTGATTAACACCTTGCACAAAACGCTAGCCACGCCCAATCAGAACTTTTGAGGCAAAGCTGCAAACTTATCGCCAAACATTTCAGGCGAGCACTCAATTCACATATTCGAATCGAGTAAGTTAGTGACGGAGGCAAGAACTGAATGCATGTGTTTCTGGCAGAGACTGGCGCGCTACCCCCTCCCGGTCTATGCGCTGACTCGTGTCTGTTGTCTCAACGCTTAGGCTCTAGAACGATCTCGCGAGCCAGCCGGTCAGCCAGGACTTCTCGAATTTCAAGCCGCTGGCGGTAGCCTTGCCTTTGCTTTTCGTCGTCCCCGATCACCGTTTGCAGTAAGGCATCAGCCTTGTCAAGATTCTTCTCGTAGGTTGCCAGGTCTTTGTACTCGGTCATGAGCATTAGGTTCCAGTCGGTTGAGCCGTGGGCTTCCGTTTGCAAAACCTTGTACGAGATGACTTGCCCGTCTTTTTTCAACGCTTCTTGCTCACGCTTCCAATCGCCGGCGATGTAATTCAGGTAAGCCGTGTCCATTCCCGGCTTCATTCGGATGAATCCGATGCTCCAAATCGTGCCGTTGCGATAAGGCCGATTGACTTGCGCAAATGCGACGACACTCAGAGTCAGCACAAGCGCAACGAGGGAACCAACGGTTATGCGATTAAGTTTCATAAACTCTCCTCTTTCAATAGTGGAGCACAAAAGCTAAAGGGCTTTGTTTGAACTGGCGCCGCGCTCGAGTCAAGCGTCAGTCGGCCCATCGGGGAGTGCAGTTCCTGAGGCATCCCCCGGGTTTTCATTGAAGGACTGCATCTTTTAGGTCCGAAAGCGATGCATTTAGGTGATTTCTGCCTCCACATAGATAAACCGCAAAGCGTTACCAATTCCCCTCACCATTTCTTTGGCTATTTTCTAGCGTCGTCTGTGGCGCTTGAAACAAAGGCATACTAAAAGCCCCGTAGGGCCCAAATGTTTATAGACCACGGCACCAAAGTAATCTTCGAAGCTCCAGCGGAGCGAGATGTCTTGTCTTCGTAGCAGACTCCGAACGGACATTTCGCTCCGCTGGAGCTCGAGCAATCTCACTGCGCCCACGTTCTATAAACGCATTTCACCCTTACCGGGTGAAGAATCGCTGACCGCCGCTAGCACCATTGCCATTGAGAGTCACCTCCACTCGCCCTGCATCGTAAACGCAGCCCAGTAGTAAGGCGAACGCCATTGCTTCTGCTTCCACATCTCGGCTTGCGCGGCTCTCAACGCAGCCGCAGGACGCGCGCCCTCCTTCAGCATCTTCTCGTAGAACTTCGCCATCAGGTCGGCGGTCGCCTTGTCGTTCACATTCCATAAGCTCACTACCACACGCGCTGCCCCGGCATACATAAAGCCGCGGGTCAAGCCAACCAACCCTTCGCCTTTGATCTCTTTGCCGAGTCCGGTTTGACAGGCGCTTAGGACCACCAATTCGGCCGGGAGCTTCAAGTTAAAGATATCGTTGGCTCGCAAGAAACCGTCTTGCGGTTTGCCCTGGTCATCCACCGTTGAAAGCACCAGCGATGAGAGCCCCGGCCTTTCGCTATCCAGCACACCGTGCGTCGCGAAATGCACATAGCGATATTGCCCGAGTTCGGGCCTTAGCACAGTGTCACGGTTTGCCTGGAAATCCATTGCGCTAAGGCTTGAACTCGCCGGCACAAGGGCGAGCAGTCTGGTCGCTTCCAGTCGCGTGAACGGCAAACGGGGAATTACGAGTCTGCGCGTCGTTGTGCCTGACTTGTCATCAGCTTTTTCAGCGAGGTGTTCAATGCTGCGGGCGTCGTTGAAGGCGATGGTTTGCGCTTGCGCCTTGTCGTTGGGCTCGGTCGCAGGTGTGGTGAAGCGTACATCGCTGCGATCAAAGACGGGATCGGCGATCACGGCCAGCATCTTTGGCGCGGGCTGTCGGCCAGCCAGTTCCGCGCGTTGAATCGCCAGCACTGAGGCCGAGGGCAGGCTTACGAGTTCGTGGTTGACGATTAGTGGTTGTCCGAAGCCCGTGGTTCGTGTTCCATTGTTTTTTGCAACCGACAACTGACCACTGACTACTGACGGATCGGGCAGCATTGCGAAGGGAATGTATTGCAATGCACCGTCAGCTACAATCACGAGCCGTTTGGTGCCGAGTTGAGCTGCGACTGGTGCGAGCAATGTCTGGCTCAGTTGCTGTGCGGCCCCAGGCAGTTTGGCTTCGGCTTCGGTGATTCTCTCACGTCGCCGCAAAGCCGTCTCACCTCGTTTGTTTACGCTGCGTGCTGTCAGTAGTTCGTAAACCTGCAAGGCGCTCTGTTTGATTTGCTCTTCCTTCGGCAGTTCGTAGCTAGCAAGCGAATCTCTGGTGATGGCCCAGAGATAGCTGCGATGCTCGCCGAGCGCATATTCCAGCAGCAATGTGTCGGCGTCGAGTTGCGCTTGAATCTCTTTGAGCTTGAGCGGCTGCGGTTGGGTCAACGCGGCGTAATGAGGACTGTTCTTGCGGATGGCGGCTTGGGCCCGTTCAAGATCGGTTTCAAGCTGGCTGACTTCCCGTTTTAGTGAGTCGGCCTGCTCCGGCGTGCCGGCGCGTGCCTGTGCCTTGTCGTTGAGTTGTTTGGCGAGCGAGCGCTCGCGTTCGATGAGCGCGGAGTCTACGCCTTGACGTAAATCTGCGCCGGCCTCGGTGAGCAAGTCCAGCAGACTGCGAGCGCGTTGGCGTTCGCTCACTTCGACAGCAAGCGCGTCGAGCCCTTTGGATGGATCTAACTTGTGCTGACGCATCAGGATGTCCGTGTAAAGCTGGTAAGAGCCTTGCACGGAGGCGAGCAGCGTTGCGCGGGATACCGGGCTGATGATTTCAGATCTTACCGACTCCGCAACCCGCAGGCCCTCTTCGATGTGGGAGCGCGCCTGCGCCAGGTTGCCGAGTTCACTGTCTGTGCGGGCGAGATTCGAAAGAGCTTGTAACTCGTACTGCGGATTCTTCACTTCGCGGGAGATCGCCAGCGCTTGCTCGGAGTATTTAGCCGCCTTCTCGTACTGCTTTAGCGACCGGTAGATCTCACCCAAACTGTTCAGCGCGGCTCCTTCCTGCGGCCGGCGTTTTATATCGCGGTAAATCACAAGGGCCTGCTCGTAGTGTTCAATCGCCTTCTCAGTGACGCCCTGCTTATCGTATGCGGAGCCGAGCGCGCTGAGGGTGTAGCCTTCTACCATCCGGTCTCTCACTTCGCGGTTGATCGCCAACGCCTGTTCGAGGTATTCAATCGCCTTATCAGGACGGCCCATCGCTTCGTAGGTCCTACCCAAACTATTGAGAGTCCGTCCTTCCATGAACCGAGCCTTTGTCTCGCGACTTATCGCCAGCGCCTGCTCGCTGTATTCAATCGCTTTCTCAATGCGGCCCAGGGAGGCATAGGCCACGCCGAGATTCATGAGCGTGAATCCTTCGCCCTCGCGATCCTTTAATTCACGTTTGATCGCCAGGGCCTGCTCGTAATATTCAATAACCTTCTCAAACCGGCTCAGCGAGATGTGGACCATACCCAGACCGTCGAGCGCTGCCCCTTCTCGCCCCCGATTTTTCATCTCACGGACAATCGCAAGGGACTGTTCGAAGCTTGTAATAGCCTCCTCGGAGCGGCTCGCCCCCATGTAAGCCCATCCCAGATCGTGGAGCGTACTCGCTTCGCCCGCACGATCCTTCAGCTCGCGTTTTATCGCCAGCGCCTGTTCGTAATATTCAATAGCCTTTTGGGCGCGGCGCAACGTGTTGTAGGCAACGCCCAAGTTGTTCAGTATGCCTCCTTCGCTCGCCCGATCGTTTACTTCGCGGTTGATCGCCAGGGCCTGCTCGTAGTAGGCAATCGACTTCTCATACTGGCGCGTCTGGTAGCAGACATCGCCCAAACTGTTAATAATCTGCCATTCCCGCGCGCGCAGTTTGAACTCGCGTGTAACGGCTAACGCCTGCTCATAGAAACTAGTTGCTTTTTCAGGCTGGCTCAGAGCTTCGTGCGCCGAGCCGATAGAGTGAAGCGAATACGCGATCCAGGACGGCTCCTCAAGTTCACGCCAGGTCGGCAGCGCCTGCTCCAATTTTCCAAGTGTCTCCGTCGTCTTGGTTTCCTGGTCCTGGAGCTTTCTGGCTTCCAGGAGCAGCCCTTCCGCCGCGAGTCGTTTGCGGTCCTGCGCCGTAGCCACTGCCTGGACCGTGATCTCAAGCCGGTATAACCCGCGCAGAGACAACGCCGCGCTACCCCGCACGGTCAAGCGATACCTGCCTGCCGCTGCCGCTTCCAACGAGAGCGACTCCTGTTCGCCTACGCCAGTCAGATCCATCTCGACCAGTTCGTTGCCGTTGGGGGCGGTCAGGATCAGCCCAAGGTCCATCGCCCGCTGCTCCAGGCGGAAGCGGCCGAACTGCCCCGCTGCAAGCTGGATTTGATAGGTGTGTACCTCACCACCGACGATCTCGCGCTCGACGGGCTGGCCGGGAACAAGCGTTATCGGCTCCGGTCCGACCTGCGCCGAAACGCTCAGGAACTGAATGCACATCACAACCAAAAGGGTGAAAGTCTTGCTCATCGGTATCTCTCCTTCAGTTCCAGGCCGTCGATCCAGGGCGATGGCAATTGAAGAGGCAGGGCTTCATTTCTTTGGGTCGACTCTAATACCGAAATGTAGAGCCCGATCCCCTCATGAATCACGAAAAAAGGCGTGAATCCACATTTCGAATTCTACTTGGCTACCTTAGGAAGGAATGTTTCAGAGGCCGCGTTCTGTCGGGTCTCCCGCTGGGGCGGTTGTTCCGGACCCGACTGTTACGGGCTCACTTAATGGTGTTCCAGCTTGATGACGTGAACCAGTATCTCACCATTCGCCGTCACGAGGGTATCTTTCTTCTCTTCATCTCTTTTGACCGAAACGCTGGGCGTCGAGTGAGCTTTCAGAAATTCATTAACTCCCGTCCTCAGTCCGGGGCTACTGATGACTCCGCGGTCTTTGGAGTTAGCAAAACCTTTGACGGCCTCCATCTCAGGCACATCCTTTTTAGCCCAGACGACCCAGATCTTCTCCGTGCCCTGCTGCTCATCGAATTGAAACCAGCTTTGCTGAGGAATTTGAATTGGCTGACTCTCAGTCAAGAGCGCCGAGCCGTTGTTGGCCGTCTCAGATGGAAAGAGCACGTTGAACGTCGGAGTTTGATCGGCTCCAGCAGGGCCCTCGTTCAGCAAATAGAGCCGCCCGCTCTGTGAACTGGTGATGTTCAATCGAATCCTATAATCCTTCTCAAAGTTAATGTCGTCTCTGAGCCGGAATGGGTCCTGGTAGGGTTTCCCATCGCGATACTTCTGCACGGTTATCCAGTAGCTCAAGGTGCGTTCCACAGCCGTTGCTGGAGTGGATATGGCCGGCGTGGACCCGCCGCGTCGCCACATCACCGCAACGATCGCTAAAACTGCAAGCAGGACGATCAACACCACAACCATCAAGGCGCGTCTGTTGCGACTTCCTGATCTCTGAGCGGGCCGGTCGGCGGTTGCAACCACTGCTTTTTGATCTGTTACCGCTTCTTGATCTGTTACCACCGCTTCGCTAGCCGCGGGTGTGGTCACAGGTTCCAGGCTTGTGCGAGGAGGTCCCGACCTCTCGAGTTTTAGTGCGAATGACAGCTCTTCCTTAAAGCTCTTAAGATCGATCAACAAGTCTTTGATCGTCTGATAGCGCTCCTCTCTATTCTTGCGCAGCGTTTTGCTTATTATTCTTTGAAACTCGACGGGAACTTCTGGTGCACACTCATCCAGCGACACGGGATCCTTCTCAAGAATTGACACCAGCGTGTCAATGTCTGTTGGGCCCGCGAACGCCTTCCTACCTGCTGCCATTTCGTAAATTACGACGCCAAGACTAAATACATCAGTTCTTGAGTCCAGCACCTGGCATCGCGCCTGCTCGGGTGACATGTAATGGACTGTTCCCATTAGAGTCCCCGGCTTGGTGCCGGCCTTTACCATCGTGTCTATCTCGGAATCGGCTGAAGTCGGCTGCGATTGGCGAGACTTCTCGGTCAGCTTGGCCAGCCCGAAATCGAGAACTTTCACATACCCGTCCGGTCGCAACATGATGTTTTCAGGCTTGACGTCGCGATGGATAATTCCGGCGGCATGCGCGGCCTGCAAGGCGCTGGCTGCCTGAATTGACACGTCGAGAATATCCGGCAATTCCATTCTCGTGTGCGCCATACGATGCTTGAGTGTGTGCCCGTCAATGAACTCGGTAGCGATGAAGTGTGCGCCTTCCGTTTGACCGATCTCATGGATCGTTATGATGTTCGGGTGATTGAGGGAGGAAGCGGCCCTGGCTTCCTGGATAAAACGGCGGAGACGATCTTTGTGATTGGTGAACTCCGCGGGCAGCAACTTCAGTGCGACTTTGCGATCGAGTTTCGTGTCACTGGCCAGATAGACCTCACCCATTCCGCCTTTACCGAGGAGTGCGGTGATCTGATAGTGTCCCACGACCTGCCCCGGTACGAGCGCCGGCTGCCGGCCTGCGATGATTTCTGCGGCGGCCTCATAAGCAGGCGAATCGATAGGACTGTCGGGCCCTTCATGAGCGGCAATGAGAGACTCTACCGCGGCCGCCAGTTCCGGATGTGAGATTCGAGCCCGCGCCATGAAATCAGCGCGCTCGTCCGGTTCGAGGCCGACGGCTTCGTGAAAGAGCTCCTCTAATTGCTGCATGCTCTCTGGAGTTTCCATGTCCCTAGGCGGCAAGCTCGCGTCGCAACCATGCTCGAGCGAAGCTCCAGTAACGTTCCGTCGTGGCGTTTGACAGGCTCATTACCTCCGCCGTCTCCTCGATGGTCAAACCACCGAAGAAGCGCAGTTCGATAACCCGGCTGTGTTGGGGATTCGTCGCGGCCAGGTCCTTCAAAGCGTCGTCGAGTGCTACCAAATCTACCTCAGGTTTTTGACCGAAGCGCTCAGCCTGGCTCAGGGAGATACGCAATTGCTGACCGCCGCGTTTTGCCGCCTGGCGCCTGCGCGCGTGGTCAACCAGAATGTCGCGCATAACCTTCGCCGCCAGGCCAAAGAATTGCGCACGATGTTGCATTGAGGCACCCTTCTGGTCGGCTAGTCGGACATAAGCCTCATGAACCAAAGCGGTGGCCTGAAGTGTATTTGACCCGGATCTGCGACGAAGATAACTGGCAGCCAGCCTACGGAGCTCGTCATAGACGAGCGGAATTAGCTCATCAAGTGCAGTCTTGTCGCCCCCGCCCCATTTCAGCAGCAGTGCAGTAACGCTCTGATCCGGACGTCTTGCGAAGTTAGTCATACTGAATCTGGAGAAGCTACGGAACGTAACAACGTGTTGGACCATCAACTCGCTCGGCGCGAGAGATTCTAAGAAGTCGTATTATTGCATGAGAAAGCCCTAAATTTGGGGCATCCGCTCAACTACTTTAGCTTGTTGGGACATTTGCGGGACAAGACTCTCATCCCTGGCTCTTTATCAAAACGCGGTAATTAAACACATTCTCAGCCGAACTATTAGAAACGCGCTTAGTCGCCCGGGACCAACAATGGATCCCTCGCCGGGTTCTCAAAATGATTGAACTCTCACGTCCAGCAAAGTATAGTTACCGCGTTTTTTAAGGTGACGGCTGAATTCTCACAAGCATTCCTTTCTTGCATGCATGCTAGATCCAGCCGTTAGTTCGATCCAGAACCATCAACCTGCTGAGCAATCAGACCAGTTCCGATGACTCAAGCTTCGCTGATCGCTTCTCTAGCGGCTCCGCCGTCGCCGACTGGCGTAGAATTGAGTACCCTTCCAGATTCGGTGGAGTGGCTGGAAGTACGCTCCGATCTAGTCGGGGACCTTAACCCCGAATGGTTACGCAAGCACTTCAGAGGACACCTTTTATATGCGTTGCGAAGCCGGAATGAAGGCGGCAAAAGCTCCGACTCATTACAAAATCGGCATCGTCGTTTAAAAGCAGCGGCCCCGTTCTATGATCGCGTTGAACTCGAAAGTAACACTGATTGTTCAGATGACTTGTTAGCCCAGATCCCGTTCCAACAGCGTTGTGTTTCCTGGCATGGACCAGCTGCTGACTTAGTCCAACTGAAAACTCAATTCGAGCAACTGTCATCGGTGCCAGCTGCGGTCTATAAAGTGGTGACAAAGGCCACAGAGATGCGCGATGAGTTTATACCTCTGTCGCTGCTCAAAGCGTTAGACCGTTCCGATACGATCGCGTACTCCATTGGACCACTAGGATTCTGGAGCCGCCTGGTGGCCTTGCAGTTAGGAGCGCCAGGCATCTACGGCCTGGTTCCCCAGGGCGCCATCGCTCAAACAGGTCCCACCATTAACCAGTTAATCGACGACTACGGCTTGCCCGGGCTGAGGGCCGTAAACGAGATATTTGCGATTATCGGAAAACCGATCTTTCACTCGCTCTCTCCGCGTTTACACAATGCCGCCTACTGCGCGATGAATTATCCGGCGTTATTTCTGCCACTGCAGGTGGAGTCTTATGACGAGTTTTGGCAGGAGGTCGTGTGTTCACGATTGCTCGATTCTCTCGGCTTCTCACTTAATGGCATGACTGTAGCTTCTCCTCACAAAGAGGCTACTTTGCTTACTGCTAGAATGATAAGTCCGATGTCCCGGCAGGCCGAGTCCGCCAACATCCTCGTTAGGCATGATGGCTGGTGGAAGGCCGATACTACAGACCCGGAAGTGGTCTACATGGCGAGCCGCGAGCGAAGCGTTAAAGTCAGGCATAAGCGGGCTGCTGTCATCGGCTGTGGCGGTGCAGGTCGGGCCATTGCTGCCGCGTTGGTCGAGGACGGTGCCGTAGTAACCCTGATAAATAGGGGCCCAGAACGGGGACAACACGCCTCTGAAATTCTGGGCTTGGCTTACCTACCGCTGAAGGACTTTAGCGCTGAGGGTTACGACATCGTGGTGAACGCTACACCAGTCGGCCGCGAGAGCGATGAGGTCCCATTCAATCTTGAGACATTGAATGAAGAAGCCGTGGTTATTGATCTCGTCTATGGCGCCAGACCAACGCCGCTGGTTAAGACTACTCTCGCGCGTGACCAGATCGCGATTGATGGCCGGGATGTGCTTCTAACGCAGGTACTTCACCAGTTTCGACTGATGACAGGAAAAGAGATGTCGGCAACACTAGCTGCTGAGCAACTTGGCCGGCGACCTACGACTGGAGGGTCTCTCAAAACTATTCAAGCTGGAATCCGAAAAGGTGCGACTGATCTAACAACAGGCGCTAATTGACGAATAGAGAAATCACGATTCAGCACTGCTCTGCTCCACAAGCAGGCTGAATGCTCAGTTTGAGCTACACACAATGGAAACGGCTTACTCAAAAAGGGACGCTTACGCTCAACTCGATCTCGGAAGCGAGCAGCAAGAGCTTATTACCCGCGTGCGCAAGTTGGCGAAAGAGAACTTCGCACCACGCGCCGCCGAATCTGATCTCAACGCAACATTTCCCAACGAAGATTTTGCAGACCTCTTTCGCGCCGGCTTGAATGCGCCTGCGCTTCCCCAGGAATATGGGGGCCTCGGGCTTGGTCCTTATAGCGGCGATGTCCTGACTTTGTGGATGATGACCAAGGAGATCGCCAAGTCTGACCTGTCCCTGGCGCGATGCTGGGAGGGTCATGTCAATTCGCTCGTGTTGCTGGACGGCATGGCGACCGAGGAGCAAAGGACGCGTTGGTTTAAAGGTGTAGTCGAGAAGGGTGAGATATGGGTGGCGTGGAGCGGTGAACCTCAAGCTCGCAAGCCGGGAGAATCTGTTCGCTTTGGGACTACTGTAGAGAGAGTGGATGGCGGGTACGTCGTCGAAGGGAATAAAGCATTTGCGACCAGTGCAGGTGGCGCCCAATGGGCGATTCTACTTGTCAACACCGCCGGACCCGGCGGAGTTCGGCATGCTAACGCCGCGTCGTTGGACACCCAACTGATGATAGCTTGCGATCTTTCCGATCCGACTGTGGAGATAGACACTTCCTGGTGGGATCCGATTGGGATGCGCGCTACCGCAAGTCATCTGGTCCGCTTCCATCGTACGTTCCTTCCGGACCAGGATCGGATCGGTTACCCCGGCCAATATCTTAAGGAAGGATGGCAGACGTGTTTCATACCACATTACGCCGCAACGTTTTTGGGTGCTGCCGAGGCCGCATACGAATATGCTTTCGAGTACGTCACCACACAGAATAAGGTGGAGGACCCGTACGTTCAGCACCATATTGGGCAAATGTCCGTAAACGTCGAGACGGCCCACCTTTGGTTAAGACATGTCGCACGGTTATGGGAGACTGGAAAATACCAGGAAGCTCAGATTGCCGGCAGTCGGGCACGTCATGTCGTCGAACACCTGGCTGAAGACACGGTCAAGCACTGCATTCGCGCCTGTGGCGCGCGATGTCTCATCCGTCCCAGTGTCTTGGAGCGCATCTACCGGGATCTGTCCTTTTACGTGCGTCACGATAATGACGACCACATCCTCGCTATGATCGGTAAGTCACTGCTCGGTCTAACTCACGATCCATCTTTCTACAAGCCATGATGGATCAAAATGGAGAACCAAAGATCTAGGATACGAACATCCTAAAGAGGTGCGATGAATCGAATTTGCCTGTCAATGCGTTATGGCGCAATTCTGGTCTCACTTCTTCTCGCCCCGATGTACCTTTCATGCGCTGACCGATCTCAGAATCGCACTGTTTCGGTCTTGTATGCGGGTTCTCTGGCTACCGTCATGGAAAACGGGTTGGGCCCCGCGTTTGCCAAAGCAACGGGATATGAATACCAGGGCGAGGCGCAAGGGTCATTGGCTGCCGCACGCATGATCCGGGATCGTCTCAGGAGTCCGGACGTCTTCATTAGCGCGGATCCATCCGTCAATGAAAGCGTGTTGATGGGGAGCAAGAACGGAGACCTGGTGACGTGGTTCATGACCTTGGCCTCCTCGCAACTTGTGCTCGCCTACAATCCCAATAGCAAATTCGCCGCAAAATTCCAGGAGGCAGCGGCAGGTACTATTCCGTGGTATGAGGTTCTCAAGACTCCCGGCGTGCGCTTTGGGCGAGGAGACCCACGCACTGATCCGAAGGGATACCGAACTCTTTTCCTTTTTAATCTGGCCGGCAAGCACTACAACCTGCCCGAGCTTCCTGGTTTGATCGGCGATCCGCTAAATCCTGACCAGGTGTTCCCCGAAATCGTGCTGTTAGCCCGCGTGCAATCCGGACAGTTTGATGCCGGAATTTTTTACAAGCATGAGGTAGTCGCTCACAAGTTGCCCTTTGTTAGCTTTCCGCCCGAAATTAGTCTGGGTGACCCGAAGCTGTCCGCTTTCTACGCCCAAGCCACGTATACGACTCCTTCCGGCGAGCATGTCAGAGGCGCTCCGATTCTCTTCACCATCACAATTCCAAACACGGTGCGTAATAAAGCTGCTGCCGAGGCACTTGTGCGATTCCTGCTCTCCTCAAACGACCAGCTGAAGGAGTTTGGCTTTGGAACCGTCGACCATCGAGTCGGCGGAGATGCTATGCAAATCCCAACAGAGTTACGTAGTTTTAGCTCGGGAAAATATGAGCCATGACGAAGTCTCGCAAGCCCACGCTCATCGTCTTTGGCCTGCTTGGCGGTCTGCTCTTGCTCGACCTATTGCTCCCGATCGCTAACTTGCTGATTCACGCGGATTGGTCGAGCTGGATAGCGTCCCTCCGAGAGCCCGGTGCCGGCAAAGCCTTGCGGACCTCCGCTCTCACGTCGGCGATGGCTGTGGTGATTATGACTGTTTTGGGCGTTCCGCTCGGATACTTACTCGCGCGAGGACGGCTTCGATTCCGGCGGTTCTGGATCGGTCTTGTTTTTCTGCCGATGGTCGTTCCCGGTCTCGCCGGAGGAATATTGTTATTGCTGACCTTTGGACCTAATGGAACAATCGGCAGTCCACTCGATGCGTGGAACATCGCTCTCACAAACAATTTGGTGGGAATAGTTCTGGCGCAACTTTTTGTGTCCGCACCATTTGTTGTGGTATCTGCGTATGCGGGATTCTCCGGTGTTGACCCCAAACTAGAGATGGCAGCGGCCACGCTGGGCGATTCGCGGTGGGATGTCTTTCGTCGGATCTCACTGCCACTCGCCTGGCCCGGCATCGCGGCAGGCATCACCTTGGCTTGGATTCGTGCGCTCGGCGAGTTCGGTGCAACCCTCATTGTGGCCTACAACCCGCACACTCTGCCAGTCTATATGTGGGTGAAGTTCGAATCCAATGGCCTGCCCGGCGCCCTGCCGGTCGCCCTGCTACTGGTTCTTCTGGCAGCGGCAGCAGTGGCAGTTTCAATGTTTCTCAGTCGCCTCACCGGATTTGCTAACGCCGTGGGTGCGCCCGAAGATACACCTCAAAAACTAATATGACTTCACCAAAGCAACAGTTGGAGGTTCACCATTGGGAACCACGCTCACAACCGCGCCCCTCTGAGACGGGGACGCTGCGGGTCCGGCTACGCAAACGTCACTCCTCCAATCCGTCCTCTCAATTCCAGCTTGAAACCGAATTTGCTGTAGTTCCAGGCGTGACTGTCATTGTGGGCCACTCCGGCGCCGGCAAGACGACCATTCTGCGCTGCATCGGAGGCCTTTGCGATCCGGAAGAAGGCCGCATCGCCATCGGAGATCGGTTGCTTTTCGATTCGCGGCAAAGGATCAATGTTGAGTCGGCCCGGCGCCAGGTCGGCTTTGTATTTCAGGACCTGGCTCTCTTTCCTCACTTGTCGGTCGAGGATAACGTAACGTACGGCCTTCGCCGTTTGGACGGAGGAGAGCGGATGCGGCGGATGTCTGAAGTCCTCGAGGCTTTTCAGATTGAGCATCTTTGTCGGAGATTTCCGCGAGAGATTTCGGGAGGTGAACAACAGCGGGTTGCTTTGGCACGTTCACTGGTCACCGAGCCCTTAGTCTTGCTCCTGGATGAGCCGTTGTCCTCACTGGATCCACGTACCAAGGACAGCATCATTGAAGACTTGCGTAGTTGGAACGAAGCACGCCGGATTCCGATCCTTTATGTCACGCATGACTATGAGGAAGTACTTGCCTTGGCAGATCGCGTAATTGCCCTCGATCAAGGTCAGATTGTGGCGGAGGGCTTGCCGCAGGAGATAATAACCGCGCTTCGTCGCGAGCAAATGGCGCAGCCGGCCAGCTTCGAGAATCTCTTCGACGCTACCGTGTTTGAACTGCGAGAGCAGGAACACACGATGATCTGCCAAATAGCCGGAACTTCTATTCAGATCGAAACTCCGCTGGCGCCGGTTCCCGTAGGCTCCGAGGTACGAATTGGAATTCGCGCCGACGAAATTCTCATCGCCGCTTCGCCGCCAGCGATTGTCGGTGCGTGTAGCGTGATCCAGGGGAGAGTTAAGCAGCTTGAACGAATCGGCGCGACCGTTGATGCTCGCATCTCCTGCGGCGGTGAATTTCGCGTTCGCTTAGCCTCGCGTGCTGTTGAGTCTTCCGGACTCAAAGTATCCACTGAAGTATGGATGATGATCCGGGCTAAGTCGTGCCATTTGGTTCGACCCAGCCTTGCCAGTACGTTGCAGCGTTTGTTTGTTTTCGTGTGCAGTGGAAACACCAGCCGCTCTCCCATGGCCCAGGCAATCTGCAACGCAGAGATAGCCAATCGGTTAGGCGTACCGCTGGAATCACTGGACAGATTTGGCATCAAAGCTATCAGTGCCGGCTTAAGCGCCCGGCCTGGCGAGCCCCTCACCGCGGAAGCGGAGCACGCACTTGCAACGATGGGCATGCCTGGCGTCGAACACCGATCCGGCAACTTGACCCATGGTTTAGCCCAGAAAGCTGAAGTCATTTTCTGCATGACCGAAGAACAGCGCCAAAAGTTAATCGCGATGTTTCCTGAAGCCGCCTCGAAGGTCCACTGCTTGCAACCTTTCGGCGATATCGATGATCCGAGCGGCAAGGGATCCACCGCTTTCTTAGAACTGGCCAGCCTCCTGCACCGGCTTATTGGCGACCGTTTGAACACTCTGGGGATAATGAACGCTGCGTGATTTTCCGTCTGGAAAACTCTTTGGCGGGATTCCGCGACTTTCCCGGCCTCGCTCATTGAACCGCTTACAAGCATTGACCCGAGACGGTTACGGAAACTGTCGGAGTTGCAACTCTACTCTTCTAAAATTAAAGCAGCCTGGGAGACACTTCAATGAAAAAGCACACTCCTTCCTCTTCCTTTCTTCACACTCGATGGACGATTTCAGCTTCTCAAATCGGCGGCGGAGTCATTTGTCTGATCGCTCTCTTCTTCAGCATGCCGAGTGCTCTCGCGCAAACCAACACCGGCCAGATAAAGGGCATCGTAAGGGACAGTGCCGGAGCAGCTGTGCCAGGTGCGACCATCGCTGTAACTCACGTCGCGACCAAGGTAAAAGTCGAGCGCGTAACCGACAGCACCGGTGAGTTTCTCTTCCCCTCGCTTTTGGTTGGGGAACGGGAGCTTTCAGTATCAGCGACGAGCTTCAAACAGTTGATAAGGACCGGAATTGATCTGCGGATCGGGCAGGTCATCGATCTGGAGTTAACACTAGAGATCGGAGAGATCAGCACGACGGCGACGATCACGACTGCTGAACAGTTGTTGCAGACCGCTACGGCGGAAGTCAGCGATGTCATTGAGCGCCAACGCGTCGTCGAACTTCCGCTCAACGGCAGGCAGTTCCTCCAACTGGCGCTCCTCAGCGAAGGTGTCGTGAAGCCGCCGGGGGGAACTCGCGGCGGCGCACTGCAACAGGCTGGAGAATTGGTAAACGTGGCGGGACAAAGAAGCGGCCATAACATCTACTTGCTCGACGGAGTGAAGGTCACAGACGAATACTTCAACAATATGGTCATCAGCCCGTCGGTGGACGCTATTCAGGAGTTCAAAATTCAGAAGACCAGTTACGCGGCAGAGTTCGGCGGGAAGGCCGCAGCCATCATCAACGTCGCGACTAAGTCCGGCTCGAGAGAGTTGCACGGCAACGTCTTCGAGTTTCTCCGCAACGAGAAGCTCGACGCCAAGAACTTCTTCGACGATCCAAACCGGCCCATTCGACCATTCAAACAGAACCAGTTCGGCGGAACACTCGGCGGGCCCGTCCCCATCCCTCGAATTCATGAGGGTAAAGACAAGCTGTTTTTCTTTGGCAGTTACGAGGGCCAACGAGTCCGGCAGTCGCGCACGCAAACATTCTCGGTCCCGACGGCTGAGATGCGGGCCGGCGACCTCTCTGCGTTCGGCCAGATATTCGACCCGTTCGCTACCGACGCGTCGGGCAACCGGCTGCCCCTACCCGGCAACCGCATCCCGACTCAACGGCTGAACGCAGTCGCACTCGGGCTGCTCGCGAAAGTCCCGCTGCCTAACCAGCCCGGTATCTCACGCAACCTGATTTCGACGGCCATCGAAAGAACGGACACGGACCAGTTCTCTTTACGACTCGACGGCCAGTTGACCGCGAAGGACACACTCTTCTGGCGGCTCTCGACTTTCAACGCTGACGCCTTCCAACCGTTCGGCACAAGCAAACTCAGCGAGTCGCTGGTGCCCGGCTTCGGGCGTCAGCTGACTACCAAAGCAACAAATATAGCTTTCAGCCATACCCATTTTTTCACCCAGGATTTTCTCAACGAATTCCGCTTCGGCTACTTGCGTGCCTCTGGTGGGCAAACGAGCGAAAACAGCGGCGTTGATTTCGCATCCAGCGTAGGGCTGCTCGGTGTGACCAAGAATCCTGAGGACGAGGGTTACCCGCAGGTCTCCTTTGGCGGCCTCTTCAGCACCGTCGGTGACGCAACCACCTTCGTCACCCGACGCGACACCAGTATCGAATTCTACGACAACGTATTCATCAACCGGGGAGCGCACAAGCTCAAGTTTGGCGTCTACTGGTATCGCCTCAATTTCAATCCGGTAAACCCCGACACGGCGCGCGGCTCGTTCACCTACAACGGGCAATTCACCGGCGCGAGCCCCGGTCAGCGGGGCAACGCCCTGGCCGACTTTCTGCTCGGCTATCCCGGCAGTGCGCAAGTCGGGATCGGCAGAGGCGATGAGAACGGGCGCACAACCTGGTTTCACTCCTACATTCAGGACGACTGGAATCCGACGCGCAATTTGACCATCAACATCGGCCTGCGCTCCGAGATCAATCAACCGATGAGAGACGTTAACAACCGCCTATCAGCGATTGACCTGACGGTACCAGGCGGACGTTTTGTGATCGCCAGCGACGCCGACGGTCGTATCTCCCCGACGGCGGCGGCGCTGCTCCCGCTCATTCCCATCCCTTTCACCACTTCCGCTGAAGCAGGCTGGGATCGCTCTCTCCTGCGCGACAGTGAGCCGCGGCTGGCCCCGCGATTCGGCCTGTCGTGGAGACTTCCCGGCACCTCCGACACCGTCTTCCGGGCCGGCTACGGCGTCTTCCTTAACCAGTGGGCCTACAGCGTGCAGCAGGCACTCGCGCGCAACCTGCCGTTCTTTCTGTTGAAGAACATAAGCGTCGCTTCCGACGCCGCCGTGCCGACACTGGACACGCAGAACATTCTTACCTCAAACGCCATCGGCACCGTTGGCGGCAACAACGTAGACCACGATTTCAGCATCGAGTATGCGACCACGGTAAGCCTCAGCCTGCAACACATGCTGACGCCCAGGACAGCCGTCGAAGTCGCCTACGTCGGTTCAAACATACAGGGCGCGGACAGCTCCACAGTCCGTAACGTGCCGCTGCCCGGAAGTGGTCCAATCGGGCCGCGTCGCCCCGTGCCGGCCCTCAGTTCCTTTACCAGCCTGCGCTGGGACGGCTATTCGAGCTATCACGCCGTCACCTTCAGGATCGAAAAGAGACTCTCCAACGGATTCTCCGTTAATGCCAATTACACCTTGTCGAAATCGATAGACGACGCCTCCGACCCTGGTGGCACGACCAACGAAGCGAACCTACCGCAGGATGTTAGAAACCGCGACGCGGAGCGCGCTCTCTCGAGCTTTGATCACAAGCACCGCTTCATCGCTACCGGCTTCTATGAGTTGCCGTTCGGTAGTAGTAAGAGATTTCTGAACCGCTCGGGATTGCTCTCGGCGTTGGTTGGTGGGTGGAAGCTGTCCGGAATCGCTACGCTACAGAGTGGCGCTCCGTTAACCGTGAACGATCAAACGGATCGGGCCAACATTGGACAAGGGCCAGCACAGAGGCCCAACTGCATGCGTGACCCGAACCTACCTTCGAACCAACGCACTCCCGACCGTTATTTCGACACCGCCGCGTTCCAGCCCGCCAGCTTCGGGACGTTCGGTAACTGCGGGCGCAACATCGTCATCGGGCCTGGCCTGGTGAACTTCGACATGGCCGCCGTCAAGCTTGTCAGCTTCAGCGAGTCTAAGAGCCTTGAGTTCCGCGCCGAAGTCTTCAACGTTACCAATACGCCCAGCTTCGACACGCCGAACCGCTTCGCGTTCACGCAGAATTTCGGGAAGATTTTCAGTGCCGGTCCGTCACGGCAAATTCAGTTCGCGCTCAAGCTGGCATTCTGATACTCGGTGGGTGGATACGGTTTGAAAACACTCTAAATGGTTACCGACTCCCGCTTCTGTAATTGCGTTAACCACCTTGCGCAACAGTTTGGTGGGCCAAATGAGGCCTCTTATCAAATTTATACTCTCTATAATCACCATCTTTTCTGACATAGTGTAGAAATACTTGCACCTGCCGCTCGCCCTCGAAAGCCTCTCGCCAATGCGGTATCTCAATCCCCTTGTAAATAAGCGCGTCGCCTGGTTCGAGTTCCACGCTGATGGTATTGTTGCCGGTCTCGAGAAAGAGCGGCCAAACACCCGGGCAATCGTAACTGATGGGCACAGTTGCGCTGACCTCACACGAAGGCCTGTCCATGTGCTTTTCAAGCACCGCACCTTTAACATAGACGCGCAAATAAGAATAGGTTGGGTACAACTCGCAGTTGATCATCTGCGATAGGATTGGGGTCACCACGTCGAGGAGGGTCTCTGTTATAGCAGGCGACCCGGCTGAGAACGCCTTTTCGACCTGGGTGTCGCCGTAGTCGAGACATGAATTTGCTTCCAACAGCTTTATGTTTTCGGAGATGTATTCGCACATGATTCGGGGGATGAATTGTTTGAGCACCACATATCCGTCTTCTTCAAACATTTGCTCATAACTGATTGAGCTTAGCGCGACACCTTCCGAGACGTTCATCTGATTTCCTCCCGAAACAATGGCTTGGAAAGACTAAAGGCTCTCCAGGTCTCTGCGACGAATTTTCCAGCCGCCATCGTCGACGGCTTTTACTGTTTGATCCTGTATAAGTCGTTCGAGGTACTCAAACGATAGACCTGAGAACTCTGAAGCCTCTTCGAGTGTGAGGTACACCTTTTGAAACTGGTATGGCCGCGCAACATTCAGCGACCTTACTGCATCGGCCAACCACTCCATGTCAGGAGGACTGGCTTCGTCGTCAGTAGTTGCTTCTCCGTCGTCGGTAATTGCTTCTTTAATGAGCCATCCGTTGACAGTGAAGCGACTATTGACAAATTTGCCTGTTGGACATCTTACCGGCAGAACCTCATGGTCGTATGAACTGGAAAACACCACCAGGGTGTTTTGGCGCGGCACAATTGTCTTAAGAATCCTGTCTTCGGAACTCTGAACCTCGCCATCCTCGGAGTCATAGATTCTAAGTTGCCCTCCGCTAAAAGCCTTGGGTTCAGAATGGAAATAGTGAACATATGAAAGCTCCCGGAGGGAAACATCTAATGGCTCGGTAAAGCTGTTGTCGCGGTGCACCTTAAAAAAATCACCATCATTGCTGGCGGTGATCTGAGTATCTATATGCGCGATGGGGAATGCTTCCCGATTGAAAACCCTTAAAACCTCGGGAAGAATAGCCAGCAGACGATCTTGAAATAACGTCACATATTCCCCGAGCTCATACAAAACTCGGGACTTTCGATAGGAAGGATCGGTTGCTCCGTCAGGCACCCCATCTGGTATCACGGTGCTGGGCGTGAAGTCTGCTTCGTGCGCAAACACATACTTCGTTAACCCGCGCAGTTCCCGCTTCGTCAGGAAATCCCTCTTAACAAACACTTCGATGGGTCTAAGTGCTTCAGTGTCGGAATTTGCCGGTTCGTAGACTGTATTTGAAGACGCTCGCGTTGTATTCATAGGTGTGGGGAACCTTCCAACTTGAGAATCGAAGAATTGTGAAGTTGTTTTTATCTCTCATCGTCGGCTCAAGTCAATACTTGGCCACAAAAGACGAACGGTTTTTCTTATGCCTCGGCCCGTCCCAAATACGATCCATGTCACCTCTTGTGCTATAAAAAAGCCGAGTTACCTCCCTACCAGATGATTTCATTGGCTCATTAGCTCCGTCCAGACTTTAAAGTTCTTCGCATGAGGGCTATCTGATGAAACTAATTGTATCTGAATTAGAAGTTCTGAGGACCTATCTTAGCAGGGAGTTTTACTACGTGATGAGTGATCTGATAACCCATTTCAACTGGCGGCAGATTGAGACATGGAAGTTATGGAATGGTTTCGGGTCAATAAAGAGCAGATTGCTCGATGAGTTCGGAGAGCTGCCCGAGACCATTCTGTTTTGGGAAGGCTATGACTTCTTAAATGCATATGCGAAGGAGATCTATCTTCTGCCGTGTCACAAAGTTATTTTGGCGGACGACCTGCATTGGTTTGTTAAGCAGGACAGGCAAAAAAAGGCAGTCGGCTTCGCCTTATGTGAGATGGTACTTTCCACCTGCGGTTATGCGTGGGATAAATTTTATCCCGAATTCGCAGGCACAAAAAGGGTAGTATGGGTTCCCCACTCAGCTTCGCCAGATTTTATGCTTCCTTACAATCATGACCCTGAGAACTCTATTTTGCTTAGCGGTGCAATCAGCCATCATTACCCTCTACGTCAGCAGATGAAGACATTGCAGGAGCAGGGCTCTTACTCTATCGACTATCATGGCCACCCGGGATACTACACGGGATACGACTACGAAACGGATGAGGATATAGGGCGCAGCTATGCCGAAAAACTTAACCGGCACCGGGCTGGCTTTACGGACAGCCTCATATACAAATATGTGGTAGCCAAATATTTTGAAATCCCGGCCACGGGAGCACTCTTGTTTGCCGATGAGGCGGTGACTGGGCCATTGAAGGAACTCGGCTTTATCGAGAACAGCCATTACCTTCCTGTCTCAAAAGAGAATCTGGAAGAGAAAGTTCAGTATATTCTGGACGAGAGGAATCACGAGGAATTGGATGAGATAAGGAGAAGAGGACAAGAGTTGGTGTGGGAGAGACACAAAACCGTTGACCGGGCAAGGCAAATAGACGCAGCGTGTGCCTTTTGACGTTTTACGTGATGACGGAGCTGGCCGACTGAGACCGATTGATGGGCCCCGGTTAACGTTGCCGCCCTTGTTGGGTATCAGAAGGGGATCAAATTCGCTAGGTTTACCTCTGAATCAGATCAAAGAGAGCGATAGATGAACAAGGTTATTCAAGGGCTGTGGATCGGCCCTGAGCTTTCCATTATGGAACAGTTGTCGATCGCCTCCTTCCTGGTGAACGGTCATGAGTACCACCTATATGTCTACGATAAGATAGCGAACATACCCGTAGGAACTGTTGTCAAGGACGCCAACGAAATAATGGAGTCATCAAAAATCTTTCAATACAAACAGAATCAGAGTTATGCGGGTTTTGCCAACTTCTTTCGTTATAAGCTGCTATTCGAGCGCGGTGGGTGGTGGGCCGATACTGATACGATATGCGTAAAGCGGTTTGATTTTCCTGAGGAGTATGTTTTTGCAACTGAGATACATCGAGGAGTCGCGGTAGTAACCAGTGGCATCATCAAGGCGCCGGCCGGCAGTGCAGCGATGGGGCATGCCTGGGAAGTTTGTCAGAATAAGAATCCGGAGCAGTTGATTTGGGGAGAGACCGGTTCACGACTCATGAGTGAAGTCGTCAGTAAATTTTCACTAGAGATGTATCAGACGCCGGCTGGCATTTTCTGCCCGATCGGTCATTTAGATTGGCACAAAGTTTTAGAAGCTGACGAGGAACCACTGCTAAGCGAGAGCACCTACTCAATTCATCTTTGGAACCAAATGTGGAGAAATTCCGGCCAGGATAAGAATGGATCGTATAGCCAGAGTTGCCTGTACGAGCGACTCAAGACAAGCTATTTGCCCAGTAGCGACTCTTAATAGTCATTGGAACAGTAAGGATTCTGCGACTCGACTTGAGCCGGTCAATGACAGCTGCCTTCTAGTTTACTCAACCGGATACGCGGCGACCACTTCGAGCATGACTAGCGCTCCCGCCGGAAGCGACGCCGCTGCGAACGCCGTGCGGGCCGGTAACGCAGTGACACCGAGACCGGGAAGCCAGGAGGCGTAGATCACATCCACTGCTTTGAAGTCCTTAATGTCAACGAGCATGAGCGTAGACTTGACGATATCCGCCGGAGAGCATCCTGCCGCATTCAAAATCGCTTCGACATTCGACAGCATCTGCCGGGTTTGGGCTTCAAGGCCCTCCTCCAGCTTGCCGGTTTCGGCGTTTCGGCCCGTCTGGGCAGTCACGAATACTAGATCACCTGTGCGAATCGCCTGCGAGTAAGTGCCGGTGGCAGGGGCGGCCGCATTCGTCATGACGCGAATCTTGTTGACCATCTCAATGCTCCTCAATTGACGGCATGTAGCCGAACCTCTGCGTCCTATCCATCAATCCGCGCGGCTCGGAGCGGGATTTCGAATTTCACCCTTACAGGTCCTCCGCCCAGTGATGCCAGATCAAGTAGTTGCGGCTGTTCGGGGTGGATAATTTGCACTACCACCACGTTGGTGGGATCCGCGAACTCCAAGTCAAAATAGTGGAATTGAGTAATGTTTGATGCGTATATCCAGAGGTTGTTCTGCTCCCGTATCCACTCACTGAAGCTCTCGCTCTCCATGGGTTCCGTACGGATGTCGAGAGGAACTTCGGACAAGAGTTGTTTCGTCAAGTCGAAGTTCTCCAGAGCGTACTGCCAGCTCTGCTCATAGGGACGCTTGGTTGAGCCGCGGTCTCGTGGCAGACATCCCTTTTGCTTCAGACGGATGTTCTCTCGCACAAATTCTTCTTGCTCCGTATTCGCGTCGTAGTCAGCGTTCGTAAGCCGGTCGAGAAAGTGCTTGACGTCTCGACTTGTCGTAAACACGCGCCGGATGATCCGAAAATAGGTGACCGCCGCGGGATTGATGTCGAAGATGGTAATCCGCCTGGGCCGCCAGAGCGGAATCAGGTTGAGACCGTAAAGACCGCCGACGACGCTAACCATGTGAATATTGTCACGCCTCAGCGGGGCCACACTTTGGTAGTCGGCTCGGAACTCCGGAAACTCCTGGAAGGATCCGTCCTGACTGCCGTCATCAGTGCCGTAGAATACGTTTTCCGGGTGGTCGTGATACATCTCCCGATTGAATGCTCTAGGTGCTTCTGAGGTCACGATTCTTCCTCTTAACGTTGGTAGTCTCTGGAGAGAGTTCTGGATTCACAATTTGCCGCTTCAAGGTTTTCCAAACCATCAGCTAGCGCTAGAGGACCTTACGTTTGAGTTTCTACTATCAGCAGCGTCCTTCAGTTCGGCTTCGGCCTTCCTCACAAGTGGCAGGACTTCGCGCCCGAAGATAACCATTTCGTCGAGCTTCGGCCAACCCGAAATAATAAACTGTGTCACGCCGATGCGCTTATACTCGAGGAAGCTCTCCGCGAGGTCTTCCGGGGACCCTAGTAGCGTCATCGCAGATGAGCCGTAATATGGTACCAGCCCGGCCCACAGATTCCGGTTCAACCAACCGACGTTGTCCGCGGCAGCCAGGGCTTGCTTCAGCGTCTGCGAATCGCTTTTCGTGAGAATGGCGCGCTCCTGCTTGCCGATCTCTTCGTCCGGCAGCATAGCCGCTGCAGCCCTGACTGCTTCCTCATGCGTCGGCCTGCAAATTACGCACAACCTGAGACTGACTTCAATTCCTTGTTCTCGAAAACGGCCCACCAGAGGATCGAGTTTCTCTGGCGTATCAATCAGACGTAACCAGCTGGAACCACGGGTAAGAGCCAGGTGCTGCGCCTGCTCCGAGTGTCCGGAGACGTAGATTTCAGGAGCACTTTTATCCGGCGCCAGGAACGGTGTGTTGAGCTTTGCGCCTTCGACCCGGCAGTATTTACCTTCGAAATCAACCTCACCATCACTGCTCCAGAAGGAATGACAGATTCCCAGGAATTCCTCTGCGCGGGCATACCGTTCATCGTGTTCCAGAAAGTCCCCGTAGCCGTGTTGCTCCGCCGTCGAACTGCCAGCGACGACGTTCAAGGCCACGCGTCCGCCGATCAGACCGGAGAGAGTGTTGATCTGCTGAACGAACGTCGTCGGCTGCATCAACCCCATGCGGTAGGCGACGATGAACTTGAGCTTCGTGGTTGCGCATCCGACCGCACAAGCGATCAGAATAGTGTCAGGCTCGTAACGACTGAAAGAGAGCAGCACCGACTCGATTCCTGATTCCTCCGCGCGACGTGCAAATTTAACCCAGCCTTCCATGTCCGGGATCGCGGCCGGCGACGTGCTCATGGTCGTAAGCACGCGGTTAGTCTCCTGAGCCGTCTTCATGGCTACTTCCCCGCCCTTGGGAAGCATCCAGTGGAACCTGAGATTCGTGTCCATTTCTATCGTGCTTTAAGTGATGCCGGAGATAGAACAATCTTCAAACGTCTATGGAGCATTGGTACTTACTCTACCCCGCTCGGCCTCCCTAACTAGCGGGAGAGCCTCCTGGCCGAAAATATCCACCTCATCAACCTCTGGCCAGCCCGAAATAATAAACTCACTGACGCCGATCTCTTTGTAAGCAAGAAAAGCCTCCGCCAGATCCTTGGGCGATCCCAACAGGGTCGTCCAGACGGGACCGTAGTGTGGCACCAACCCAGCCCAAAGCGAACGGCTCAGCCAGTGTGCGTCACTCGCAACTGCGGCGCCTTCTTTGTACATTTGGGAATCGTCTTTGAGGCGCGTGGTGTTTTCCTGTTTGTCCTCCGGCAGCAGCGACTCAGCGACGCTAACCGCTTCCTCGCGAGTCGGCCTGCATATGAGTCCTAGCCTCAAACAGACCCGGATCCCACGCTCTCGAACATGCGCCACAATCGGTTGAAGCTTCTCGGGAGTGTCAGCGACGCGCAACCAGCACGTGCCCTGTGAGAAAGCCAACTGCTCAGATGCCTTAGAGTGACCGGAGATATAGATCTCGGGAGCGGTTCGATCCGGCGCAAGAAATGGCGTGTGGAGCTTTCCTCGTTCGACTCGGTAGTACTTGCCGTTGAAATCGACCTCACCATTACCTCGCCAGAAGGCATTGCAAACGGCCAGGAATTCCTCTGCGCGGGCATACCTCTCATCGTGGGCGAGAAAATCCCCGTAGCCGTGTTGCTCCAAAGTAGAGCTGCCGGCGACGATGTTCAAATCGACGCGACCCTGAATGAGACCGGAGAGCGTGTTGACTTGCTGAACGAAAGCTGTGGGTTGCATCAGCCCCGATCGATAGGCAACAATAAACTTGAGCTGCTTAGTGGCTTGGCCGAGCGCGCAACTGATCATCAACGGGTCAGGCTCGTAATGGTTGAGGGCTACCAATACCGACTCGATTCCAGCTTCCTCTGCATGCCGGGCAAAGTGCACCCAGCCTTCCATGTCCGGCCGACGTGCCAGCGAGGTGGTGTTGGTCGACTCGATTCGATAACGCGCTGCTTCCTGAGGTGTCTGAGGCGCGTCAATGGCTACCTCTCCACCCTTTGGAAGCATCCAGTGGAATCTCAGATTCATGGTCTATGTTATCGACCTGTCCGTATTAGATCGCACCCGGAAAGCTACTCGGTCTTTTTTAGAATACAGCAGTGTTGCCATTCAGGGCTGACCGGTGGAAGCACTGTTGCACCCGGGAAGAGCGACGTCATATAGTCTGCGGTAAAGTACGAGCAATAGGATTCCTCAGGTTTGCCCCAACGTTCTTGCTGGCAGAATTCATCGCCCGGTTCGACATAGAGTTTCTCATCCACCTCAACACACCAAGTCCGGTGGTTAGTCTGGGCCATACCTTCGATCTCAGGCGACGGGCCCTTAGCTTGCTCCCACTCAAACATGCTTATCACACCGGTACCTGGAGGCAGTGCGGGATCAGACAAAGACCTGTCATATGACGGATCGGAGAAGGTAAACGCAATAACACCCTGAGCCGCGAGCATGCTGCGCAGTTGCTCAACAAGCTCAAGCATCTCTTTCCGGTGGGTGTGAGTAAAAACAGAAAAGGCCAGGATGATGTCGAAGTTCAACCCCAGGTTTGGAACAGGCAGGTTGCGGACTCCGTTCGGGTTGAAGTATGAGCTGTAGCGGTTATAGAAAACGAAATTAGCCCGAGGGAAGTTGCGGCGTCCTTGGTCAAGTGCGGCTTGGGTGAGATCCAGGCACCAGTAGTCCTCGTGGTCCACTTGGTCGCCCGCACCGACAAGGAAGCCGCCGACATTTCCGCCAAAATCCAAAATTTTACTTCCGTTCCAAACCGGACCTCTCAACAGTTGGTCGAAGTAGGAGAATTGTGTTTGCCGTTCCGAGATGTGCGTCGCCATAAATCCCTGCCTAAATAAAGACTGATACGCCTATTCAGAACGCCGCATCGAATCATAGATAGTCTTGGAAATAACTCTGCACCCTTCAAACCTCGACGGTCCACGGCACTGTTTCCGGAAGTACGCCATGACGTTTGGCCCATCGCTGTAATGCCCAGGGCTGCGTGTCAACGTCCCGATATTCACCAAGCAATTGACGCGTAATCGAATCGGCCTTCGCCAGCTGCTGCTTATCGGGCACTTCGAGATAGACCTCCGTCTTCATCCAGCGGTAGGAGTAGCCGTACATCAGCACCTTTGCTACGCGATTACTCCGATTCGGAGTAGCGGTATGAAAGATACGGTTCTCGAAGAGGATGGCGTCACCCGCATTCAGTCTAAGATCGCATACCTCTACGTCCGCCGGGTCGACCTGCCCCTTCGGAAGTGCCAGGGGCGTGCTCCTGAGATGACTACCACGCGCCATTAACGTCATACCGCTGTTGGGCTGGTGGAAATCCGTCAAACAGTAACAGATCTTAATACCCACCAGCGGCAGAGATTCGTGGCCCAGGTCACGCGGAATCCGAATATCTCGATGCCAGCCGCGTCTAAAGGTTGGGGCATCCGGGGATTCCGGTCTCTTATAGATGAGTGTGTGCGAATGCAGGTGAATATTGGGGCTAAGCAACTGGATGACGAGCGGGACGGTAGAACTATTCGCGACCAGAGCGAAGAGCGCTTCTTCTCTCAGTAAGCCCGGTCGTAAGTCCAGATGGTTATACTCCGGCCGTCCGGTCATTTCGGGTTTTTTGAGCAAGGGTTCCGCCAGACGGTCGCTCGCCTCGACGAGACGGTCTACTGTTACTGCCGGTAGAGCATTAGGAACTACTAAAAAGCCGTCCTCGGCAAAGGATCGTCGCTGCTCTGGTGTGAGTTGAACGAAATCCAATGGTGTTATCCCTTTCAGACTTCAGATAATCTCCATCTCCTTGCTCAAGACTTTCTGATTACGCAACAATGTTGCATCTCGTTGTTGACAGGAGGCAGAACAGTAGCATGTGGAAACAAGATCTTCATATATTTTTCGGTGTAAAAGGCATGACATGTTCGCTGTCGGTCCGGTTCATAAGGTTGAATATCTTCAGTCTCTATATATAGATCGTCGCTATTTACAAGCAGGAGCCAATCGGCATCTTGTGCTCTTCTGATCAGGGCCGGCATGTCAGTATCCAAGATGCTGCCTCTTTCTCGTGCCAATTCCTTTTCTCGGTCCAATCGCCACTGAAAGTTATTTCCGTGATACTGCCCCGGCCAGGAAAAGTAATGGGGATCGATGAATGTAAATGCTAGTGTGCCATGGTTCGCTAAGAGACCTTCTAATTGATTGACCAACTGAAGCATGTCGGTCTGCGTTGTATTCGTAAACACGGAATAAGCAACAATATAATCAAATGTCTGGTCCAGACCAGGAAGTGTTAGATTTGGAACTCCGTGCGGGTTGAAGAAGAAGCAATAGCGATTGTAAAAAAACCAGTGCGACTTCGGGTAAAATGCCTGACCCCGCTCCAATGCGTTCTGGTCGACATCGATGCACCAGTAATGCTCTTCTTCGATCGTTGAATTCGGATCTCTTAGGAGGTTGCCGATGTTGCCTCCGAAATCCAGCACCTTTTTCCCGCGCCACACCGATTCGCCCACTTGTCGGGAAAAATAAGTAAACTGTCCCATTTTCGTTGAGACGAAAGCCACGGTTATCCTCAAGCCGGTTGTTTCAGCGCGTACTGGGAAACGTTTTCAGTAGACTTCTGGCGATTGCCTTGAGGAAGGCACACTGAATAAGTCAAACTCCCTTTTTGAATGCTTAAGGAGAATCTGGTGAACCAGGTCAAGCCTCAATCCCGACGGTAAAAGAACTCGCGATTAAGGTAGTTTGACCTCCCGCTGTCGTCTCGGAACGTAACGAACAGCACGATCACCAGCACACCTTTGTTGACGCGAAGATACGTCTCCGCTCTCATGAAGCCCAAGTCGAAATCAGCAGCCAGGGCCACCGCCCGCTGTCCCGCTTCTTCCTCCAGATTCGCGAGCGCCGTCGCTCGGGTCCGCGGCCAATCAATCAGACCGTCGGCTCCCACGCCCCGCACACCAACGCTGAAGTGTTCGTCGTTCCTTTCGACAACAATTTCCGCTATGCCCCGCGTGTCCGGGTCTGTATTCGCCCATCGACCAATGAGCTTGTCAGCGCTCAATTTTCTGGTCGCCGGATCGGAGAGCGCGGGGTCTAAATCACCACTCTGTTTGAACTCAAAGGTCTCGGTCACGATTGGACTCTCAATAAATTGGACCCTATTATCAACGCGTCAAAGCATTCCCGATAAATCAATTGATTTATGAAACAAATACTAAAATATTACTATTTGTATTTCAGTACGTTATCTCAAAGGAGCCATTTTCACAAAGTGAAGATTAAGAGCCTTGTTGAAACTATTGACGACATATTGATACATAAGAAAAGCATGAGCCGCTTTGGAGATGGCGAATTGAGATCGATGCTCAATAAATCAAACGATGTCTACCAGCCGCGAAGCCCAGAACTGTCCCAAAGGCTTAAGGAAGTTCTCAGCTCTGATTTGGACAATCTTATCATCGCGCTTCCCGGGCCGTTGTGTTCTGTAAAAATAGAAATCCTGGACTCAAAGTACTTCTGGATTAGGTTTATCAATATGTATGGCAATTTGCTTTCCGAATACTTAGACCCGAAAAGAGTGTATGGAAATCAGGGAATTTCCCGCTTTTATTTGGGTTTAAAAGATAAAAGGTTATCCGTGCAAATCCTGGAAAAGCTGAAGAAGATATGGGATGAGAAAGAAATATTGATTATAGAGGGCGAATTTTCAAGAATGGGTGTAGGCAATGATTTGTTTGAAAATGCTGCCGGCCTGAGCAGGTTGCTTTGCCCGGCTGAAGATGCCTTCGCAAAATATGGTGAAATCTTCGATGCTTCCAAAAAATACGGAAAAGATAAACTGATACTCATTGCATTAGGGCCAACGGCTACCATCTTAAGTTATGACTTGGCAAGAAGCGGATATTGGGCAATAGATATCGGGCATATTGATGTGGAATATATGTGGATGCTCAGCAAAACACAGACGAAAATCAAAATAAAAGGCAGGTATGTCGTGGAAGTCAAAGGTGAAAGTGATTTTGAGATTCCTGAAGCGCACAGGGATCATTATTACAACAGCATAATTGATACGATTGGTACCTCACTCGACAGCACTAGTGTTGCTCGTGGGCCAGGGCAAAGTACTCACGCACAAAATAGTCCGCGCGGCGGCTCTCATCCTTGAAGCTGTGCAATTGGGCGAGTACCAGCAACCCCTTCATGATCATTCCCTGGAGCCGTGTTTCCACGAAGCCGGAGTCGTAGACGCAGGAAAAACCCGCAGCCACTCGGGAGCTTGGCCTTGATGTAAACACAGCCAAGTCCGCCGCTCCCCAGTCAATCAAGCCGTCCGGGCCAATCGCGTACACTTGCGAAGACACCTTCCCGTCCGCTTCAGAAATCACTAGCCGCGCGATACCATTTGAATCGGGATTTGAATTAATCCAGATGCCCGGCAAACCAGAAAGGTCCATCGGACCCGCCGGAATATCGGTCTCGACACGATCATAAATTTGAGCGAACTCCATTCTTTACTCCGCGCCGGTAGCGTTGATCCAACTGCGAATCATCAAGCGATTCGAGGCGTCGCCGGCGGCGATTGCCGTGCGAGCATGAATCTGCTTTCTATTGTCTGAAAACAATAACTCTCCCTCCTGCATCATGAAGTCCATGATATGCGAGGAAGCCGTAATGACCTCTTCAAAGGCATCGAGTGAAGCCAGCATTTCGTCCGAAAGCTTAGCACCATTAACATCCAGGGCGAGATTAATTGTATATCGCCGCCAACAGATGCTGGATTCAGATAGCACAGGCCGCCATTTCAGGCCGCCTCCCCAACAAGCATGCAACTGCCAAGGTACCGGCTCGGTCTCCAGGAGTTCCAGAGTATCAGTTCCCAAATGCGTCTTAACCTCATCTCGTATCGCGTCAAGGTCCAGAACTCTTGACCGGCCCCCGCCTCCGGCATCAGGGCGCACGCACACCATCGAGATGAGTTCGATCGGTATTTCCCAATCCACGGCATCCGTATGCAATCTCTCAACTTCAAGACCTCCGCGTGACGAACGTATGTCGGTCGCGGGCTGGATGTAGTGAACAAGTTGTGCCCGTGGCTCCTCGTACGGAAGGCCTATCAATTTCCCAAAGGCCCTGTTCAGCGCAACGAACAATCGGTGCCTTTCGTCGAAGCGAAGACCCTGCAGTAACACGCAGTAGGGCCACTGGGCGATTCGTTCCCTGATCAGATTGACGATCCAGTCGAAACCATCAGGATCAGCTTCGCGAATACGGGAATGTACCAGCGTCTGCAACTCAGGCGCGTAGAAATCCTTGTTTTCGTACAGCGGGAGGCGCTCTGCTCCCTCGAGTAGCTCGCCTGCCAGCGCCGGCGGAATGTTGATTCTTGCCCTGTCCGGAAACGGCGCGAGCATCTCGGGTCTACTCCAATCCCTGAGGTATTTGGCGGTTCGAAGAGCTTTCGCTAGTTAAGGCTAGTGACGGCCAGTCTAGGTCACTATTTTTGAAGCTGTCAACAAAGTGCGTTAGCGGTGGTGCCCCAAAATTTGCAACGCAGACTGCGTTACCAAAACTCACCCCTGTCTTCGGATAATGCAGCAATGATGCATTTCACCATTGACCGGGGGACGAATTGTCGCTAGCGGGAATTCTCGCTGTAGGAATTCCACGGTGTAGAAAACGTTATAGGTAATGCACGTCTGAGCCACGGCTTTGTTGTTCCACTCGCCATTGCCATTCACAAATAGCTCCGTGCCGTCTACAAGGGCGCACCACGCCGCGCCGCGACTCTGTTCCAACAGCCCATCAATATCCAGATTTGGATTCAACTGACGCGCCCTTTCCAAACGCCATTTCAAGTTGTTTCCCTGATAGGTTTCAGGCCAGGTGGTGTAATGGGGATCAATGAATGTAAAGGCCAGCGCACCGCCAGGCGCGAGCCGCGCTTGCAATTGTTCGACGAGCTCCTTCATTTCCTCTCGCGTAGTATGGGTGAAAACGGAATAGGCCAGGATCATGCCAAACTCGATCCCCATATCCGGAATCGGCAGGTCCTTAACACCCTCGGGGTTGAATGAACAATTGTAACGATTGAAATGAATCCAATGCGCCTGGGGAAAGCTGCTGCGTCCCTCGGTCATGGCTTCCTGGAGGACATCTGCGCAGTAGTAATCCTCAGGGCGTATCGCGCGGTTGGAGCCCCGCAGGAGACCTCCTATATTACCTCCAAAATCGAGCACCGCCTGACCGCTCCAATCGGGATAATCGAGTTGGCGGTTGAAGTAAGCGAAGCGGCTGAGATTCCCTAAGCGAGAACGAAGCGCTCGTTGCTCAGCCGAACCCCGCCATAGATGAACTTCTTCCATTGTTCAACCCCGTCGCACGCACGATTCCTATCGAGTCACTATTCAACCGCCACGATTCGAGCGAGTGGTGTCGCACTTTAGGTTACTCCTACCAATGCACCTATTTGGAAACTGAAACACTTTCCGCTATGAAACTCTCGTCAGTCTAGGTGTGGGTTTTGAAAACTGTCAACTGGGTGCGATGCGCTTGTAATCGTGACCGCCAGACCATAGCAAATCGTCTTCTACCTTACACTTTACATGCCGCCGTTTCAGGCGTTAGCATTTCTCCGCGTAATCCTCTGCCTTAACAAACAGCGTAAATATACAGCGGTCGGCAAGAGCAGCTGTCGGTTTGGTTGCGTGGGCGCGGCTTTCAATCTTTAGTCGCCGAAGGTGAAATGCATCTGAAATTGTTTTTCTTGCAGACGGAACACGAAGACCAGGATTGGGGTTCGGAGGGGTGCGACTGGGCAGTTACCATGCGGGATCAGATGCTACAGTCCGCCAATACTCCGTACGAAATGACCGACGATCCTGAGCAGGCAGACATCATTGTTTTCTGGGAACCGCATCAGCGTTCGCAAGTAATTCGGATACCGCGCTTAAGAGCACATCGACTTGTGCGACAATTCCCTAACAAAGTATTCGTCGTGTCGGTCGAGGATGCGCCGCTTGGACTTTTGTCAGGACTCTACACGTCGCTGCCGGCGTGGCGTCATCATCCCCACAGGCATCGGACCACGCTCTATTACCGAACACAAAATCCATATTTGCGCTCGCTACGAGCTGATCGCCGCGTTTCTTCTCCACCGTACCTTGCCTCATTTATGGGAGCTATATCGCACGACCTTAGACGCTGGCTGTTTGAGATGGCGGATTCGTTTGCCCAGCATGACATCCTCCTCAAGGCCACGCCATACAACCGATTCATGATTCCACAAGACCCGAAACTGAAACCCATGCACCTTGACTTCATCGACACTATCCTCGATGCAAAATTCAGTCTCTGCCCGAGGGGCAATGGAGCAGCAAGTTATCGATTGCAAGAATCGCTCGCCCTGGGCAGGGCCCCAGTAATCATTAGTGACAACTGGGTTCCAGTCGCAGATCTGGGTTGGGAACGGTTCGCCATTTTCGTGGCAGAAAACTCTCTACCTCACTTGCCGGCCATCCTGCGCGAACATGAGCCGCGCTGGGAGGAGATGGGAGCTATTGCTAAGCAAACCTACGAGTCCCATTTTAGCCAAGAGGTGTTCGCGCTTCGCGCCGTTGAGCAGATCGTTGCCATCCACAACGTGCGCACACACGATGAGCGGCACTTCTTCTCGCATTGGGACCAGGTGTTGGCTGAAGCTGAGCGCCACCTTGGCCAATGATTAAGATTTTCATGCGTGCGTCGTCAAAATTTGGCTGATGCTCGGTGCTGCGCTGCGCTCAGTTTGACACCTTCCTCTATATCCGCAGTTGGCCGTTCCTGCAGCCGGTAGTGGTGATAGTCATCTCGTCCCCTTGCGAGAATCACTGGGATGTGGAGTTTTTGCTGCTTTACCGCGGTTGACGCGTAACGAACTGCGACGCCAATTCGTGGGCCTGTGCTCGTATTAGGTTTCGAGCCGTGGATGAGGTTGGCATGATGAAACGACATTTGGCCGGCCAGCAAAACGATATCGACCGCCTTGTTCAGATCCAGGCTGCCGCAAACTGTGTGACCCCGGCTCAGGATGTTTGTCTGCTGCGGTTCTTCCACGTGCTCGAAGGCCCTCGTGTGAGTTCCCGGCAAAGCACGGAGGCAGCCATTGTCGATCGTGCTGTCTGTCAGCGCTATCCACGCGGAAACCAGTTGCGGCTCTGACAGGCCCCAATAATGGCTATCCTGATGCCAGGAGACAAACTTCTCATCCTGAGCATATTTCGTGAAAATCGTCGATGAGTGGATCAGTATGTCGGGACCGATGATATCCTCGACCGCATCCAACACAGTCGGATGAGTTGCCAAATCGCAAATCCATTTGAAGCAGAGATGAGAGTCGCCTTTCTGCTCCGCTGTGGGCCGGCCGCCGAGACGGCGGTCCAGGTCATCATGGCAGGCGCGGAAGTATTTTACCTCCGCGGCACTGAGCGCCGGGAGCGGAAATAGCAATCCGTCTCGGTGATAACTGTCTATCTGATTCGGCGTAAGGGCTTTGAGCATCGCTCAACCAAATTTGAGTCTCAGCGAGACCCCAATGCTCCCAGTCGCATTTTCGTTCGGCCACGCCATCGTGATCACATGATCCTCGGAGACTCTAATCGCGCGAGTTGGCTAGTGTTTTCGTCACGAAAGCGTTGAAGCTCGGCGGCCAATTCGCTGTCCAGTCCCGTGAGCCAATGCGACCGTTCTATGACTGTGAGTCGCCCACGGAGCAAGCCAGCTTCCTGTTCCCGGGTGCGAGGCTTCCCCGGGTCCCAGCGGCCAAGTCGCGCACCGTCGTCCAAACACCGAGCCCAGGTCCAGACTTCCGGCAATACGACGACTCGGCACGAATGGTAAACACGCATCTGGAACTCCCAATCCTCGCACCACACAAGATCCTCGGCAAACAATGCACCTTCCATGCGGGCTAACGCTTCACGACGCAGAATCATCGATGACATCTGCACGGCATTCATGCTGTTGGTCCACAACCAGTGGCATTCGCTCACCCAGCGCGGTTGTCCCTGGGTGGCAGCAAGCAGACCGGTCCGCGCGAAACGACTGCGATCGTCAGCTTGTCCCTCGACAATGAGCAGGTTATCCGACACCACTGCCTCCGCATCCGGGAAGCGCTCCAACACGCGAAGTTCCGCATCCAGCTTCCCAGGTAGCCACAGGTCATCGGAGTCGAGAAAGGCCAGCAGCTCCCCGGTCGCCAGGCGTACACCGGCGTTTCGCGCCGCGCTTACGCCTCGGCGGCTTGGCAGGCGAAGCAAAGAGATGCGGGAGCCAAAATTCCGCGTGAGCACGTTCGCAGTGTCGTCAGTAGAGCCGTCATCAACGACAATGACCTCAACTTGTCCAATGCGTTGACTGAGGGCGCTTTCAACTGCCTCGCATACCAGCCGGGCCCGATTCCAAGTCGGGATCACAACAGATAGAAGCGGAGCGGTCACCTTGAAGCCCTTCAACATGAGAGAAACAACAGAGGCTGCAGACACCGGCTGGCGTCAAAATTCAGCTGAAGTCAGACAGCGGCAAATAATATCGGGCGGTCGCTGGCGCAGTATGCGTCGACTGCTTCCTCAAAGGTCGCCATAGGCGGTTTATCTATTACCTCAAAGCGGTGGTAATCTCTGCGGCCATCGCCGCGCACCCAAGCAACGGCTCTGCGGCCGTGATAGAGCTCGGGAGCGGAGAAGCTGGCGGATAATCCGATTCGACACTCATTTGATAAGTTCGGATTTGAACCGTGAAGAATCACAGGGTGATGAATGCTCATCTGCCCTGGAGGCATAACGATATCGAACCCTGAAGCAGAGTCTGTTGGAACGCTCGTGATCCTTTCGGAAAGCTCGTCCCCGTGCGCCTGGAACCAACTCTCTACCGGAGCTGATGTGCTGCCGGGAAGGGGCTCCAAATCGGGGCTCGAGTCGTGTGGCATGAGGCCAAGCCGATGAGATCGGGGCACGACTCGCAGACAACCATTTTCTAAAGTGGCAGCTGTTAACCCAAGCCAGACGGCTGGGGCGCGACCGTCTTCGAGTCTTTCGGTGATGCCATCCTGATGCCACCCGACGTAAGAAGCACTTTTCCCGTACTTGTAAATCACCCTCGTTGATTTGAGCACGATGTTGGGGCCAAGGAGTTGTTCGAGACAGTCCAACAAGCGCGGGTGCGTACTCAGCTCCCAAGCCCAGGGGAAAAAAAGATGGAGCGCGTTAAGCCGTGTTACCCGACCGCCAATCGCCTGGCACGTCTTTTCAACCTGGGCCCGGTAGTAGCTAATTTCGTCCTGCGATAGGATCGGGATCGAGTGAAGAAATCCCAATTCCTCATATTCCGCAAACTGTTGCTTAGTAAGGATAGGACCATCGCCCTTGACCATGTTCTTTTCTCCGCCTGGTTGGTTGAGTGAGCCCAAGTGTAGAAAATGGTCGAGCAATCGTCAACGAAAATGGCAAACGGTGAGCGTGAAGCGCAACCATCCTGTCATCGGGCAGGACGGAAGTGTCTTGGCGTCGTTCCCGACCATGTCACTGTTGCAGGGCGCTCGGATCGTGGGTTAACCTCCACTCGCACTGTATTCCCGGTCCATCCTGGGATTCTCGGTATCCGAAGGCAGTCGAGCCTTATGAGGCTCTCATGACACGATAGGGAGGTTGCTTGGCGGCAGAGGTCAGCGTCGGGGTCTGCGCGATCCTCAAGAACGAGGCAGACTATGTCGAGGAATGGCTCGCCTTCCACATGCTGCAGGGTGTTGGCCGCTTCATCTTGTACGACAATAACTCCTCAGACGACACGTGCCGGCGCGCAACATCGTTCGCCAAACATGTCGATCTGCAGATCATACACTGGCCCGACTCAGCACACGGTTTTGAGTGCACGCAGCTACTTGCGTATCTCGATGGTGCTCGCCGACTGGCTGGCCTGGCCGACTACGTTGCCTTTCTCGACCTTGATGAATTCGTGTTTGCCAGTGACTATCGTCCGTTGGGGCAGGTCCTCGCGAATTTTCCTGCTGACACTGCCGCCATCGCTGTTAATCAGCGGCTCTTCGGCTCAGCTGCTCAGCCGTCATCGACGGGGGACTTAGTGACCTCTCGATTCACCAGGGCGGCCGCCCCCGATCATCCGGAGGGCCACTGGTTCAAGACTATCGCGAGACCGGACCGCATCGTCGGGTTCGACAGCGCTCACATGGTGGCCCTCAACTCAGGCGCGTATGTACTGTCGGACGCGCGCCCTTTACCTCGCCCCCAATATCCGGGACATTCGAGCATCGTAGCCGAGGGTGCATTGCGGCTGCACCATTACATGCTGAAATCCCGCCAGGAGTTCGAGCTCAAAAAGCTCAGATGGTCCGGCCAGGATCTTCGCGACCGCTACACAGATGCGTATTTCAACCTTCGCGACATATCGATCAATGCTGTGTGCGACGAGCGTTTGCAGCCGTTTGCGTCACGCATTCACGAGATGATGCGCAGAGCAAGGGCCGACGGAATGTGGCCCAGTGCTACCCTGCGTCGAGAGGGTGTGCAGCGGCAATTGGATGGAAAAGATCAAAGACATAAGTCGTTCTAACACAACCGTTGTGAAAGCCGACAATATGACCAAGGCCATAACAAACCGACCCACCGGGACAGTCAACGAAACCTTTCCATACAGGGTTTGCATTAACCTCGATAGAAGGCCGGAGCGCTGGCAAAGCATGCAGCGCAAATTCGATCAGCATGGAATCCACTCAGTGCGGCGGTTTTCCGCGTTGGACGGAGACCCGATGAAGCTCCCGGCGAACTGGGTGCACACGCCAGGCGCCTATGGATGCTTGCTCAGCCACTTGGAGGTCGTTCGCGAGGCGCGGCGACTTGGCATGCCCAGCGTTCTCATCTTCGAAGATGATGTCGCTTTCGATGATCTTCTAGGGCAGAAGTTTGGCATCTATATTGACCAATTGCCGCCCGATTGGGACATGTTGTTTTTTGGCGCCCTGCATAGGGATGAGCCGATCAAGGTCACTGATAATATTGCTCGAATCACACAGGCATATTCGACCTATGCCTATGTCATGCGGGACACGATGTTTGACGATTTCATCGAATTGAATAGCAAGACCGAACAGGAGTTGGACAATAACAGTTTTGTTCTGCAACAACGATTCAAATGCTACTGCTTCATGCCGCACTTAGCCTGGGTCGAAACTGACTACTCAGATGCCCAGCAACGCCTGGTGGACCACTGGTATCTACGGGAATCGCTGGTGTTGTTTGGTCCCCAGGTAGATCTCCTTTTGAAAGAAACGACACTTGTCTTCGCACACAGGGAACAGAATGGTGTCGGACGCGCTACTGAGAATCTGATGTATCTGGTGCATTATTATGACAAGTTTTTTTTATCGTACATTGCCATGGTAATTGTCGAGCAAGGTCGCCAACCCACTATTAATCCCGCGACTTTACCTGCAAACTGCAAATATGTTTTCTTAAGAGATGAGGGTCCCTTCAATAAAGAACGGTGCTTCATGACGGGGATCACGCACGCCGATCCGAAAAAGAAGTTTGTCATCCTCTCAGACAACGACATCTATCTAGGAACCCTGGATATCCGAGCTAATTTAAGGATGTGCGAACGGTACGATTGCGTTACCGGGTTTAGTAAGATCGTTGACTTGACCAACGAGGAATCCCTCCGCCTGCTCAACACGAAGAGCGCGCGCGGGATCGACATTACGAAAGCCAGTTCGCCAGAAAGTGAGCGTCAGGGTTATTGTCACTTTTTTAGTAGTGAGGCAATTCAGATTTTGCGAAGACAGTTGGAAGAAAAGTCAACAGAGGTCGACCCCCTTCATTCGTTGCAAGCACTCAAACAACTTCGAGTGTTTCAATCCCCCAATCATGCCTTACGGCTGCAGCAAGATTGAACTTGCGGCCACTTTAAACTTATAGAGACCAACGAGTACTCGGCGCCACAGCCGAGCAACCTAAGCGAAAACGGGAGTGTCAACCAACCTCAAGCCCCATCGCGCTCCGAATTAAGACGCGCCAGCTCCCTCTCCACAACCTGGATTGGCATCGCCTCGAGCATCGGGAATTCAAACGCGAGCTGACGACAAGCGACGTGAAGATGGCGACACCACATCAGAACAGCCAGATATAAGTCTTCGTTGAGTAGCCCCCGCAGAGTCGCGTCGCATCGGGACACAACCGCCCCTTCGCTGTACCAGTAGTCGTACGGCTTTAAGCTGTGAAAGTGAACAATCTGCCCTCGCCACGTCCAGCTTGGGTCATATTTGAGATAATATGCCAGAAAATTATAGCGATAATCCGGGATCACCTTAACCGCACCTCTCTCTCGCACCGCAAGTGCATTCATAATGAGCTCGTCCGGATAGACATTGAGACCACCCGCGATGGCGCGCTCGAGGTTTTCCAGGTAATACCCTATCTCAGTACGACAAATATCAAAGGCCGCTCGCTGAACAGAGAACACACCAGAGTTGATCCAGATTGAAACGGGTTCCACGGATTGACCAATACGGAAGAAATCGGCTTGCTCGACGGTTGGACACCAAAGCCCCGCATCCCGTCTGAATTGATTCGCATCTACGAGGCCAATATCGGACAGCAGCAATGGGCGCAGGTCAACCTTCGACACGAACATGGTGTCATAATCGAGATGAACTATAGCGTCGCATTCTTGATTCAGGATCGGATAAAACTTCGAGAAAACCGTTTTCATACAGGGACTGTCCATAAGGCGGCTCTCGTCGGTGGAGAAGGTGGACAGCAGCTCATCGCGGCTCACGAATCTCAACTCGAAGCGATGTCCGGATTTTTCTTTGTAAGCTGAGACAACTTCTAGAGGTCTTTCGTCGTTGGTCGTTACCAGGAGATCGTACTCATTTTCGTGCGTGAAGTAGCTATCCAGACAGGCCAGAAGCAGCTCGACCATGTATCGGATGGTGTAATCGGACGCGTCGAGCGGCCAGTACGCTGGTATATGAATCAATGGGCTTGCTAGTTCTCTCGATTCCGCATTCCGATCGCGTTGGAAAACGGCCGGCGTGGGTACGGCGGGTTGACCTGCGATATTGCCTTCTCCAGATTCAATGCCGCATCGCGGTTCGGTAGTCATGGGTATAGAGGAAACAAAAGCGCGACGAGGGTTCGAGTTGTGCTGTGCAGGATACTGTCAAACCTGTCACCAGAGCGGCGACGCGTTCTCGGCCAAGATTTTCTTATGCCGCATCCAATCGAGGACGCGGCTGTAGAACTTGTTTTGTTCGAAGGTGCTGACGTCGACTGAGGGCCAGGCCTTCTTGTTGAATTTTTGATCGACGCTGTAGTGTGCGATGTAGTGGTCGTCGCTCAGTTGGTTGATGCCTGGCACGTAACACAGATCCATCGCCCGCATCCGAACGGCGTGGTTCTCACAGGCGGCCTGCAGCGAATACATGCCGGCCCACCACCGCAGATTCCCGTCGGACTGCGCTTCCACGATCCGTTTGTGCAGCTCGATCCAATCGGGCAGAAGTTTTTTAAACGTTTTTGCCTTACCGATGATCGGCACGAACCCGCCGTTGTAGTACTTGCCCTCGTTTTTGAAAAAGGGGGCGATCACTTCCCTGTGGTCCGTTAGGCTCCTCAGGTGCCACTCCTCGTAGATGTCCGACACGATGAGCTCACTATCTTCGACCGACAGCTCAGGATGCGGCTTGAGGTGGAACATGTCGCAATCGAGGACCTCGATTACTTGCTCTTCGTCGAAACCGGCGATGATCTGACTCAAGCCTATCTGGATGTTGATCGGAAGATAGGCAGGATTCGTGAGATCTTCCCTGACGTCAAAATAGGCGTCAGCCATCACATGAGGGATGTCGCCTGCCCATTCACATATGTCTTTGGCTTGCTCGTAAACGGCGTTGCGCTTGACGATCACGGCGCAAAGCTTGTCTCTGGCAAGTGCTTCTCCGTACGTAGCCTTGTGATTGAACCAGAAGAGTTCGAGTTGCAACCTGAAGAAGTAGTTGTTGACCGCTATGGGGACGCTGATCATGTTAGTTTCAGTCAAAAAGAAAAGCGAATCTCTCAAGGAGCGCTCTATAGTTTTCTATAGCTTCCATGTACGCATCAAACTCATGCGCCTCGTATCCCTTTTCCGCGAAGATCGCTCTTTTCTTGTCCTTCCACTTTGGGCTCGCTCCGTTGTTGGGTTTGATCCGAAGATAACCGTTGACTAGCTGGTCCCAGTCAAGGAGTCGCTCAACGAACGTCTGGTCAAATAACGCTCGCAGCTTTGGATTGTTGAATAACTGGCGCTGAGTTTTCTTGTAGGCTTTTTTTAAGGCTATCCTTGCCAACTCTTGCCCGCGTTGATACAGGTTATCGCTGACTCTATAAATACTCCGCAGGTGCCCCACTGTGCCGAGGATGGAGCCCGGTCTGCCCCAGAGATAAGTTTCGTCTAACATCATACCTAGAAGCGCATCCTCAGGGTGAAAATCTCCCTCATGAGAGCCCGGAATTATGACAGCGTCATGGTCCATGAAGATGATTTTTACATTCCACTGGCCGGCATCCCAAAAAGTCTTCAACCCGACGTTTCTGGCGACAAATGACTCACCGCGAGTGTAACCTCTCACGGCCAACAATGTTCCCCAGAGCTTTCCGATTTCCGGCAACAGAGATAGGTAGATCCCATCTGCTCTGGCGCGGTTTTCCGGTACGCAAAACGCCGCCGCCAGATACTTCTCATGGCTTTGATACCTGACATCCGGCGGTTGGTAGACGCCCAGGACCTCCTCCATAATTGTATCTGCTAACCTCCGACCATCGTGTCTTGAGTAAGCAACGCTTAAGCCATTTTCGAAGTAGCGTTGGGGCCCCTCACTTGAAAGGTAGGCAGCAATCTTATCCACTCGAAAGGAGCTTGTACCGCTGAGAATTGCTTGCGCGGGAGAAACAACTCCTATGAATTGCGCGGTAAGACCTAACTCGCCGGGCAGGTCAGGCAGTTGCGCATAGCCTTCGGCCTTAAACGCGGTCACCACATCTGCCATCGCCTGTCGCATCTCTTGAAATCCTTCTGCAAAGACTCGTGGTTCTGTGAAATAGGTGAGTGTCTGCACCTCTGCGCCATCTACCGGAACCGTGTATATGGTCGATCTGGAGACGTAGTTGGAGATCGGCGCTTCGGTAGTATGCACGAGTCGATGGATAAGGCTGATTTTGGCAGCGGCTTTGGCTTCATGCCGCAGCAGCCATTGCATATTCCCGCCGTCGAGTCGATGAGAAGGTGCCACTTCGTATCCATCGCGGGCGTAGACGATGTTCAGACCAAATGGACCTCTCCGGCCTGCCCGCTTGATTTCGAACTCGATATCGCTTCCGGGGGGCTTAATAGCGAGGGCAACCGTTGTTAAAGGATACTCAACCAGGGAGTTGATCTCGGAGCTGGTAATCTCAGATACCCAGTAGATGCGTGACGACGACGCACATAGTCTCTTAAGGATATCTCTCTCAAAATCAGGCAAGCGGCTTATGACCCGTTCTACCTCAGCTTCCACGAATAACGGTTGTGAAGTGTCCAGGTCTTTCGCTCCATGCGAAAGGAGCAAGTGGCCGAGGATTTCGTCTACGACCTCTTCAGCTGTGAATAAATAGCGTGCAAGGGAAAGCTTGCAATCGCGACGGGACAAGTCTATGAAGTCGAGTAATCCCACGTCAGAGGTTCTCCGCCCTCTGATCTTTGCGTGAATGCGATTCAGCCTTTGGAGCCTGTGTCGAAACTCGGGAATGAACCCGCGAAGATCGGTTGTAGAGTACCCCTCCTTCAGCACCGAACTCACGATACCTGCCTTAAGTCCCCTCGCCTTCTTAAGATTCAGCCGGGTGAGCACAAAATCGAAATCATCCAAACTGTCCGGATGAATCTTTAATATCTGATGCTCGAGCATCAATACAGCAAGCCGTCTGATATCCCAGCCGGTCCCGATGCTCTGCTGTGCAACGGAAAGGAGTTTCAGACAAAGGCCTCTGCTATAGGTCTGATGCCGAAGGAATTCATCAAACAAACTATACGCTTGGGGAACGTCGTCAAACTGAGTTGTCAGGAGACTGAGTAGGCGGTCCTGCCCTGAAATGCTCGACGGCCTTCCAAGATCTTTCATAATCTCAGATTCTAAGGCTGCCGGAGATAACATACTGATTAATAGATGGGAATGCGCAGCCGTTGGAGAAGGCGGGTTCGGTC
>JAMQPH010000857.1 GCA_023717605.1 Pyrinomonadaceae bacterium
CATTACTCATTGTCAGGGAAGGGGTGGGAACAGGAGCGAAGAGTGACAACCCGATGTGGGCGAACAGTGAGAAAGTGGCGTAGTTTTCTACTTGCGAAGAGCAATGAAGAGCCAAAACGCAACTACGCATGCGCAACCGACGGCGAGCACTAGCTGCCCCCATCCGCGCCGCTTTGCCGTATGTGCATAGGAATATTGTCAGATTAAGTGGCGGAGGGGTGTTCAGCCTAGTACGCCAGCGATTTTTGAGGCTGCAACAACATCTGACGATCGGGCTAGCTTTACCGGATCTGATTTTCTTTTTTGATCTTGTGCGTGCGTGTTAATATCGCGTTCCCCCAAAAACGAAGCTGCCCAGCGAATGATCTGACCCAACTCACCTGAGTCAGGCGCAATAGAGGAACTGCACAGACATGATTCTCACCGGGCGATACTCATCTGCATCAGTTCAGAAAGGCAGGTCGACATGATTACGGTTACCGGTCGCGTCATCGACGAGGAAGCTAGGCCGATGAACAACGTCCGGGTCGTCGCGCTTGCTAACTGGCTGCTGACTACCGGCAAGGCGAACCAAGCCGACGTCGTCGACGGTAAATTCACTCTGAAAGTCGACTTCCAGCTCGAAGCCACTGCTGCTGGTTCTCTCACGCCTTCGCTTACGGTGCGAGTAGTCGACTTCATTGGGCGCCGGTTGAGTTCTGATAGAGTCGTGTCACTCACAAGCGAGAACATGGACCTCAACGACATCACCGTTCTTCACGCAGACGCCGAAGGACTGCTCGTCACTAACGGCACCGGAACAGCAAAGTTCGTGAGTGAAGGTAACGCGGTCAAGCTCCTCGTCGATGGTCTCGAAGCTTTTGGCCGAGTTGCTGATGAAATCAAACTTGCCGAGCACTCGATCGACATGACCCAGTTGTTCTTCGGCGTGCCGGAAAAGTTTGACGTAGACAACGAAGCTATAGACTCTGAATCGAACGAACCTAAAGAGAAAGCGAATCTGGTCTTCAAGTTTTCCTCGACCCGGCTAAATCCTATCGAGTCCGCACCAGACTTGCCGAAACAACCCAGAATCGGTGACGAAAGGCCCGAGCGCCTGCTGCTCGATAGGTTGCGGAATAAGAAGGTGATAGTCAGAATTTTGATGAACGAGCTCGGACTCGGCTTTCCCGAAGGAATCTTCTGGCTGGCAGTTCTTACGCCTCTGGCCGCCGGAATCCCCGCCGCCGGAGTCGTTGGGCTCGGAGCTTTGATGGGAGTCGGAATTCCCTTCTTCCCGTTAGTCCTGATGATCAGCGTGGTCGCCTTCTTCGTGGAATACGTCAAGGTCAAGAAGGTACTCGAGGGACTGAGTGACGTTCAGGAACTAAATCGGTACTTTGATGCCGCCACCGGCGATCAGGACGTAAAACGAATCATCGTGCAGGGCTTCAAACAGAAGGCGCCGGACCAGGGTGTGCAGCACTGCAAGATGGTGATCGTGGACGACAAGCGGGCAGTCATTCTTGGATCTCCATTCTCCCAACGCTACTTCGATTCCCTGGTCCACCGTATCGACGACGCCCGTCGAGGCGGGAACACCTCTGACATGGTCCATGACCTGAGCATGGCGGTCGTCGGGCCGGCAGCGCGTGACTTGGCTGACACGTTTCGACTCTACTGGAACGAGGACCTCCCGGAACCACAGAAGTTGCCGGGGCTGCCTGGGGGTATCGACCCCAACGCGCAAACCGGTGGCGAAGACGCAATCGCCAAAGTGCAGGTCGTGCGAACACTCAGCGGCAAGCGCTTCACAGGGCTAAACGGCGAGAGTGAAAAAGGGATTCTCGAAGGCTACCTGCGGGCTTTCGCTGCGGCGAAACATTACATCTATCTGGAGAACCAGTACTTCACCGACTCAGTCATTACTGATGGCCTGGTTGCAGCACTCAAAGCAAACTCCAAACTCCAGCTGATCATGGTTGTGCCGATCAAGCCTGACTTGCCTACCTACCCACGTCGTCAGGCAAAGCGGATCGAACAGATCAGGGAGGCTGGAGGCGCTCGGGTGGGCGTCTTCACGCGTTGGACTTATGACGGGAAGCGGCCAAACAACGCCCGTCCGTGGGTGGCGCCTGTCTACATTCACGCCAAGGGTGCCGTCGTAGATGATTCGTGGTGCACAATCGGCTCGGCTAACCTTGATGGGCTATCACTCGACTACAACCTGCTACTTAGCCCATTGGTCTTTGGCGAAACAACCGCCTGCGAACTCAACCTCAACATGATTCCGCCGAGTAAAGGCGCGGTCACCGAGTTTGCACAGTTGATGCGGCGCAGACTTTGGGCTGAGCACCTTGGAATCGGCAAGACAACGATTCCGGACCACGAACATCCAGATCTGGCGCCTGGGCCAGATCACGATTGGCTCGAGAATCTATGGAGGCCTCACGCTAAGAAGGCGCTCGAGCACGTCAAACAGGCAGTGCGTGACGACTTGCACGGCTTCGTCCTCGAGTATCCCAAAGAGGACGGGGGATGTCTCGATACGCCACGCAAGCATCTCAAAGCTCTCGGGGTCAAGCTGAAGCCAGTCAACGAATCTGTGGTACGCCCGATCACAGGCAGTCGTAAGTTTCACTTCTCAACCGGCAAGTGGGATAAGGCGCACGAGCGCGAGGACATCAAGCTGTGAGCGCCGAACGAACATTACTAGCGGGAATCGCTTCGGCGCTGACCATCGCCGGATCGATTGCCAAGCTCACAAACGGGCCACGCGTGTTGCTCGCTAAACTCGGCTGGGACCTCCCGGCGGGAGTCGACGACATTGGTTTGGCTGGCCTGGACATGGCGCGAGTGGGAACCCGCCTCACAGAATGGTCCGATCTCGCTGGCGATCCTGACGCCTCAACTGAGGACCAGGCACTCGCATTGGCGCAGCTTGCCGATGCCGTGATTGATGTGATTGATGACTTACGAGACCTGCGGCTTCAGGCGCCGCAGGATTATCTCGACCGCACTAAAATCAAGGACGAGTTTCTCACCCGGCTTTTAGACCTCTATCTAATTCAATCAGCCGCGGTCGCTTCGCCAGAGGTATTCGACATCGCTGTGTTGCTCGGCTGGTTTGAGTTGCAGAGGCTCGAGGCTGATCCGACGAAGTTTCAAGTCAAACACATCCGGCATGTGGTGCACTGGGATCGCGTGCCGAAGCTGTTCACTGATCCCGCCGAACTCTTCCGTGAGACCTACGGTTGGGGCACGGAAACATTCGACTCCAATACCTTAGTGATACGCGTTGGGGCCGTACTACAGCACATTGCCGCGGAGGTAAAACATCGCGAGTTGCCCGCCATTCCGTTAGCCCGGATTCACGGTGGCACAGTGCCCGAGAATCGACCGCAGATCCAACTCTTCCTCCCATTGCTAGGGTCGGGAGGTGCCCTGACTGGCGAAACTGGAATATCGGTGTTCGGTCTGCCACCCACCACCTCCGGCGGAGTTGACGGCGGTCTCGGTCTCGCGCCCTACGCCGAGGGCGCCACGACCATACGCTTACAGCTCTCCTCGATAATCTCACTTGGAATGTCTGCTAAAGCGGACCTCGGCAGCGGTCTGGCACTGGTGTTCCGACCAGACAAAGATCCTGTGTTGCACACGGGCCTGAATAAAGCTCAAGCCGGTACCGGCGATGCAGGCGCGGAAGTGAAACTCGATCTGACTCTCGCGCTGCCGCAGGGGGCGCCGCGCATGACTCTGCTATCAGCTGGAGGCGCTACGGTAGAGGCCACTTCGATTGCAATCTCAGTGGGCGCGGTCGTCGACAACTCGCGAACTGACGCCACGGTGCGTCTGCAGATGGTGGGCGGCCGGCTGACGTTGAAACCAGAAGATTTGCCTTTCCTGGGCGCGGTATCAACTGACGGGCTCGTTGTTGAAGCCGATGTTGACTTGTCGTGGTCGCACCATAACGGTGTCAAGCTGGACGGACGAGCTGAACTGAAGACCAGCAAAACCATCGGCCGCCGGATCGGCCCGGTCACGATCGATGTTCTTCACATCGGGTTAGCGACCAGTGATGGCGGTGTTGCACTTACTGCCGGGCTCAACGCGTCGGTCAAGATCGGTCCCGTGCTTCTGATCGTCGACGAGATTGGCGTTCGGTCCGCCATCACGCCGGGTCCAGGTAGTCTGGGTTCTGCCGACCTTAAGATTCGACCTGTTCCGCCGAGCGGAATCGGATTGGTGGTCAACGCCCCAGGCGTCGTGGGTGGTGGCTTCCTGCGTTTCGACTTTGAGAAGCACGAATATAGCGGCGTGCTGCAACTGGAGATCGCGGAGAAGATCTCAGTTAAGGCAATAGGGTTGCTTAGCACGCGTCTGCCTGATGGCAGCAAGGGCTTTTCGCTGGTGCTGATCATTTTCGTCGAGGGGTTCACGCCCATCCAACTGGGGTTGGGCTTTGCCTTAACAGGCATCGGCGGGCTGTTGGCACTCAACCGCACTTTCAGTGAAGACGCACTGCGCGCGGGACTGAAGAACCACACGCTCGACAGCGTGATGTTTCCTC
>JAMQPH010000891.1 GCA_023717605.1 Pyrinomonadaceae bacterium
CTCTCATTCAGGAAAACCTCAGTGTTGAAGCTAACGGGCTTCGCCGACTCGATGCTCAATTACAGGTTGCGGATGTGAAGGAGACCGTCGTGGTCACGCAGGACGCAGCGCCGCTCCAGACTGACCGGGCCGACGTAAATACTCAACTGCGGGCCACTCAACTCGCTGACCTTCCAATAAGCTCTGCCGGATCGGGACGAAATTTCCAGGGGCTCTATAGGACAGTTCCGGGCTTCAGCGCCGTAACCGAGGGAGTGAGTTCGGACGGCGGTAATCCGCAACGCTCCATGACCGGCAACGTCAATGGCAACTCAATGCAGGCCAACCTTACACGTATAGACGGAGCGTCAAATGCCTATATTTGGTTGCCCTTCAATACCGCCTACATACCCCCGACGGAATCCATCGAATCGGTCAGTATCGTGACGAATTCGTATGACGCCGAACAGGGAAATGCAAATGGGGCGGCAGTTAATGTGGTTACCAAGTCGGGCACGAACGAATTTCACGGAAGCGCCTTCGAGTTCCACACCGACAACGCGCTCAAAGCATTTAACAGATTCCACCCGGTGGGCCAGCGCAAGCCCAAGTACATTCTGAACCAATTTGGCGGATCTCTCGGGGGGCCGATCTACCTGCCGAGATTTGGCGAAGGCGGACCGAGTCTGTGGAGTGGTAAGAACAAGCTCTTCTTCTTTACGGACTTGGAATATACAAAGCGGCGTCAGTTCGCCACTCGTACGGTGAGCGCGATTAATCCCGCGGGCATTTTCGATGCCGCCGGTAATGCCAACCTGTCATCAGCTATCACTGCGGGAACAAATTGTAACGTAACGCCGGTGGCGGGATGCATTTTCGACCCGAATACAGGGAACGCTAACGGTACGGGCCGCCAGGCTTTTCCGGGCAATATCATTCCCGCCAACAGAATCGATTCGGCTTCGAGGTTGATGCTAAGCCGCATTAATCCAGCCGGCTTCATTAACAACCAGGGCGTAACTGCTACTAACAACTACGTCAGCGCAGGCTCGGCGTCGCTCGGTCGCACCACCGGCGACATCAAGATCAACTACGTGGCAAATGAGAAGCTCATGATATTCGGCCGGTACAGTCGTTCGGAAACTCTGCTGTTCGACCCGCCGACGTTGGGCGACGCAATGGGCGGCGCAACGGGAGGAGGCCAGGTTGGTGAAGCGCCCTCAACGATCCAAAGCGCCGGTCTGGGAGGCACTTACACTGTGTCTCCAACGATTGTGATTGATGCGAACTTCGGCTACACGAGGCAAAGGCTCGGCGCAGTACATCAACCCGACATTAGTCTGGGTAATTTCGGCCTTACGACCTTAGGGATTCCGGGAACTAACGGCGATGACCCCTTAGCCGGGGGTACCCCGGCCTTCCTTATTAATGGCTGGAATGGCATCGGTAATGTTGATACCGGCAACCCGTTCCTGTTCCGCGATAACCAGTACGTTGCCAACGCCAACGTGTCATGGACCCGAGGAGCTCACAGCATTAGGTTCGGAATGGAGTATGGTAAGGCGGAGTTGAACCACTTCCAGCCGCAGGGCGGAGCTTTTGGCACCCCGCGCGGCTCGTTCCAGTTTAATGGAAGCGTGACTGCCCTCAGTGGTGGCCCGGCGGCGAGCAGAGTAAATGCCGTGGCTCAATACCTGTTGGGCTTGTCTGATCGCTCCGGCAAAGTCATTCAAAACAGCAATCCGAATGCGTTACGCTGGCATACGTGGTCAGCCTATGTGCGCGACAGTTGGCAGGTGAATACAAACCTAACTCTAAACTTTGGCGCACGCTGGGAGTACTATCCATTTCCCACCACCGATCACGGCGGGGTAAAGCTCTTTAATCCCGAGACCGGCAATGTACTCATTGGCGGAAACGGCAGCACCCCCATTGACCTTGGTGTTGACGTGGGATGGGGACAGATCGTTCCGCGTTTCGGAGCTGCCTACCGGTGGGGTGATAAAACGGTCATCCGCGCTGGTTACGGCATGAGCACGGACAGCAACAACTGGCGATTCTTCCGAAACAATTGTCCGCTCGTATCAAACGCGGATCTCCAGGGCGCTTCAACGTTTATCCCTGCGTCAAGCCTACACCCTCTGACGCTGGCACCATATCCGGGTCTCGGGGTCGGAATTCCGGCCGCTGTCGTACCGGATCTGAGTTCGGGTAACGTCCCCCTTCCCACCAACACTGGCATTGGCGGCGCCACGATCCCACTTGATTTCAATCGCGGCTATACCCACTCGTATAACCTCACCTTGCAACGCGAGTTACCCTGGGGCTTTGTCGGTGAAGCGGCCTACGTTGGAAACCGGGCTATACGTTTTCTTACCAACGAAAACATCAACGCGGCTCCTGTGGGTGGTGGCAACCCCGGCCGTCCATTGTTTGTCAGATTTGGCAAGAATTGGGGAGATGTGGGCTGTCTGTGCCCTGACACAAACTCCTACTATGACGCTCTGCAAGCCAAGCTGAATCGGCGACTGAGTGACGACTTTTCAATCGGCGTTGCCTACACTTTCTCAAAGGCCATAAACTCAATTGACAACGAGGAGGTAAGTGGCACCTTTGGCGTTCCCGGCGGCTTCCTGTTTTGGCCGCATCCATCGGTTAGGAATAGAAACAAAGCGCTCGCCAGCTATGACCGCACGCACAACATGTCGATCTACGGATCGTACGAGTTACCTTTGGGACCAGGAAAACGTTGGGCCCAGGGCGGGATACTGGGCGCCATCGTCGGCGGCTGGCAGCTGAACTGGCTGATGCAAACCATGAGTGGGAGCATGTTTACACTCTTTGGTGGAGGAACTCAGGTTAACGCTCCCGGAAATCAGCAAACACCAGATCAGATTGGGCCACTGAATATCATCGGCGGCGTTGGACCTCGTCCCGGACAACCCAGTTGCGCTCCCGCGGATCTGTCATGTCACTACTTCGACCCGGCCTCGTTCCGCGCCGTACCTCCAACAGAGGTACGCTTTGGCACGACTGGTCGCAACATCATCCGAGGACCTGGTTTCTTCAACCTGGATAGCAGCATCTTTCGGAACTTCAATATCACTGAGAGGGTGAAGTTTCAGTTCCGGATGGAAATGTTTGGCGTGACCAACACGCCTCATCTTAACAATCCGGGCACTACCGTCACCGATACCGCAAATTTCGGGGTGATCACCTCGACGTTAAACCTGGCCGGCCGAGGTACGGGAAGTGGCGGCGAACGGCAGGTCTGGTTCGGAGCGAAGGTGATATTTTGATAGAAGCGTCTGCGACACGCCTGTCGTTCAAACTTGCTCTAGTGGTGGCCCAGGGTTAGACCTGGGCCATCGCTTCGTATTTAGCTCACCTGCGCCGTTTGCTCGGGCGGTCTGCGATCGCGAACCAGCCGCAGAATGCGAAATGCGCTAGTCTTCGGTTTATCCCAGGAGCCGTTAGCAGCAGAACGAGAGCAGGCATCAGTTGTCGAATTCAAGAGGAGAGATATTGAGTGTGGGGCGCAAGGGAAAGCAAAGAGCGGTCATCCTGTGCCTGAGTAGCCTCATTCTCTTTTTTCGGGCAGGGACTGCTGAAGCCGACGATGGCTATCGGTTATGGCTGCGCTACGACACGGTGTCTTCCCGAATGATTTCTGCTTACAGGCCACGCGTCACGGCTATCGTGGTCACAGGCACTTCCGACACGCTTAATGCGATCCGCAGTGAATTTGCGAAGGGACTCACGGGGTTACTGGGCAGTCCTGTTCCTATCGCAAGTGGCGTTAATCGAGACGGCACCGTCGTGGTGGGAACGCCTAAGAGTTCACCGCTTATCGCCGGTCTCCGTTGGGAGGCGCAACTTGATCAACTGGGACCGGAAGGGTTTCGCATTCGGACGCTCAAACTCGACGCTCACACGGTGACTGTGATCGCCTCAGAGGGCGAGCTGGGCGCGCTCTACGGAACGTTTCACTTCCTGCGCTTAATGCAAACGCTACAGCCCATCAACGGGTTGGACGTAACTCAAAAGCCGCGCGTGCAGTTGCGCATGCTTGATCATTGGGACAACCTCGACGGCAGCATCGAACGTGGGTACGCAGGCCGATCGCTGTGGAACTGGAGCGCTCTCCCTGACAAGGTCGATCCGCGATTACTCGACTACGCACGTGCTAATGCTTCAATTGGGATCAACGGTTCGCTGCTTAACAATGTGAATGCCAATGCTCAGATCCTGACCGCGGATTACCTCCGCAAAGTTGTGGCCATTGCAGGTGTGTTCCGTTCTTACGGAGTTCGCGTTTTCCTTTCAGCGCGTTTTTCTGCGCCCATGGAGTTAGGCGGTTTAAAGACCGCAGACCCTTTGGATCCCGAAGTCGCCCAGTGGTGGAAGCAGAAGGCGGATGAGATCTATCAGTCAATACCTGACTTTGGCGGTTTTGTCGTCAAAGCCAATAGTGAGGGTCAGCCGGGACCTCGCACCTACAATCGCACTCACGTCGACGGAGCCAATATGCTTGCCGCCTCGCTCGCTCCTCACAATGGAGTGGTGATCTGGCGAGCTTTCGTTTATGACATGAAGCCTGGCTACGATCGTGCGGGGGCGGCCTACGAGAATCTACAACCTTTCGATGGCAAGTTTGCGGCTAACGTGCTGCTACAGGTGAAGAATGGACCGATTGATTTTCAACCGCGTGAGCCCTTCCACCCATTGTTTGGCGCGATGCCAAAGACACAACTGATGCCGGAGCTTCAGATCACCCAGGAGTACCTCGGTTTTTCCAATCATCTGGTATTTCTAGCTCCGATGTGGCGTGAAGTGCTCGACTCTGACACCTTTGCCAAAGGCACTGGATCAACTGTCGCGAAAGTGGCTGACGGAAGTCTTTACGCACACCAGTTGACGGGCATTGCGGGCGTGGCAAATACCGGTTCGGATCGAAACTGGACAGGTCATCATTTTCTGCAGGCTAACTGGTATGCGTTTGGCCGACTTGCCTGGAATCCTGACCTCACTTCGCGACAGATCGCCGAGGAATGGATCAGGATGACGTTTACACATGAGCCTAAA
>JAMQPH010000004.1 GCA_023717605.1 Pyrinomonadaceae bacterium
TGCGTGCTTGACGGTGAAATAGGAACGAACGAATAGGCCGTCATGGCCAGCTAACGTGTCCACGAACCGTTAACAAGAAAGAAAGGCGCTACGACAATGAAGACACAGGCTGACTCCAAAACCGAATCGGCATTCAGCCCAACCGAACTGGCCGAGCGCACTATCCAACGCCGCGCCGTCGAGGCCGTGATCTGGGGCATGCCGGCCGTCAACGCCGAGCTTCTGTTCCAGGCTCCGTCTGGCACTGAATCAAACTGGGTACCCACAAAATGCGAGCGGCGGCTTTGAAGTTCTGTTTCGCCTCTATGGTCCGGAGAAAGCATTCTTCGAAAAGACCTGGGTGCTGCCTGACATCGAGAAGGTTAGCTAATCGGTAAAGAAAGGGAGAGGAAAATGTCAGCACAAATAAAACCAACCACAGCAACAGAGTTAGTACCCGTCAACTGTCGAAAACTTGCCCGGGCCGAGAGCGATCTTTATTTCGCTGGCGTCATGGCGGGGTGGCGTGCTTCGGTATGCCGAAGCCTCGCCACCCGTGCCCGTGGGACGTGAACGCCGCAGCCGTGCTCGACTCCAGCAAACGTGAACCCTGATCACCTCGCCTTTGGCGCGTTGATCGCGGCTACATGTCCGCTGGCCGGTGTTCACACCCCGCTCAGTCGTATCCCCAAACTTTGACGGTGGCCGTCGGTTTATTATCGAGGATCTTGTACTGGACCCCCACCGACAAAAGGGTCGCCTCGCGTCCTGGAGCGTCCTTCTCAGCCGTTGCTCCTCCCGACTTCACGACTCCGACTTTCGTGATGGTGTCGTCCTTACGACCCTTCCAGCGGAGGACGACCTTCGTGATCTCCACGTCAGCGCCCTCGACCGAGATCTTCGTCTTCTTGATGTCCTCCTTCCACATCTTCCCCGCTTCGGCCTTGATCTCCGTGCTTGGATCCATGGTCTTGACCACCTTCTCGCTGAGCACGAACCACTCGTCCTTAGCGCTGGCGCTGCCGACCAGGGCGACCAGCAAGACGCCGGCCGCGAGGCCAACCCCCCTTAGGTATCCTACCTTCATCGTTCTCCTGTCCTTTCTGATCCCCGTTAGCCGGAGATCATCGTTACGCCTACCGCTTGATCCGAGTTGCAGAGCGGTGGGACTACCTGTATTAAAAAATCTAAAACAACCTTTTTTTCTGATCCGAGCTATATCGCCAGCCCGGCGGGTTGTCAATCGTCTTTCTGGTTGATGAAAATCCAATGTTGCTTCGGCTGGCTTGGGCGGCGGAGTGGTCAGTGGCGCGCGAAGTGTTCCAGATCGCGCCGAAGGCTCGAACTCAGAGCGTGAGCGCCATCGGTTAGCGTTGGTAACCGGTTTTCAGGCTCCTTAGGTCGTTTGGAATAAATCGAATCGTTGCGCCGGCGAGCGCGGCAGGGCGCGGTTGGGCAGGCCTAGATGGCTGAGGATTTTGACAATTTACCGGCGGATCTTCGATTGCGGCGATGATCTTCAAGCTGCCGCCGCAGTTCGGGTAGTGCTCGATGTCGATATCGAAGACTCGTTTGAGCCGTCTGGCCCAACTCATGTGCGCCGGCGCACCCTGCGCTTGCGCGTGAGCGCA
>JAMQPH010000070.1 GCA_023717605.1 Pyrinomonadaceae bacterium
CGCCATTCTATTCTGAGAGCGAAAGATTCACATTTTCAATACGATTCCCGATCCGAGCTAGTACGTACCTAAAGTTCTGGCCTTCAGTAACGGCATCTCAAGTCGATGTTCCCTGTGAAATAGCCGTCATCCTCTTTGTAGGAGGGTGGACTGGTTTTTCCCACGTGAGTCTTGCAGCGGTGTTGGGAGAGGTAGCCAGAGGCTGACCTACCACTCAGCGAGGCCTACTGAGTAAAGAACCCCGCCCTCCTGGGCAGGGCATTCTGGCAGGCTTTCATAATAGGAGTGCATTTGGAGAATCTTCCGAATAAGCACTTGCCTGCCCCATTTCCCTATGGACTGATCACAAGTGAGGGCACGATGTTTACATCTGTCCGTGGTTTGATGTCAAGGAGTTGCTTAACGTCTGACGAGTGGCCGTGTTGCTCGGAAAGGATTTTCCGAGGCTTTGTCAGAAATCAGGGCCAATCTGCAGATTGATTCGCCAGTGGAACTGAGCATAGCAAGGTGGCGGGACAAAGCTCACTGTCTTTGTTTCAACTTCTTCAAATCCCACAAGCGGAGGCCCCAATCAGTTCCTTCTCCTACCACTGCTCCAACATATCCGGGCGCCGGCTGAATTGAGAGCACCTTCCAACGGCTGCTATCTGCGCTACATAATACCTCCGGTTGGCCTGGCGTAAGCGAAACGTCAAAACTGTCAAGAGGGATTCCCATGCCCGAGCCCCGCGCTTTGATGTAAGCTTCTTTGCGTGTCCAGCCAAGGAAGAAGCCTGTATTTTGTAGTTCCGGTGCCAACGCTTGGAGTTCAGCGAGCTCACGCGGCGAAAATACTCGTTCGGCAATGTCACTTTCGGCAATGTCAGAACGGATCGCTTCCACATCAATCCCGACTTCCCGGCAATTCGAGAAGGCGTATACGGCTAAGCTATGCGAATGTGACAGATTGAAACGGATCGAAGGCTCTCCTCTAATCGATTGGAGCGAGGGCTTGCCCTCAGGCCCATAGGTAAAGTGCAGATCGTTGACGGTTCGGTGCATATATGCTCCCAGGATGGTGCGCAGAATTCCGCGAGCGGCTATGAAGTGATCGCGGTCCCGCTTAAATGCATATCGAGCCGCGCGGGATTTCTCGTCTGGGGCGAGCGAAGCTTCCAGGCGTTGCACAGTACCTATGTCGCAGTCGAGGGATGCCTGCCAAACATGAATGGCATCGTGTTCCAGTTGGAGTTCATCGGGTGGGTTGGACCATTTAGAGAAAACCGCCATTGAAATTCCTATTGGTCAAGGGCTAGAGCGAAGTCCGATACCAGATTGCGCTGTCCAACCTCTTCTAACATTTTCCTAATGGCGTTGGTAGCCCCCCACGTGTGGGTCGCGGACATCAGTGCGCCATGGAGGCGCGGTTGGAGACACGGCAACCACGCTGGCTGGTTGCCGACCGGCAGCTGAAATGCTGCCCCGCTCGGGAAGGACCCCGAGCGGAAGGGGGCTGCATAGCTCCACCAGGTGCCGACGGCGGGGTGTCATACGCAGAGCAGCCTGAATAGTACCGGGCGGGGGCCACTCCCCACGAGATGGCAGTGGAAAGAAAATCATCGAGACCAGCGACCAATCCGCCTAATACCGTCGTCGCGCAGGTATAGCATGATCGTTAATACATTAATTTCAGTAGTGGTGTTTCTAATACCGGCGATAGCCGGCGGGCTGGCCTGCTTGCTGCTAGTCAGGAGGCAGAACAGCTCCTCACACAGGGGTCTTGCGGCGTTCTTAGGAGCCACGGCTCTCACCCATCTGGCAAACGGGTTAGGATTGCTCGACGAGTCCCACGCGCTTCTGTGGCGGCGTATGGCTCTAGCGACCGAATTAATCCAACCGGCCGCTTTGCTGTACGTCGGGCTTGCGTTCTTGCGTCCAGCTGAACGGGGTAGGGATACGTCCGCGCTGTGGCGTGCCCGCATTATTGGGGTAGTTGGCCTGCTGCTGGCCGTCTTTGCGGTGACCGGCCAGGTCTTTGAGTGGAAGGTATTTGAGGACGGCCAGGCAGCGATTGCCTTGGCCTCATGGGGACGCGTCCCTTATGGTTTCATCGTGATTGGCATGGCTCTGGGGTTGGCGCAACTGGAGTTGGTCTTACGGGCAAGCCGTGAGCCGGTCCGCCACAAGCTGAAATTCGTGGTGATCGGGTTGGGGGGGCTGGCGGGGTACCACATCTATCAGGCTAGCCAGATGCTCCTGTTCCCGGTATGGCAGGCCGAACATATGTTGGTCTCAAGCGTCGCGATG
>JAMQPH010000072.1 GCA_023717605.1 Pyrinomonadaceae bacterium
TTCTCAGCCAGCTTGAAAAGGTACCAGCGATTGTTGACCTGCTTGGGTTCGGTAAAGCTGCCCACCTCCATTCCCATGAGCAGGTCCATTAACTCCTTGGGAAGGCCAGCTTGTTTCAGACCGTCCTCACTAAAAAACCCAATGTCTCCACCCCGAACTAAACTGGTAGCGTCTTCACTCTTCGATCGGGCAACTGACGCGAAGTCGGCTCCACCTTTGAGCTGTTGATAGAGATTATCAATTTTGAGCTTCGCTTCCGCTTCATTCTTCGCGTCATTAGCTGCCGGGATGCCCTGACTCGAATTGTCGGCAGGATCCACAATAATTACCGCCAGAGCCGCTCCACGTGCGCTGACAAACTGTTGACGATTGGCGTTGTAAAACTCTTCAACCTCCTTGTCATTAACCGTGATTTTCGAGCTGAACTTATCCTGAAGACTCTTGATGGCTATGTCCTTGCGCGCCTCGGTCCGCAAAGACTCCATGGTCAGATTCTGTTCAGTCAAGCTCTTCTGAAAATCATCGTCGGTCATGCCGCTCTGTGTCTTTTGCTGGTTAATTAGCGCGGTAATCTGATCCTCGGTGGGTAACACCTTCTCCCGCTCAGCTCGCTGATACAAGACTTCCCTCTGGATCAAACTACCCAGGATCTGCAAACGGGCCTGGGCCAGTTCAAGTTGAGAAAGTTGCGACTGCTTCCCGGCAGCCTGTTGGTTTAATGCTCGTTCCACTTCTGCCAGCATGATGCTTTTACCGTTCACGGTAGCTGCAACGGTGCTGTCCTTGGCTTCGGAGCCCCCACCCGAGGTGCACGCATTACTTGCGAGCGCGATCAGCGCCAGAAGCGTCACCGTTTTAAGTAATCCTGCAGTTTTATACACTGTCAATTGCTCCTTATAGAAATACTAATGAGAGTCGGGGAGTCGATGCCTACTTGACGATTCAGAAACGCCTTTGTTATAAACCTTGGTTCTCGATCTTACTAATTTAGCTTCATCGTACAGCTAAACAGCACTAAATTGGGCTGGTTGCCCTTGGAGGTTTCATTAAAGTAATGGCAAAACGCTGCGAAGTTTGTGGGAAGGGTCCCCAATTCGGTAATAACGTATCCCACGCCAATAATCGTACGCCGCGACGGTTTAATCCAAATCTGCAATCCATTCGGGTCCAACTCCCGAAGGGTGGCGCGCAACGCATGAAAGTCTGCACCAACTGCATAAAGGCCGGCAAGATTTCCAAAGCCGCCTGACAAACCTCCTGCTGAAACTCTCAAAGAACCAGTACTTGCAATCCCCTTAACCGCGCCGTAGTTACCACTCATTCCGCGAGGGCTATTACCTCGATCTCCACCCTTGCGTTGCGAGGTAAACCTGCCGCTTGAACTGTCGCCCTGGCTGGTGGATCGCTCGTGAAAAACTTGGCGTAAACCTCATTCATGGCTGCGAACTCTTCCATGTCGGCCAGGAAAACAGTCGTTTTCACGATCCGATCCAACCCGCTGCCGGCAGCCTCCAAGACTGCAGCCACATTTTTCATCACCTGCTCAGTTTGCTCGGTAATTCCCCCAACAACGAATTGACCGGTCGCGGGATCGATTGGTATCTGGCCGGATGCATAAACAAATCCGCGGGCCTTGATGGCCTGCGAATAGGGACCGATCGCCTGCGGAGCTCGGTCGGTCTTAATAATCTGCTTCACGGTAGAGACCGCCTTAATTTTGATGTCCAAAGCAAAGGGGAGATTCTAGCAGAAAGGTTTAGCGAAGAGCAAAGAGCCCTTGACGCGAGCGGTAATGAAATTAGCCGGGCGCCCTGATCTCAGACAATTGCTGTTAGAACGATCCACTAAACAACACAATCATCCTGTAAGTCTTGTTTATCCTGTCTAAGTCTTTGAGTATTGATCGACCTAAGAACCGGCGGCCATCGCATCCTCGGTGGGAAAAAGGAAGTTTATTTGACAGGATTTACAGAATTTACAAGATTGAGCAGGCTCACGACGGGTTGGGGTCCGGTCTAGGCCATTCCCTGCATGCGCTCGACATCGATGACTCCGGGAACTCCTCTAATCGAGTTAATCACTTTGTCCAGGTGTTTCACATCAAATACTTCTACCGTTACTTCAATGTGTCCTCTTTCGTCAGGAGCCACCGAGGCGCGCGCGTCACGAATTCCCGTTTTCATATCCGAGATGGCCCCGGTAATGCCGGCGATCATGCCGGTGCGGTTCTCCGTAACCGCCAGCAGCTTCACGGCATACGCCGTCTTGTCTTGTTTGCCGGCCCATTCCACTTCCACAATGCGTTCGCGATTTACCATTAGCTGCATGACGTTCTTACAGCGTTTGGTGTGGACCGCCACGCCCTTGCCCCGGGTAACATAGCCAATGATGTCCTCGCCATGTAAGGGGTTGCAGCAGCGGGCCCTGGTAACCATCAAGTCGTCAACGCCGCGAACCACGATCGAATCGTCTCCCAGCCGGATTAGTTTCTTTACCGCACGCACGCCGCTACGCAAGCGCGACTCTTTTTGTTTATCCAGTTGTTCGAACTGTTCGGGACCGAGGTATTTGGCGATTACGTTGCGCGGTATTAACTTGCCATATCCAATCGCCGCCAGCAGATCGTCAACGCGTCCGTACCCATAATCACTGGACACCCTTTTCATTTCGATGTCGCTGGAGCTCAGTACCTTCTTTACGGATAGCTGGAATCGGGCAGCTTCCTTTTCAAAGAGCTTCCGTCCAATCTCTATGGACTCTGCACGTTGCTGCTCAGCTACCCAGTGACGCACACGATTTCTGGCTCTCGAAGTGACAATGAAGTTGAGCCAGTCTCGGGAAGGGTGTGACGATGAAGAGGTGATGATTTCAACAACATCACCATTCTGGATCTGCGTTCTGAGCGGGACCATTCGGCCATTGATTCTTGCGCCGGTGCAGGTGTTACCAACTTCTGAGTGGATCATGAACGCAAAGTCCACGGGTGTGGCCCCGCGCGGCAATTGAATAACCTTGCCCATAGGAGTGAAGGCATAGACATCCTTCGGATAAAGATCCAACTTTAGAGAATCGAGGAAGTCTCGCGAGTCTTTTACCTCCTGCGTCCATTCGACTAGCGAGCGCAGTGCTTGCAGCGCCTGGTCATCATCCCGCGAGCCACGCTTCCCTTCCTTGTACTTCCAGTGAGCGGCCACCCCTTCCTCGGCGATGTTATGCATGTCTTCAGTTCGAATCTGGACTTCGAACGACTGGCTATTGGAACCGATCACGGAGGTGTGAAGCGACTGGTAGAGATTGTCTCGAGGTGTCGCTATCCAGTCCTTGATGCGGCCCGGAACCGGCTTCCAGGTGTTATGAATCACGCCCAGGGCCGCGTAGCAGTGCCGGATCTCGTTCGGAGTGATAACCCGCGCGGCCACCAGATCGTAGACCTGGTCCAAACTGATCCTCTGGCGCCGGAGCTTTTTCCAGATGGAATAAAGCCGTTTCACTCTGCCGTCCACGCTGACAAAAGGCACGTCGGCTTCCCGCATCTTCTCTTCGATTCTAGTAGTTACCCCTTTTAAGAACACTTCGGTTTCGGCGCGTCGCTTCTCAAGTTGTTCGGACAGTTCTCGATAGTCGTCAGGGTGCAGATGGCGGAAAGCAAGATCCTCCAGCTCGCCTCTCAACTTGCCCATGCCCAGACGGTGGGCGATCGGGGCAAAGATATCCATGGTCTCTTCAGCAATGCGTTTTCGCTTCTCCGGACTGAGATAGTGGAGGGTGCGCATGTTATGAAGGCGGTCCGCAAGTTTCACCAATACGACCCGGACATCATCAACCATAGCCAGCAACATCTTGCGCACGTTCTCGGCTTGTTGCTCTTCGCGAGAGACATTGCTGATTTGCGCAATCTTGGTCAACCCGTCTACCAAATGCGCGATCTCAGCCCCGAAGTATTCGTTGATTGTATCGAGGTCTACGAGCGTGTCCTCAACCACATCGTGCAAGAGGCCGGTGGCAACGGATACTTCGTCGAGCTTCATATCCGCCAGGATGTCGGCGACCTCAAGCGGGTGGACCAGATACGATTCACCAGATGCTCGTTTCTGTCCTTTGTGTTCGCGCGCCGAGAACAGATAGGCGCGTCGCAACAGATCGAGATCCGCCTGCGGATGATTGCTGGCAACCTTCTCGACAATGTCCTCAATACGAATCATCTTTGGACTGGCAAACTCTAACGTTAGCGCGCTAATTGGAGCGCTGGCCCGTGATTATAACAAAACGGGTGATGCTCGACTCGAAATCGAGCATCACCCATTAGCGATCGTCTTAATGGATTTTGTTGTCCGCCAGAGTTAACTGGTGGGTGGCGAGGCTGCTTTCTTGGCTTCTTCTTCAGCTTGTTTCTTCTTGTTTGCCTCGCTCAGTTGGGTAGTGCGCTTTTGTGCCTCTTCGCGTTGTTTGTCCAACTCCGCCTTTCGATCCGTCTTGCCTTCCATTTCCGCCAGCTTGACAGCTTCCGCGAGCAGATTTGTTTTATACGACCAAGCTGCTTCGCTGTTGGGATCAAACTTAAGTGCGTTCTCCACTTCCTCGAGGCCCCGCTTCACGCACATCTGAGCTGTTTCGAAGTCTTTTTGATTGGGTTTCTTGTAGGCGACGGTGGCTTTACCCTCGGTTATGGTCGTAATTTTGTTGGTAGGCAAGTCGGTGATCTGAAAGGAACAGTTCCAGTCTTTGCTGGCGAGCACGATGTAAGCTTCAGCGCGTTTGTCCGGCTCTACTCGAGTATCATTAGCCCGGGCGATGATCCAATCTCGAAGCTTCTCGTCCTCCTTAATTTTCTCGTAAAGAAAGGCGATCGCCTTGTACGCCTCTTCATTCGTGGCGTCAGACTCCAGGATCTTCCTATAAGCCTCAATCGCTTCGCGTGCCTTGGCGATGTTCTCGGGAGTATTGACACCCGTACGGTACTGGGCGTGAACAGTGCGAGCAATAAACAATGGCGCCGTCTTGTTATTAGGATCGAGGTCGAGGGCACTTCGGGCATGTTGCTCGGCTTCAACAAAATTCCCTTCGCGATAAGTGCGGGCGGCTTCGTTCAGTTCATTCTTAGCTCTTATTCTATTGATAACGCCACAACCCGAACTGGTGGCAATAACAACTGCCAGGGCGATTGCGATCCTAGCTTGAGAGAGTTTCATTTATCGGTGGCTCCAATGTTGACCGGCAACTATGCGGCAGGCCAGAGATCGAATCTTTCAAGTTATCCGCTGCGCTCTATTGAGGAAGATCATCTACCTGCAAACCAACCGGGTTAGCGCCGGCGCCTTTTATTGCGTCGATCACTTTTACCACCTCTTCATATCTCATTCCGCGCGGGGCCTTTATGAACACAGTCTTTTCAATGCGCTCCTGCTCAGGCACGTCGGTGCGGGTCTCCATGCCAGGCTTATACGCTCGTTGCTCCTTGCGCTGCTGGAACACCTGCGCCAGCCTCTGAGACAAGAATGCCGTGTCGTTTACAGATCCCATCGATTCCTGGTTAAGTTTGATTTGAAGATCGTTTGAGATTGAGACGACGAGGGTCAGTGGATTTGGCTTCAGTTGACTGAGGTCCTCGTTTGGATCTCTCTGCGTGGGAATATCCGCCTTAAAGCGGCTGGGCTTGAGCGGCGTGATCACCATAAAGATGATCAGCAACACAAGAAGGACGTCAATTAACGGCGTCACATTGATGTAAGGCACAGCTTTCGCACCGCCGTGTCCGTTCTTTTCACCATCCATAGACATGAATTTACTCCTCGAGAATCAGAACAACCTTCAAAGGACACGTGCGCGAAACGAGCTATGTCGCCGGTTCTGGAACCGCCGCACCGCCCTTCTTCTTGTCAGCTACCAAGCCAATCTTATCTACGCCAAGCCCTCTAACCTCATTGATGACATTGACCACATCGCCATATGAGACATTAACCCCACTCTTGATATAGACAATCCGGTCCTCATCTGTTTTCATTTTTTCTAGCATCGGACCGACCTTTGTTTTGATGTCTTCCTGGGGCACTCTCGTCTTACCAAGGTAGTACTCGCCATTGTTGGGGATGGAGATCACAATCGACGACTCTTTGATAATTCTGGGATCGACGTCAGGGTTCGTCATGCCCGACGGGAGAGCCACCGTAATACCGTGTTGCAGCAATGGTGTCACCACCATAAAGATGATCAGCAACACCAACATAATATCGACCATCGGGGTGACATTAATCTCGGATTGAAAGCCACCCTGGTCGCCACCACTCATTCCCATAACAAATCCCCTTTCGCAAAGCCATTGCAAGGGCCAGCCCGAAGCGGCCCCTTAATTTTCGCATGTAAAGCAGCGTGGCCTTACGGCTTCAATTGCTTGGTGCGATTCTTAATGAAGTAGTCGACAAGCTCGGAAGCCGAATTATCCATCTCTACCACGAACCCATCGACCTTTCCGGTAAAGTAATTGAACAGCCATACCGCCGGAATTGCTACGAGCAAACCAAGAGCGGTGGTAAACAAGGCTTCAGAAATACCGCCCGCGACCGCGCCAATACCAGCTGTCTCAGCATTCTTCATTCCACGGAAGGCATTGATGATTCCAAACACCGTTCCAAAGAGACCTACAAAGGGAGCGGTTGAACCAATCGTAGCCAGACCAGACAATCCACGTTTGAACTCGGCAGTCTTGATGGCGATCGCTCGTTGTAGCGCCCGCTTGGAAGCTTCAATCTCATCGCCGGAAATATCCGACGACTGCCCGTGGGCGCGAAACTCCTGCAAACCGCTGCTCACCACCATCGCCAGGTGCGACTTGCGGTGCTTGTCGCTGATGTTGATGGCTTCTTCGATACGATCGTTCTTTAATGCCTGCGCGACACGAGGAGCAAATTCGCGCGACTGTTTCTTGGCGGCAGAGTAAGTTAGATACCGCTCAACCATGATCGCAATTGAATAGACCGACATGATTAAGAGGATGACGACAACCGCAATCGCGACGCTGCCCATGCTCTTCACCATCTGAGTTATTGAAAAGTGATCTGCTGCGGCACCTTCTGCCGGCGCGGCTTGCCACAAGAGAATGAAGAGGCTAAAGGCCTTTGTTCCTAGAAGACTTGTTAGAATAGTCACGGTAAACCCTCCAAACGTTTTTTCGACATTGAAAGCTAGCAGGGGTCAACAGCATGAGGCTCCCGCAGAGCCTCACCTGACAGATGACCTTCCGCAGTTATTGAGCCACGAAGTTGTAAGTAATGACGCCGGTTACCTTCACCGGCTGTCCAGAGAGCTTCGTAGGCGAAAACCTCGCTCCGCGAGCAGCTCCAACTGACACTGCCTGCAACAACGGATGTCCGGACACCGCGCGTGCGGAAATCACATTGCCGTTCTCGTCGATGGTGACCTGGACCACTACGGTTCCGGAGGCGTGTGCTTGCCTGGCAATAGGCGGATACGCCGGTTTCGGCAGGCTGATAGCCTTCCCATTCAAGACGCCGCCTGAAATTGGAGCTCTTGGTGGAGTAGGCGCTGGTGGTGGCGGTTCAGAGATGTCGACCTTTGTGGGAGCGGATATTATCCCCGTGCCGCCCGGACCAGCAGGTGCTGGAGCCGCAGCGTCAGAATTGGAGCTTCCAATCTGGGTGATGACGCCGCGCCTTACAGGAGGCACGTCACTAGCCTTGGCAGAGATCTCCTTGGGAACCAGCTCCGTTCGCGAGACATCCGCAATCAGCTCTCTTCTCACGTCTACGTTCTGTTCTACCTTGGTCGGCTTGGGAGCGTCCTCCTTCTGCTGAGCCTGTTGTGGCGGCACCGGTACCGGCGCAACCAGAGTGATCAGGTCGAGATTCTGGTTCTCCAGATGAGCGTCATACCAGTAGATACCGGCAACGAAAAATGCGACGCCCAGCACGGCATAGACGGCGACAGTAACAAGAATGAACGAGCCTTTTCGCGAAATATCGTCTTTGTGCGAACTCGACTCTACCAGGTTGTCGAACATGTGTTTCTCCTCCCTATTCCGGTGCCAAATGGATCAGGGTAAAAACGCTTTAATAGCAGTTAGCGCTCTCAAAAGGCCGCTGCGGGGTCTGCCAGAGTTCCGTAAACTAAATGAAGGGGAAACAGCAGCTCTACGATCTGAGCACTCAAATTTAGATTTGAAAAGGCCGCTGCGCGAGAAAAAACTCGCCGGCCCCTCAACAGACCGCCGCGCATCCAACCATTCGCTTGCAATGCGCGGTCGACTTTTGAGTATTTAATTGGCCAGCAACGGCGGCAGTCTATGCCGCAACGCGTCGCAAAGTCAAGAGCAAAATCGGTGTTATTAGATGTTGGCTTCGAGGCACATCGGCCTCTCTGCCAGGTATGACAAGTGCAACCTTAAACTGCACGGCGCGGGTGTTTTTCCGCATGAGCAGAAAGGGGCTCGGGCTTCACTTTACTGTTGCCGGCACGCGTGGAGCGAGCGGCAACGGGAGCCGCGCCCAACGCATCGGCTTTCTTGGCAGCCTCGATACGCTGCTCCCACCAAACCATGATTGGACTGGCGACAGCGATCGAAGAATAAGTACCGACGATCGTCCCAATTAGCAGTGCCAGAGAAAACCCACGCAGCACATCGCCACCAAAAATTACCAGGGCAAGAACTGAGAGAATGATCAGTCCCTGGGTGATAACCGTTCGGGAAAGGGTCTGATTGATCGAATCGTTGGTGATCTTATAGAGCGTGTCGCGCCGGTGAAGACGGCGGTTCTCTCTGATGCGATCGAAGACGACAATCGTGTCGTTAACAGAAGCGCCAACGAGCGTCAGCAGAGCCGCGATAACAGTAAGACTAATCTCCCACTGGAAGATCGAGAAGAAGCCCAGGGTCACCAGGACGTCGTGAAACACGGCGATTACGGCCGCGGCGCCGTATGTCCATTCAAAACGGAAGGCTATAAAGACAAGCATGCCTACCAGAGCCGCCAGCGTCACCGCAATGGCTTTGTTTCTAAGCTGAGCTCCGGCTACCGCTCCCACCGCCTCGGTACCGAGAATTTCATAGGCCTGGCGCTCGGGGCCGATCGTGTTCAAGGCATCGCGAACTTTCTTACGGCCAAGTTCAACTTCCTGCGATTGTTCACCACCCGCAACCTCAAGCGGCACCTTGATCAGGAAAGTGTTCGGCTGATCGGTTACGCCCTGGATAGTAGCGTCAGTCAATCCCTGCCCGGCTAAGGTCGCGCGGATTGCCTCCGCGGTAGTCGGCTGGCTGAACTTCGTAGTTACGACGGTTCCGCCTTTGAAGTCGACTCCCAGGTTAAAAGCTTCCGTGCCATTGGGGTGCTTCCATTGTCGAAACATAGCCGAACCCAGGCCGGCCAGCATTAGGACAACTGAAATCCCAATGAACAGGCGGCGCCGCCCGAGCCAGTCAAAATTAATGCTCTTGAAAACTTGAATCATAAGACCAGAAGAAGAAGGTGTTGGTGACGAGTAACTGTTGACTCGTCTGTTGTTATTAGATACTCAGAGACTCAACGCGGCGCTTGCGACTCAGTTGCCACATGAAGATGGTACGCGAAACGTAAACGGCTGAGAAAAGATTTATTACCAGGCCAAGCACAAGCGTGACCGCGAAGCCTCGCAGAGGCCCAGTGCCAAAGACAAACAGAAAAAGTGACGAGACTATTGTGGTGACGTGGGTATCAATGATAGTCACAATCGCCCGCTGAAATCCCTGGTCAACCGCCGAGGGGATCGTCTTCCCCGTAAGCAGTTCCTCGCGAATCCTTTCAAAGATCAGCACGTTCGAATCGACGGCCATGCCAATCGTCAGAATCATTCCGGCAATACCCGGCAGCGTTAAGGTAGCGCCGAATACAATCAGAGCTGCCAGCATCAGGATCATGTTCAAGAGTAACGCCACCACTGCGTTTACGCCGGAACCGCGGTAGTAAAACAACATGAAGCCTACAACGAAAAGCAGTCCGAAGGCTGAAGCACGCACACCCGCACGGATTGAATCGGCACCCAGGCTCGGTCCTACTGTTCGCTCCTCCTGATATTCGATGGGCGCCGGTAAGGCCCCGGATCTCAATGTGAGCGCCAGATCCTCGGCAGACTCCTTGGTAAACCGTCCGCTAATCTCACCCTGATCGAAAATCTGAGATTTGATGAAGGCGATTGATTTCACCTCATCATTCAACACCACGCCCATGTACTGGTTGACGTTGGCCCCGGTCCAGGCGCCAAACTTTTCCGCTCCGGTGGGCTTAAGCGAAAAGGCAATCTGATAATCCGAAGATCCGCCTCGAGACTGTGTAGCACTCGCGTTGCGCAGCTCGCTACCATCCACTACTGGAGGCCATTCAACTACAACCCACTGCTTAGGCTTTTCCGTGGCGGGAGCCGGTTGGCCAGCGGTTGCGGGCTCGGTGCGTTCCGTATACGGAAGCACCTTTCGGTTGCTCGGGACCGTTCCTCCCAAAGAAGCTTCTGCTTCCTCTTTCGTGGGGTAAGTTTGCACCGGTGCCGGGCTGGGCGGACTAACAACGTGAACCAGTTCCAACCGTGACTCGCCTTTGAGCAACTCCTTGACGCGTTCTGGATCCTGGATGCCGGGCATCTGCACCAGAATCTGGTGCGAGCTTTGGGCTCCATGTCGCTGCACCAGCGGCTCCGCCACACCTACCGCATCCAGGCGGCTTTCAATGATGCGCTTAGCCTGCTCGGTTGCCTGTTCCGCAAGTGCTCGCTGGGCAGTGGGCGTTAGCGTCCAACTGATCGTGTTGCCGCTGATTGATGAGGTCCATTCGGTAAGGTCGACCTTCCTCTTTACGGCTTCATCGATCTCGGTAAGCTTGGTCGGATCCGCAGCTTCAAGAATGATTCGATAGTTGCCGGAAGTCGCTTCCACCTTAACGTCCTTGGGCGGATAACCAGCGTCTCGCGCCGTAGTTTGAACGGCGAGAGCATTACCTTCCGTCAACTTCTTCAAGAATTCATCAGTTTTAACCCGCATTACCAGGTGAGACCCGCCTCTTAGGTCAAGGCCCAGACGGATGTTCGACTGCAGGGTAGCCTTGATGCCTGACCAGGTAAAATCGCTAAGCCTGGGCTTGCGGCGTGGACCGATGACAATATAAAAGCCTAGCAGCGTGACAATAACAATGATGATGGTACGTTGAAGGAGGTTCTTTTTCTTCATTGCAAAGACATTTGAAAAGTAATGATAGTAAAGGGGGGACTACTTCTTCTCTTCCTCATCGATTCCGGCAACGGCGGATCTCGCAATTTCGAGAATTGACTTGTCAGCGCTTCTGATAAGGAAGCTAGTGTCGCGAACCGTGGTGATGGTTCCAATCACTCCGCCAGTGGTAACGATTCGATCGCCCGCTTTCAGTTGCGATATCGTTTCCTGCAGCTGCTTCTGTCGTTTCTGCTGTGGTCTGATGAGCAACATGTAAAACACGGCAATGATAAGCAGCATGGGCAGCAAGCCGCCGAGCGCTCCCAGGCCGCCTTGAAAAAACATGAGAAAATTTGTCATTTAACTATCTTCTGAATTGAGATTAGGGCGAACGTCTCTATTTATTTATAAAACCGCACAAAGGAAAACTAGTATCGATCGGCCGGCTCGCTGGCGCGCTTTCATTCTCCTGATGCGCTCAGGCGCTCTATGAACTTTCGTCGAAATTTTGGGAAATCGCCAGACCGGATAGATTGCCTCACACGTCGCATAGTGTCAAGGAAGAAGGCTAGATTGTGGTGGGTCAGCAAGATACCGGCCAGCATCTCTCCCGATTGATGAAGGTGCCGGAGGTAGGCACGAGAGTGTCTTTGGCAGACTGAGCACGCGCAGGAATCGTCCAACGGTCGTTGATCCTCTGTCCACTGCGCATTCTTTATGTTCAACTTTCCTTGAGAGGTAAACGCTTGCCCGGTGCGACCATTTCGTGTGGGCAAGACACAGTCGAACATATCAACCCCTCTGGCGACCGCTTCAATCAAGTCCTCAGGAGTCCCCACGCCCATCAGGTAACGCGGTCGACCAGGCGGCATGAGAGGGGCGACCTCGTCCACTACGTCCCACATTACAGACTTCTCTTCCCCAACGCTGAGACCGCCAATCGCGTAACCATCAAAACCGATTTCCACTGTGCGTGCCAGGCTTTCGTGTCTCAGATCGCGGTGCCCAGCTCCTTGAACAATGCCAAAGAGTGCCTGGGCACCGCTCAACTCCTCTGGCTGGGTGGGCCCAATAGCGCCCTTGTCGGACCCATCCCCCTGCAACTGGTCAAACCTCTCTCGCGAGCGTTTCGCCCAGCGCGCCGTCAGCTCCAGACTCGCACGTGCCTCATCATGAGTGGCTTTGCCCGGAGCACACTCGTCAAACACCATGACTATGTCTGATCCCAGCGCGGCCTGCACTTCCATCGCCACTTCAGGTGACAAGAACCGCAGACTGCCATCCACATGAGATCGAAACTCTGTGCCTTCTTCGCTAATCTTCCTTAACGCTCCGAGACTCCAAACTTGAAATCCACCGGAATCAGTTAGCAGGGCGCGGTCCCACCCGATGAAGCGGTGCAACCCTCCGCAGGCCTTGATCGTTTCCACGCCGGGCCGCAACCAGAGGTGATAGGTATTCCCGAGAATGATGCGAGCGTCCAGATCCTTTGACTCGAGTTCCTCGAACCGGATCCCTTTGACGGTTCCGGCAGTTCCGACAGGCATGAATACCGGCGTCTCTATGAGTCCACGGCGAGTGTTCAGAATTCCTGCGCGCGCCTCACCGTCCTGCGCAATTACTTCGAAGTTAATTGGCGACTTTTTTGGATTGTGCATGAGGTCAAGAGTTCTCTAACGCTTGCCACGCTTCTTGTGTCTTTCCACGATACGAAGCGGAGTGGCAAAGAAGTCAAACTCTTCGCGAAGACGGTTTTGGAGGTGGCGTTCATAGGAGAAGTGAAGACCTGGCTTCCCACCAGCGGTAAAAACCACAAACGTTGGGGGCCGCACGGCAATTTGGGTCAGGTACTGCACGTGCAGCCTGGATACACCTCCTCGAACAGGTGCCGGCGAACTGCCGCCGCGCGGCTGAGCGATGGCCTCTTCAAAGAAAGCATTCAGTTGTGAAGTAGGAATGCGACGATTGCGGGCTTCATTCGCATGCATTGCCAGGGAGAGAATCTTGTCGATCCGCTGTCCGGTTAATGCCGAGATCGTAACCAGTGGCGCCCAGTCAAGAAACTTCATTTTGTCGCGCACCTTCCGCTCAAACTCAACGGCTGTATTTGTCTCCTTGTTCTCAATGGCGTCCCACTTATTGACGGCGATAATGATCGAGCAGCCGGCATCGTGCGCGTAGCCCGCGATGTGGGCATCGAGCGCCGTCGGTCCCTCTTCAGCGTCGATCAGCACAATCGCGACGTCTGCCCGCTCCAGACTCTTTCTAGCCATGACGACCGAAAGCTTTTCCGCCATCTGCCCCGTCTTGCCCTTACGACGGATTCCGGCCGTATCGATAATTCGAAACGTCTGCTCCGGCGTTTCCAACACAGTATCGATTGCATCGCGTGTGGTTCCCGCGATGGGGGAAACAATCACACGCTCTTTTCCTAACAGCCCATTCAACAAAGACGACTTGCCAACATTGGGTCGTCCAACAATCGCCAGACGCAATTCTCTCGTCTCTTCCTTCGGCGGCAAGGTAAGGTCAGCATCGTTATCTCTGAAGGCAAACTGAGGTGTGGGCTCGTTGCCTGTGTCATCGCTACGCGTCTCTTCCAGATGTTGAACGACGGCATCGAGCAGCTCGCCAATTCCGAGTCCTTGTTCAGCTGAAACCGGAAAGACTTCTTCAAAACCAAAGCGATAGAACTCCGCGGCTTCGGTTTGCAGCTTCGCGGCGTCAACCTTGTTCGCCAGGACTAGCACGGGTTTTCCGGTTTGTCGCAGCACTTTCGCGAGATCTTCATCCAAAGGTGTGATACCGCTTCGGGCATCGACGACCCAAATAAGCGCCCGGGCTTCTTCAATCGCAAGGCCCGCTTGCTTCAGGATATTTGCGGGGATTACTGCATCGTCATCGGGAACAATTCCACCAGTATCCACGATAGCGAACTGGCTGCCTGACCATTCCACCTCGCCGTATATCCGATCGCGTGTGATTCCCGGTTCATCGCCCACAATCGCCTTCCGCTCACCTGTGAGACGGTTAAAGATCGTGGATTTGCCCACGTTAGGCCGGCCCACAATCGCGACTAAGGGCAGGATACGGGCGACGCTCGGCCGTTCTTGAATGTCTGGTATCGTTTCCACAGTCATACCTCGCAGCTCTTGCCGCGATTTCATTCCGAGTCTCCAGGAGTTTTCCAGATCAGGGAAATACAACACTAGGCTAAGACGCCAACTCTTGCAAAGCGGGAGACACTTCAAACAGAATGCTCCAACTGGTTCTTAGGTCAGGCTCATTGACGTCGCACCCTGAAGCCTGTTCACGGTATTGGAATCACACCACTCCGATGAGAAAGAGACTCAAACCCCTCTGGCGCTGTCCAAAATGCGGTGAATGGTTCGTTACCGAAAACATGTGGCACTCCTGCGGCAAGTACAGTCTGGAAACACTCTTCGCTAAGACTGAGCCGCATGTGTTCAAGCTGTTTAAGAAATTTTCCAGAATGGTGCGAGCCTGCGGGCCGGTGAGGATGATCCCTCAGAAAACGCGTGTGGTATTTCAAGTGCGGGTGAGATTTGCCGGCTGCTATCCGAGAAAGTCCTATTTGATCTGTTCGCTGGGGCTGCCTAGAAAATTCAACAGTCCAAGATTTGTAAAGATAGAAGAGTACACCCAGCAGTTCGTCGGACATCAATTCCGTGTCACCTCTGAATCCGATTTGGACGATGAGGTCCAAGGCTGGCTTCGGGAGGCATATCGAGTCGGCGAGCAGCAGGGATTGACGAAATGAGTAGGCATGAAGTTCGTTGACTCGTCAAACAAATCGTCGAGTCCAAGCCCGACGCAAGGCCGATGCTAATAACACTCAAGCTCAACGGAGACTCTGGCGAACAGGTCGGTCTGGGCCAGGCTACTCACATCCTGCATGAACGAGGCTTCAGACATCGTTGGCAAGGCGTTGGCCCGTTATCGATCAAGTGCTTCTTTGGCGGCCGTGCATTCTATGATGTTGGAGTTGGACGCTATGCGGTCGACGATAGTTCCTACCTCATATTAAATGAGGGCCAAACCTACCTGGTTGCCGTTGACTCGGAAACTGAAATTGAGTCATTTTGCATATTCTTTGAGCACGGTTTAGCCGAAAGTATTCAGCGCAGCCTGAGCGCGAAGACATCGCAACTGCTCGACGACCCAGTCCACCCAACCCGCGCGACCAACTTCTTCGAGAAAACTTACCCGCATGATGAGGTCCTCTCTCCGGCACTTCTTCGTCTGAGAACCCAAACATCCTGTATCAAACACGAAACCGCCGGTGTGGCTGAACAACTCCACGAGGTAATGGAGCGTTTACTGCTGGTTCATGCCGGAGTGCGTCGACAGGTTGAGTCGATCCCGGCCCTGCGTGCAACAAGTCGCGAAGAGTTGTATAGGAGGCTTCATCGCGCCAGAGACTATGCCGCGGCATGCTTCGACGAACCGATCACGCTCAACGACATGGCCAGGGTTGCGTGCCTTTCGACTAATCATTTCTTGCGAACTTTCAAGCAAGCTTTTCATCAAACTCCGCACCAGTATCTCACGCGCATTCGACTTGAACGGGCGCAAGGGCTGTTGGTCCAGACCGACCAACCTGTGACTGACGTATGTTTTGCGGTGGGTTTTGAAAGCCTGGGATCTTTCAGCTGGTTGTTCAGGCAGCGGGTTGGAGTGCCGCCAGAGACCTATCGAAGAGCAAAAAGGTGATTTTCAAGAAGCGCATGTCCGGGTCAGTTGTCTATAGTGTCTGCGTTTGGCAATAAACTCGAAAAAGGAGAACCAGATGGCAGACACAAAAAGCTTCGGTTTATCGGCGATTGCACAGATTGCTGTCAACACCCACGATCTTGAACGTGCAATAGGCTTCTATAGGGACACGCTGGGGATGAAACATCTCTTCACCGTGCCCCCGCATATGGCCTTCTTCGACTGCGCTGGAATCAGGTTAATGCTCTCGCTACCTGAGAAGCCGGAGTTTGATCACCCCAGTTCGGTTCTCTACTTCAAGGTGGACAACATTCAGCAAGCGACGCAAACCCTAACCGACCGCGGTGTTCAATTTGAGGAACAACCTCTATTTGTCGCGAACATGGGAACCTATGATCTATGGCTGGCTTCCTTCCGCGACTCGGAGAACAACCTCCTGGCGCTGATGAGCGAAGTTGCGCATTGATTTTGAATAACTGTACTGGTTCGTATTGAGGAGAGGACGTTTTATGAAGAGCATCACTATTCGCTACTGTCCGGTTTGACCCATAAAAAATCTGATAGCCGCCCGTGTGGCTGCTAATCTTTCACAAGAACCTGAACTGACAGTGGAAACCGTAAAGGGCGGCCTCGGTGAGTTGAGTGTTGACATTGATGGTTCGAAGGCATTCGAGTCCAGCCGTCTCTGGTATCCCACGCCGGGTGGAGTCATCAAGAAAGTACGGGCGGCGCTGGAGAAGAAAATCAGATCTGAAGGAGCTGATAATGAAGCGTAGAGACTTC
>JAMQPH010000099.1 GCA_023717605.1 Pyrinomonadaceae bacterium
CATTAATTTCTTGGAATCCAGGGGCAAGGCGGCAATGTAACGCCCATCCGGTGACCAGCGCTGAGAAAACATTCTCGTCGCGCCGGCCAGTAGCGAAGCTTGATTCGTCCTCAAGTCCAGTAAGTAGATGGACCGGTTCCCCAGTGCTGATCGGGCATCAAAGACAAGGGAGTTGCCATCTCGGGACCAGGAGGGGTCCCGCTCTTCGCGATCTTCAAGCATCAGTTGTTGTGGACTCCCCCCATCTCGAGAGACCATGTGTATCTTCCAGGCTTTACCGGGACGCTGTGCCTGGAAGGCAATTCTATTTCCATCCGGCGACCAGCGAGCATTGCGAGCATGTAGGGGTGGAAAGCTGAGTTGGAGCCGCTGACTGCCATCCACCTTACTCCGCCACAAATCGCCTTCCGGGTAAGTCACATAACTCATCCATTCACCGTCCGCGGAAAAGCTTAAGTTTTCTGCCGATAGCCCTGAGAGGTGGCTGACGAATTGTCGCGTGCTTGCGTTGTATCGAATCAACTCACCGCGCTGTTGTTGGCCGATGACAAAAATTCGGCTGCCGTCAGCGCTCGGTACGGGCGCACGGAAATTCATCGGGCCGAACGTCAATTGTACTGGCTCACGCCTGGCCCTTGCGAAGAGTCCGGATTCTTCCGCCAAGACCCAGATGTCTGACCTACGATCCCGCACGGACTCGAAGACAAAGTACTTCCCGTCAACAGACCAGTTGCCACAACACTCGCCCTCCGGATTATTCCAATCTGGAAACAATGGATGTGGGTTGGAGCCATCAGCAGGCGCTTCCCATATTTTAGGCGACAGCGTTTTTGTATCACGGACGGTGAACCGCACGCGCTTGCCGTCGGGCGACCAACGCACCCAATCAATACGGCCGGTCAGGCCTAAGAGTTTGAGTGACTTGCTGCCGTCATTCATCACCTGAAACAGATCGCCACCATTGGCATAAGTGATCGATTCTCCGTTAGCTGTCCAGGTAGCGGCATGGGCCAACACGTCACCGAGGCGGTAAGGCGATCCCCCCGTGACCGGCACAATCCAGAGCGGGCATTCAGGCGCGGACGCTTGGAACCTTCCAATCAGCAGCTTGGATTTGTCAGGAGAGATTGCCAGCAGATTGCCGTTCGATAACTGCGGCTGAAGGGGCACGGTCTCCCCGCTGGCGGTCGAAACCTGAGCCACCACAATTTGTCCGCCCAATTGTTCTGAAAAATAGACCCGCGAGCCGTCAGTGACGACCGCATCTCTTTTCGAACGCCCGTCACTGGTGAGCTGGGTGTAACGCGTAACCGTGGGTGTCTGCCAGCGCGACTTTAAGGTGAGGTAAACGGGCACCGTTGCGGCAAGGATGAGAGCGCCACAAACAAGTAAGGTACGTCTTCGGAGAGTTTTGCTGGGACCCCTCAAAGAGACGTTCTTCACGGGAAGATCTGGCTTGGGCGTGACATCAAGCGCAGCACTCCCTTCATTGTGCACTCGCACTTCAGCTACAAAGCGATAGCCGCGCTTCGGCACGGTCTCGATGTACCGCTTGCCATTCATTCCATCGCCCAGCGCCTTTCGGATGAGCGCGATGTTCGAGGACAGATTCGATTCTTCGACAATCGTGTCCGGCCAGACCTTCTGGAATAGTTCTTCTTTCTCAACCAGCTTCCCAGCTCGTTCAATCAGAGCAAGCAACAGGTCAAATGACTTGGGAGTAAGCGAAATTGCGACTCCATCGCGCAATAGCAAGCGTTCCCGCGCATCCAGGTGTAAGCGACCAAATTCGTATATCTCGTTTGCTTGCTGGCTCATATGCACTCTGGGAATTTTCGCGGAATGCGCCTGGAACTTCCCCGGCCTTTTCCCAGCGCGCTCACAGGATTCTGCGCCC
>JAMQPH010000150.1 GCA_023717605.1 Pyrinomonadaceae bacterium
ACCCCAATCCCGTAGGGATCGAATGTTTATAGACCGCGGGACCAAGGGGATTTTTTAGAAGCTCCAGCGGAGCGAAATGTCTGCCTGGGGTCAAGCACCGCAAGAACGTTCGCTCCGCTGGAGCTGGGAGCCATATCTTCGGGCCAACGTGCTATAAACATTACATCCCTACGGGATTGGGGTTGCGTATCATTTGATTTGAGCCATCTGCCCTCGACGAATTTGTCAGCGAACTTCAGAGACAGGACACTAGCTATTGCTCCACTCTTGCTGGGGGCTAGCACTCAGCTGCAAATGGGCCGAAGACTCAGGGCTCGAATCGTCCAAAATCTAGAATCCGATCCAGCTCTCAGACAGGTTTGCTATTTCGGTTTTTCTCGTAATACAGAAAGGCTTAGAAACCGGCAGCAATTAACGTATCGACCCCGGGGACAGTCGCGGCTTGCAATTTGCCGCAAAACCAACGCCCAACTTGTTTTCTGATGACTGTTTGTTTACTTCTCTCCGGAGGAAATAGCGATGATTACTGCAAAGCGAATGAAGCTAATAGTCGCGCTTTTCGTATTTCTGCTGTCTTCGACATCTATAGCCCGTGCCGATGTCATTAGCATCGGACCAGGCGCGTTTCCACCGGGTACAACGCCGATTACCTTTACCGGCCTGGCTGACGGCACAGAGGTAAACGGACTATCTTTTGGGGGTATTCTGTTCAGCTACAGCCTGGGAAATGGGAACGTGGTTATTGATGGCGGCCCGGGTATTACAAATAACGTCAATCCTCCGAACATCGTGTCGATAGGGAACCCCACTGGCATCCTGACACTCACTCTGTCTGGACCTGCGACTCTATTGGGATATGGCTACGCCGTTCTTGCCGTAGCCCCGGTTGCCAATGCGACAACAATCACGCTCTTTAATGGCGTTACGAATGTGGGATCGCTTAATTATAATGGCGTTCTCGACCCGGTCTTTGCCGGAGGTTTCGCCGGGATTCAAAGCACTTTACCGTTTGACAGCGTACAAATAACTTTCTCCAATGGAGTGCCGGCGTTCGCTCTGGACAACATTCTTGTTGCTACCAGCGTCCCTGAGCCAGCCACAATGCTGCTCCTGGGCGCTGGTTTGGCCGGTCTCGCAGCAAAGGTTCGCAGACGCCGCAAGGCTATTGAAAACGAAAACGCCTAAGATGGGCAGACACCGACCCAATGAACCACCCGCCAGGAGTTCTACCTGGCGGGTGGTTTGAATTTAAGTCAGGCCTCAACGGATCTCAGATCTCAAATTTCAGATCTCAAATTCTCAAATCAAAAAATCACGAGTCAGAAATAATCAGAAATCACAAATCAAAAACCCCTCACAACCCGATGTTGGGATTGACCAAAAATCAAAACCCCTCACAACCCGATGTTGGGTTGACCAAAAACCAAAAACCAAGACAATCCCCTCCTATTCATACCTGAGTGCTTCAATCGGATTTAGTCGCGCCGCCTTCCATGCCGGCCACAATCCGAATATCACACCCAACCCAACTGAAACAGCAAAGCCTACAATTGGCGCCCAGAGTGGAATGTAAGTTGGCATGATTGTCTGGATTAACAGGGCAATGCCGGAGCCAACCAGAATTCCAAGGATTCCGCCCAGCCCCGTCAGCGTCGCCGCTTCAATCAGAAACTGAAACACTATGTCGCGCCGGCGCGCGCCGATTGCTTTCCTGACGCCGATTTCCCGCGTGCGCTCCGTTACGGACACCAACATGATGTTCATCACGCCAATACCGCCAATCAGCAGTCCGACACTCGAGATAGCGACCATCAGTGCGAACACGCCGCCGGTAATGGCGCCAAACTGCGAGAGGATCTGTTCAGAAGTTGAGATCCCAAAGTTGTCGGGCGCATCGTAAGCAACTTTTCGCCGGCGCCGCAATAGTTCACGTACCTCCTCGACTGCCTCTTTCATTTGCCCCGGCCGCGCCTGGGCCATGACAAAGTTGTCATCAACATCAGGATACAGTTTGTGCAACGTGAGATAGGGCATGTAGACGGCTTTGTTCTCATTGTTTGGATCTTCAGCGCCGATCAGAAAGACATCGCGGGCGGTAAGCACACCTACCACCCGGTAACTCCGTCCATTAATCGAGACCTGCTGATCGACGGCATTGCTGAAAGGGAAGAGTGTGTTGGCCACGTCGCTGCCGATGACTACCACATTGGCGTGGCGCGCACTTTCCTCGTCAGTAAAGTAACGGCCCTCGCCGATCGTCGTCACCCCCATCTTGAAGTAGTTGGGAGAAGTGCCCTGCACGGCGGCATTAGTCATCTCAATGTCGCGATAACGCACATTAACGCGCTGCGTGAATGGTCCGCCGAAGAAGTCGACTGGAGACATAAACGCCGTGGCATAAACGATCGAAGGACACTCCGCCTGAATGGCCAGCATGTCTTCATAGCTAAGAGGCTTGCGCATCCGCTCTTCCTGCGATGGATTGATATTGAAACTTGGGTCGAACCGGTAGATGTAGATCGAATTCGTTCCGAACGATTCAATTTCCTTGGACACGCGAGCATCGATTCCGGAAACGAAAGCAGCAATCACGATCACGGTCATCGTGCCAATAACGACTCCGAGCACAGTAAGCGCAGACCGGAGCTTGTGCTGCCACAAAGTATCCAGCCCCATTCTGACGTTCTCAAATAAGTTACCTTGAAAGAGGTTCATGTTCGGTATGGTAAATGAAAAATCGTAGGCCGCCTTTAACCAAATTCATTTTCCATTTCTCATTTCTCATGATTTCTCATTTCTCATTTGGCCATTTTTCTGATCTCATTTCGTGGTGATTCGTGTTATTTCGTGGATCGCTGGTTTGCCTGAGAGATGAAAAACGATCCACGAAATAACACGAACGGACACGAAACAATAGGCCACAAATGGCAACTGAGAAATGAGAAATGAGAAATGGAAAATGGTTCTTGTCATTCGCATCTCTCCCATCACTCAGCTCTCAATGCTTCAATGGGGTCCAGCCCCGCCGCTTTCCACGCCGGATACACACCGGAAATCAGGCCCACAGTTCCCGAGACCGCGAAGGCGACTGTGACGGCAAGGAGTGGCAGAGCAGTAGGCACGGGCGTTAAGACCGCGACCAGCTTAGCCAGCAGGAAGGCAATGGTGATGCCTATGCCGCCACCAACCAGCGACAGCAACGTCGACTCCGCCAGAAACTGTTTCAGTATGTCTGTGCGGCGGGCGCCGATGCTCTTGCGGATGCCAATTTCTTTGGTTCGTTCCGACACGCTCACCAGCATGATATTCATGATCACGATGCCGCCGACCACCAGCGAGATCGAGGTGATCCCGACTGCGGCGATTTGAATGGTGCCGAAGATCTTGTCTCGCAGTTCGTTGATAGCGCTCGGCGTGATGATCCCGAAGTTGTCTTTGTCAGCGGGCGACAATTTTCGCCGCGTCCGCATGACAACTCGCGCTTCATCTACGGCGTCCTCATAACTTTCGGGCCCGGTCGAAGTAATACTGAGACTGAGCGACCGCCGCGAACCGTAAATCGCCAGGAAGGTCGAAAGAGGCATGGAAACGTACATGTCCTGCGATTGCCCAAAGACCGAGCCTTTTGCCTTACCGACTCCTACTACTTCAAAAACCCGCCCGTCGATCCGGATCGTTTGGCCGAGGGGATTCGAAGTCGGAAAGAGTTTTTCAGCGACGTCGGCCCCGATAAAGGTCACGTTGCGCCGGCTCTCCTCTTCAACCTTGGTGAAGTAACGACCCTCACCGGCTTCGATGCGTTCAATCTCGGCAATGTTGGGCGTAGTGGCGCTGATGCGTATACGAAAAAGGTGGGTCGCCCCAAACTTCACGTCTCCCGCAGCATCTTCCTTCGCGCCCACGTCCTGGATGGATCCGCCGCGCGCCTGCAGCGCAGCGGCATCGTCGAGAGTTACGTCCTTGTTGCGCCGGCGCGCCGCGTTGAGCGCCTCTACACTGGAAAAGTCTTCAATCGCATACTTGCTCACCGCGAAGGCATTGGTCCCAATATTGGCAATCTTCTCATCGACATAGGCATTGAAGCCTTCGATTAGAGACACTACGACAATCACAGTAGCAACTCCGAATATGACGCCCAGCAACGTCAAGAAGGAACGCAGTTTGTGAGCCAGGATGGAAGCAAGAGCCAGTTTTAGCGCTTCGAAATATGGCATTTGAGCAACCTGAAATACAACCGTAGCACGCCCGCCGGGACCTTGATTACCTCTACGCTTGGAAACAAGAGAAGTTTCGTCGCGGGGTTGAGTGATTATTGAGTTGGCTTATGCGAGTTTGCAGGTATCGAGAGTATTAATTTCTCCGACACTTCGCCGGGGAAAAAACCGCTTGCTTGCCGCCCGTCGGCTTCCGGGCATTGACTGTTGGACATTGGGCTGAGTAGGATTTGCCAGCGAGTGGGCCTGGTTATGTCACAAGACGGAGCTGTTGACTACTACGAAGTGCTGCAAGTTAGTACGAACGCCGAGCCGGAAACGATCAGTCGTGTCTTCCGCATGCTCGCGCAGCGGTACCATCCAGATAATCAGCAGACTGGCAACGAAGAGCGCTTCCGCACTATCCTCGAGGCCCATACGGTTCTGAGTGACCCAGAAAAACGGGCGCGATATGACGTCGCGCACCAGCAGCAGAGGAAGGATCGCTGGCGGCTGGTGTCCAGCGGTGCGCAGACCGAGAACGACTTCGAGATGGAGCAGGTCGTCCGGCTTACCGTGCTCGAGGCCCTCTACACCCAGCGGCGAATAGACCCCACGAACCCCGGAATCTTTTATCGGGAGTTTGAAAAACTGACCGGCAGGCCCCGTGAGCACCTCGAGTTCACCCTCTGGTACCTCTCACAGAAGACCTTCGTGACGCTCGACGACAAATCACGTCTGCAACTGACGGTTGAAGGCGCCGAATATTTAGAGGAGAGCTACCGCAGCAACCTGCAGCATAAGCGGCTGCCATCAGCTTCCAAATAAAACTGGGATCTCTGCGACCTTCGCGCTGCTTAGATAAATCATGTGTGACTATTTGTGTGAGCCAGGCTTCTGAGCTAATACGAACTGTTGAGGAGGCTTTTGTAAATTGCTGTAAACAATACGAGCGTTGATGGTGCACCCGGCATGATTCGAACATGCGACCCCCTGATTCGTAGTCAGGTACTCTATCCAGCTGAGCTACGGGTGCCTTGGTGAAGTTTGAAGTCCCGAATATACGGTCCGGTTTTGAGGGTGTCAAGCGAGCGAATTTAGCGCGTAAGGTCCTAGAGAACACCAACGATTTAGCGCGCGTAGTAGCCGGGGCGGGTGCGGGCAATGAGCTCGGGATGGATGACTTCAACTCGTATCTCATGCC
>JAMQPH010000164.1 GCA_023717605.1 Pyrinomonadaceae bacterium
CCTTGAAGTAGGTGACAACTTCTGCGGTTGCAGCAAAGGTCATCGTCGGGACAAGCACCTCATCACCTTCACGCAGTCCAGCCGCTTCAAGGGCAAGATGGAGCGCCGCCGTGCAGGAATTGACCGCAACAGCGTGTTGCGCGCCGACCATTGCGGCGAATTCCTGCTCGAATTCCTTTGTTTTTGGTCCGGTAGTCAACCAGCCAGAACGGAGGACATCGACAACCTCTGCTATCTCTTCATCACCCAGATCAGCCCTATGAAACGGTAGAAAACTTTGCATGAACAGATGTCCTCCACATGTTGGCAATACTTGCGCCTGCAGGGTGTTCAGTTTGCCACAACCAAGAAAAAGAACAACCCATCTTTCGAGGGGGCCGATTACCCGATTGATTCAAAATAAAAGTAACCTGAGGGGAGGGAATATCGGTTCCTAGGATTCCATGGAGCAGAGCAAGCACCGTACCGCACAAGAAGAAAAGCCGACAGGGTTGTTACGGAGTATTTCCACGTACTGCCCCCCTCTATCCTCAGGGGGCCTATTATTATGAAGGGAAACGAGTTCACCCTTCGAAATCGAAACCGCTGTATCCCATTGATTTCACAAGGATCTCTCTGCTGTAGCCCATGCCATACAGCAGCGAGGAATTTCCTTCACACCGACTGGTGATAACTCCCATGAATCTCTGGAGACGCTCTCGTGAGCTCCGCAAGGTACGCACCGCAGATAGGCAGCCCATGTAGACCACCAGTGACCTTCCCCCGTTTGTTACACCAAAGCTGAGGAAGTTACTTCCTGCGTCAGAGGGGCTCCGTGTTGATAGTTAATAATGAACTCCTGGGGTGTCCCGTCCCCGATGGTGCTGTGCGTCCGCTCCTCGTTGTATTCTCGTCGCCAGGCTTCAATCACGAGCTGCGCTTCCTGGAGCGTCAAAAACCAGTGCTCGTTTAAACATTCATCTCGAAACTTACCGTTGAAGCTCTCGATAAACGCGTTCTGCACCGGCTTTCCCGGTTGAATAAAGTGCAGGTGCACGCCGTGTTGCGCGGCCCAGGCATCCAAGGCTGTGCCGGCGAATTCAGGACCGTTGTCCAGAATCAAGGTGTCCGGCAACGGCCGCGTGGTGGACAACCGATCTAGTAACCGGTATACCCGCGCCCCACCAATCGACACGTCGACTTCAATCACCGGCACCTCTTTGGAACACGGATCAGTCATCGTGAAACACTTGAACCGTCGGCCCGTCACGAGCCAGTCATGGACGAAGTCCATCGCATAACACAGCCCCTGCCGGGTTGGTCGGGGTAACGCGAGGCCGGGGGGACGGCCGCGGCCTTCTTTCGTCTTCGCCGGCGTAACGAGAGTCCTTCGTCGCGATAATAAATCCGTTCCACCTTCTTATGGTTGACCAGCCAGCCTTCCCGTCGCACCCGGACATAAATGCGCGGGCAGCCATCGCGGCGGTTGCTCTCGGCAATCTCCCGGATCCGCGTCCGCAGAGCCGCATCAGCCTGGCGTCGACCGCGATACCGGAGCGTGTTGCGATCGAGGGCCATTACGCGGCACACCCGTCGTTCACTGAGCCCAAAGCGCTCCGCCACCCATTGGGCCGCGGCTCGCTTCGCCTTGGGCGCTACCAGTTTTTTGCGGTGACTACTTTCAACGCCTGGATGTCCAGCGCTTGCTCCGCCACCATCTGCTTTAACCGCCGGTTTTCGTCTTCCAGCTGGCGGAGTTTCTTCACGTCGCTGACGTCCAGCCCGGCGTATTTCGCCCGCCACTTATAGAACGTGGCATCTGAAATGCCGTGCTTGCGGCAGAGCTCTTGGACCCCAACGCCCGCTTGGGCATCCTTGAGCACTGCAATAATCTGTTCCTCCGTGTGCCGTATCCGTGTCATGGCGCCCTCCTGTGGGCCCCATCTCAGCACAGTGGAACTTCCAAGCCAATGGTGTAATTTTCGGGGGGAAGGTCAATGCATCGCTCTAAAAAGTCGAGTCGGAAGTAGCTCTGGTTTCATGGACGCTCCTCCAATGGGATAATTCCCTTGGCATGGTGCACGCATGAGATGTTGATTCCCTCGGAGACCGTCCATACCACGGGTTGTTCCTGTCCATCGTCCTCTCGCTGAAACCGTTACCCTCGGCTATCGCCTTTGCCGACTTCACCGGCCCCGTCGTCTCCATCCTCGACGGCGACACCATCGAAGTTCTCCGCATCCACCTGCGCGGCATCGAGTGACTTGAGAAATACAACCATTTCCCACTTAGCCCTTGTACCTTAGTTCGCATCCCTCCTACAATACGCCTCCCTGCGAGGCCCCTATGCCCGTCTCGATTCGTCCTTTCCATCGCTGCGAAGAATGCTGGAGTATTCTTCAAAATGAGCGATGAAAACCCCTTAACTCTACTTGGCGATCTCACCAAACCCGCAGTGGTCTTGCTTGAGAAGATTTCAGATGCGATAGGAGGCGTGTTCAAACATTGTGGCAAATGTATAGGTTCGCGCGGTGCCAGAGAAAGCAGGGCCTGTTGGCCTTCACCGACCGGTGCGGGGAATCAAGCGAGCGCTCAAGCCCGAGGGCTATGAGTGCGTTACCGGCAAGGCGGATTTGTATGTCTATTTCTTTGAGTGCGGCGTGCGTGTGCTTCGTCCCGCAGGAACGCTGGGGTATATTTCGAGCCACAGTCTACCGAACTCCGGCTTTGGCGAAAACTCGCGCCGCTATCTGTCAGCCAACATGCGCATCCGGCAACGTATAGACTTCGCGGAAACCACAGTCGTTGAAGCCATCACAGCACCTGGCGTGATTTGCCTCACGTGCGATCACGCGGGTAGCCACGAAGTGAAGTTTCTCAAGCGGGATCAATCTAGGCCGCCGGAAAGAATCAGGAAGGCTGTTACGATGCGCTCGCAAACAATTCAACAGAGCGGAATTGAAGTCAGAGTGCTGGCCGCAAGGAGACGGCACTAATCACCCAATTTAGTGCCTCAGCTTGGGTCCAGTCCATCGTCTCCGATCCTGCAACCGCTTTATCGTTCACGGTCGAGACGCCGACACCATCGACGGTGCCCGTCGTCAGACGGTCGACCCGTGTGGTTTGACCAGCGCGCATCGTCAGGCCGCCGTTCG
>JAMQPH010000165.1 GCA_023717605.1 Pyrinomonadaceae bacterium
GCTGGAACAAGGAGATCGACCGTATTGTGCAACTGCCCGACGTGAAAGCGCGTATGGCGGACGATGGCATGGAGCCCGCTGGCGGCTCGCCGGAGCGCTTCCGCGAGGTGCTCAAGCGCGACATCGCGAAATGGCAGAAAGTAGTCAAGATCGCCAACATCAAACCGGGAAGCTGATCTCTTGGCACGGTGTCCACATTGATGGTGCTCTCTAACCGCCGCATCGACGCCGACCGCTTTGCGGCGGCTCATGCGGAACGTTAGGCAGCCTGACGGATCTCCCCTTCGAAGGTGGACGGTATGCGCAAACTCGTGTATGCGACCTCCCTCTCACTCGATGGCTACATCGATGCCGAAGCCGGGGACCCGAGTTGGGTCGTTCCCGACGAGGAGCTTCACAGGCACTTCAACGATATTGAGCGGGAGATCGATACCCTACTGTACGGTCGCCGCATGTATGAACTCATGGCTGGATACTGGCCCACGGCGGATCAGGATCCTTCGGCGCCTGGCTCCATCGTCGAGTACGCCCAGCTCTGGAGGCCAACCCCCAAAGTCGTCTTCTCGTCGACACTCGAAAGCGTCGACTGGAACTCGCGGCTAGTAAGAGGCGATGCTGTCACTGAAGTCGCTAAGCTGAAGGCGCAACCCGGCAGGGCTATGGGCGTCGGCGGCCTCATCCTGGCTTCAAGCTTGGCATCTGCTGGCCTAATCGACGAGTATCGCCTCTACTATGTCCCAATCTTCTTGGGTTCGGGCAAGGCAGCCTTCTCCCGGATTCAGAACAGGGTCAGGCTCAAGTCGGTGGAGACCCGCACCTTTTCCTCCGGCACGGTCCTTCTAAGATGCGTCCCCGTCAGCGCCTAGGATGTGTCTAAAGGCTGCCTAACAACTCGATGGAGCCGACCCGGACAGCAATGGGACGGGTAATCTCCCTGGCGTTTGTCATACAGTAATACAACATGATTAGCCTTGATGCGATACGTGATGGTTTGGCCCAGGGGGAGTTCTTTCTGGAATACCTCCCCACCGTCTCCCTCGCCGACGGCCGGTGTGGGGGGGCGGAGGCGCTGGCCCGGTGGCGACGGTCCTCCGGACTGGTCAAGCCGGGCGAGTTCATTCCCCGCATCGAAGGGACCTACCTCTCAGGAATGCTCACCTACTGGGTGTTCGAAACCATGGCGAAAGAGTTGGGCGACTGGCTCCGGGTCCACAAGGAAGCGTACATCGGCGTCAATGTCCCCCCGGAAATCCTGGGGCGTGGCGGGCTGGAGTACGCGGCAACAAAAACCGGGTTATCCGAAATAAGGAATCAAATCGTCCTCGAGGTAACCGAACGGGGGATACCCGACAATCTGGGCGTTACCACCCTCGAAGAAGCGTCCCGGTCCGGCGTCCGGATTGCTCTCGACGACGTAACCTTGACCGGGACCAACCTCGCCGTCTTGTCACGCTGCACCCTGGACATGATCAAGACCGACCAGTCGCTCGTTGCTCAGATCACGCCCGAATGCCCCTGCCCGGCGTGGCTCAGCGGCCTGTCGGCGTTGCTCGAGTCAACCCGAGTGGCGGTCATCGCCGAGGGAGTCGAAACGGAGGCACAGGCCGAGGCCCTCCGAGCGGCAGGGATTCCGATGGCGCAGGGGTATTACTTTTCTCCCCCCATTTCGGCCGAGCAATTGAAGGCGTACTATTCCAGGGCGGGCGGCCAACCGGGCCGAACCACGCATTGCACTTGACCGGGCCGGCATTACGGTTTTTCGAGGCATCACGTTCCTTGCAGCCGGCCCGGCAAGTGAACGCAGTCGTTAGCCGCTTAGGAGAAAGCGAGATGACTTCAAGTGCACGGTGCCAAAGTTGCGGTATGCCGCTGAAAGCAGATCCAAAGGGCGGCGGAACAAATGCAGACGGAAGCCTCAGTAATGAGTACTGCAACTTTTGCTATCAAAATGGCAAGCTCATCAACCCAGAGATGACCATTGATGAGATGCGCGCACTCATCATCGAGAAACTCGGAGAGAAAGGATACCCGTGGTTCATCGCCAGGTTCTTTACCATCGGCCTTAATA
>JAMQPH010000173.1 GCA_023717605.1 Pyrinomonadaceae bacterium
CATTAAGGAGCTTTTGGTCGATGCTTACATTGAAGAAGAATGGTCTGATTAGCGGAGCGTTAGGTGCGGTACTGCTGTTGGCAGGTGCAAACGCTTTGGCGCAAAATCCGGCACCTACGCCGAACACATCCCAACGCGACGCCACGCGTCCCCCTGGCTCCGAAACGCAGAATCCCAGTACGCCGCCGGGCACGCAGCAAGCCCCGCCAAAGGCACCGCCTGGAATTCAACAGCCGCCGCCACAAGCACCGCCGGGAAATCCTACGGATCCCGGAGCGCGTCCGGCGCCGTCCACGCCGGGTGCCCCAACTGTCACACCGACTCCTGAGGTTACAACTCCCACACCCGAGAATCCGCTTCAGGAACCCGTCGAACCCGTTTTCCCTCCCGTGGAGCGAAAGCCTTTGCCGCCTATGCCAAACTTAACCCGTCTGGGCGTCACCAGTGACAACCCTCTGCCACTCTCGCTGAACGAGGCGGTGAAACGCGCGCTACAAAACAACAACGACATCGAAGTCGCTCGTGATGATGTTCGTTTTGCTGAGACGCAGTTGCGTTCGCTCGAGGGGATATTTGATCCGATTTTTAGCATAACGCCGACAATCGACAGGCGCATTCAGCCGGTGCAGAACATCTTTGCGGGGGCCGGCGTTTCCGGGCAAGTTTCTAACACGACCTTTAGCTTGAGTCCGTCCGTCAACAAGCAGTTCTCAACGGGTGGCGGAAATTATGAGTTTAGCTTTAGCAACAACAAGACAACCACGAGCGCTACCAACAGTACGCTGAACCCTTTCTATTCGTCGAATCTGGCTTTGACGTTCAATCAGCCATTGTGGCGCAATCGTTCGATTGACAACAACCGCAGGCAAATTCGAATTCAGAAGAAGCGACTGGAACAGTCAGATGCTGATTTTCGACTGCGCACCATTGACGTGATCTCGCGTGTGCAGCAAGCCTATTGGGAACTGGTATTCGCTCTGCGCGACCAGCAGAACCAACTCGACAACCTCAATCTCTCGCGCGAAAACCTGAGAAACGTGGAAGCTCAGATCGCTGCCGGTGCGAAGGCGCCGCTAGAGCGAGCGGAAGTGCAAACCGAGCTCGCCAACCGCGAGTCGGCGCTTCTGTTAGCTGTGCAGAATGTTTCCATAGCGGAAAACAATCTGAAACAGCTTGTCTTCAAAGATTCGTTGAGGCCCGAGTGGTCGGCACAGCTTACTCCAACTGATTCGCCTGCGTTTAGTGAATCACCAGTAAATCTGACGGAAGCATTGAAGGAGGCGCGAGACAACCGGCCCGAGCTTCGACGGCTGCGTTTGGAAGACGACATCAATAGCATTGACATTCAGTACTTCAAGAATCAGACGAAGCCACGGGTCGATCTTCAGACTACGCTAGCGACTACGGGGCTGGCGGGAACTGCGGCATTTACAACCCCTCCCGGTACACTTGTCCCCTTGATCTCGGGCGACCCAAACTTCAATGCAAACGCGTTTCTACTTGGTCAGATACAGGACGTTCAGATGCGGGCCGGTTTTCCAGTGGGCACATCTCCACTCGTAGCAACCCCCAGTCTTGCTCCGTCGGATCTGGTCGGTGGCTATGGGAAAACCCTTAGCAATCTGTTTAACTTTAACACTTATAACGTCATCGTCGGCGTAGCGATTCAGCTTCCCTTCAAGAACAAAACCGCGGAAGCAAATCTTGCCGGCGCACGCATTCTAAAAGAGCGCCTTGATGCGTCCACACGCGCGCAGGATCAAATAGTTGAAGTCGATGTCCGCAATTCGGCTCAGGCGGTGGAAACCTCGCGCCGGCGTGTGTTGTCGGCAAGAGAAGCGCGGATTAATGCTGAACTACAACTCGAGGGTGAGCAGCGACTCTATCAGGTTGGCCGCTCGACCACGTTCCTGCTGTTTCAACGGCAGAATGCCTTAACCAATGCGCGCAATTCCGAACTCAGGGCCGAAACCGATTACAACAAAGCGCTCGCCGAACTTCAGCGCGCAACGTCTTCAACGCTTCGCGCTAACAACGTAACAGTAGAGACTCCCACTCCCTAGCAGGCTGCGAGAAAAAGGTGTGGTGAGCAACAGGAGTAACTCAAGACATCGTGGTGTCCTAAATTTGTAGGGGCGTTTCCTCCGTGGGCGCCCCATCGTCGCATTGGTGCTCTAACACCCTTATGATAAATGCCACGATGGGGCGCCCACGGAGGAAACGCCCCTACAAATTTAGGACACGACCCGGTACATTTGCGGTTTTCGATGAGCGATTGTTAAGGTAACCCTGCCGTAACCGACAATCGCACATCTCCGTTCTGGGATCGCAAATCGGATGAAGATCTCCGCCACAATAATTACTTTCAACGAAGAAGCGAACATACGAGAGGCCTGCGAGTCCCTTTCCTGGGCCGACGAAATCGTTGTTGTTGATTCACAATCAACGGACCAAACTGCTCAGCTCGCTTCTAAATGTGGAGCGCGAGTAATTAGCCGCGAGTGGCCGGGGTTTGCGGCACAGAAGCAATTTGCCACCGACGCTGCTGCTAACGACTGGGTATTTAGTCTGGATGCGGATGAACGCGTGTCAGACCAGTTAAGAGCATCTATTGACGCACTGTGCGCCAAGGCGTCAGATCAGCTTGCGGATGGTTATCTAATTTCGCGGCGGTCTTTTTACCAGGGACGTTGGATTGGCGGGGGTGGATGGTATCCCGATCGGCAATTGCGCCTCTTCAGGAAGTCTCGTGGACACTGGGAAGGAAAGCACATTCACGAGTCCGTGAAGATCAAGGATGGCCGTATTGAGAAACTGTCGGGTGACCTCTTGCACTATAGTGTCCGCGACGCTGCTCATCACCACCGCATGATTGGAGAGCGTTATGCCCCTCTCGCCGCCCGCCAAATGTTCGAAGCTGGTCGGCGCACGTCTACTCTCAAAATTGCTACCGCGGCCCCTTTGGCGTTCTTGCGCAGTTACGTTCTGAAGGCTGGCTTCCGGGACGGGCTCGCGGGGCTTAGTATTGCCAGCTTTGCAGCCCACCATGCGTTCCTCAAACATCTGATGCTCTCGGAAATGCAGGAAAAAGATGGTAGTAGGCAGTAAAAACACGGGCAGACGCTAGCGAGTTGCCACGACCATCTACCGGTACCGTCCAGTTGAACACGTATTCCTCGCCTTCTTCCCATTCACACCGCGGCTTCAGCCCGGTGGTTACGCGGCGGCCTTCCCGCGAACCGTTTCAACGGTTTTCCGGTGACCAATATGGCGCACACAGTCCGAGACGAAACCGTTGAAACGGTTCACAAAATTTCCGAACCCCCATATAGTCACCGGGCTAAAGCCCCGGTGTGAATGAGAATTCCAGAAACGCAAGCCGAATCAATATCAATAACCATTTTTGTATGCAGTAAACGCGAGGCAATATACAATGCGTCTCAATGACCTTTTCCCTGATTACGCTCTTATCGGACTTCAACCAACTGATACCTCCACCTTTTAGTTACATTATCGCCGGCGCTTTCGGCGCAGTCATTGGCAGCTTCTTAAACGTAGTAGTTCACCGGCTGCCACTCGAAGAGTCTGTCGCATTCCCAAGCTCCAAATGCCCATCCTGTTCGAAGGAAATTGCTTTCTACGACAATGTTCCGGTGCTTAGCTACGTCCTATTGGGCGGGCGTTGCAGGTCATGTAAGACCCGTATCTCGGTTCGTTATCCGGCGGTGGAGCTACTGACGGCGCTGCTCTTTGTCGCCGTGACCTGGCGTACTGGTGTGACGCCGGCGCTGCCTTTTGACCTCATCTTTGTCAGCGCACTAGTGGCACTCGTTTTCATCGACGCCGAGCACATGATTCTGCCTAACGCTATTACCTATCCGGGAATGGTGTCTGCGCTGGTGGCGCGGGTGGCAATTCCGTACCTCGTGGGGGCACCTCACTTCGACGACCTTCCCGGACTCATGAACGGCACGTTCGCGGGTTGGCCCGTTTGGGCTGCATCACTCGGCGGCGCTTTGATCGGAGCATTGATTGGCGGAGGATCGCTGTGGCTCATGGGCTGGCTCTGGGAAAAACTCCGCGGCGTTGAAGCCATGGGCCTGGGAGATGTGAAGATGATGTTTATGGTAGGGGCCTATTTCGGTTGGCGACTCACCATTCTCACGATCTTTCTCGGCGTTTTTTCCGGCTCCCTAATTGGTATTCTTCTCATGGCACGACAAGGCAAGAAAGACATGCAGATGCTGTTGCCCTTCGGCATCTTCTTAGGAATTGGATCAATCCTGGCCCTACTCGTAGGCCCGCAAATCGTCGAATGGTACGCCGGACAGTTCAAGTGATTTTAGATTTTTGATTGCTGATTTTTGATTTCGATCGCTGATTGTCCCCACGTTCAAATGAGAAACCCAATAAAAATCAAAAATCACAAATCTAAAATCTAAAATCTA
>JAMQPH010000196.1 GCA_023717605.1 Pyrinomonadaceae bacterium
CAGATGAAAGTCGTGACACATCGAAAGTCAGTTCACAGACTAAAGTCTGTGCCACCTCAACGGTGGCACGTTGAGCAACTCGTTAAAACCTCAGTCCTCTGAATTTGATACTTGGTCAGAAGCGGTCTTACTTCGTCCAACTGCTCGCGCGTTCGGTTCTCTGGTCGCCATTCCATGTCGAAGATCTTGTCCGCGGGTCTGATGAATTTCTCGGGGTTCCGGTGGCAGCCCAGACACCACTCCATCTGCAGCGTCGAAGCCTGGTAAGCGATCGGCATCTGATCGATCCGACCATGGCAAGTGGAGCAGCCAACGCCCTTATTCACATGAATGCTGTGGTTGAAATAAGAATAGTCTGGCAGATCGTGGACTCGAATCCACTCAATCGGTTTGCCGCTGCGAAAGCTGGCACGAACCGGTTCCAGATACGGGCTATCGGCCCAGATCTGTTTGTGGCAGTTCATACAGGTTTCTGTTGAGGGCATGCCTGCTGAGGCCGCAGTCTCTACTGATGTATGGCAGTAGCGGCAGTCGATCCCGTCGTCTCCGGTGTGATGTTTATGGCTGAACTGGATCGGTTGCTGACGCTCAACCCACTGGCCTGTATTCCAGGAAGAGCGGTGCAGTTCGGCAGCTACCCAGAGCGCCGCCAGTAGAATGAATATCGCGCCAAAGATGCTCACTTTGGCAAGCGCGTTGGTACTGTGATGAAAGATCTGCGGCATCGCCCAGAGCTTTGCTAATCCTTGATTGCGTAATTCAAGAATCCGAAACCAAACCCCCGCGCGCAACAGCAATGCAGCACGTGAGTACCAAACTAAACAATTTCACGGCAGACTAAACCGTAACCCGGAGGACCACCCGAGGACACAGCGGTCCACAAAAACCCCTCGACCTAAACTGTTGGTTTGCAAAGTGGAAATACTTTACCAGAAGGTTAGAGTTTTTCAAGCTGAAGTAGTCAACGATAGGCGTCGAATTTCATTTCCATTGTGCTTTTTTTGTGCCGATGCGAGACCTCGGTTTCTTGTTGTTTGAGCGAGCTTCCACCGAGCTAAAGCCATCCACGAAATCGCGCGAAGCGTCGCGAAATCTTGTTAGGGTGATTTCGTTGTTAGTTTAGCTGATCGTATCTGTGGCTTTGTGGGCCCGGTGGTCAAGGCACCGCGAGTTGGCTAAGCGGCGGCGTCGCGGGCGAGCATTGCTGCGCCGATTGAGGCCGCGTCGGTACCGAGTTTCGCGGCGAGGATCTGAGTAGCCTCAAAGTTTGGCTGAAAAGCACGGCGCTTGGCTTCTTGAATTATGGGGTTGAGAATTAGCTCACCCGCATCCATCACTCCTCCACCGAGTACGACGCGCTCGATATTCAGCAGATTCAACACGCTGGCGATCCCCGTTCCAATGTATTTACCTGTGCGCTCAATCATCATCATGGAAAAGTCGTCGCCGTTCCTGGCTTCATGCGCAACATCGTCGGCAGTGAAGTTTTTGTTGATGGCCAGCTTCGAGAGCGATGAAGTACCATCACGGTAGAGTCGGTCATTCGCGCGGCGCACGATGCTGGGTCCGGAAGCAAGAGTCTCAAGACATCCGGTGTTGCCGCACTCACACTCAATGCCTTCTGTGTCGATTGTGATGTGGCCAAATTCACCCGCGCAGCCTGAGGCGCCGGTCCAAAGTTTGCCGTCCAGGATGATTGCGCCGCCAATTCCGTCACCGATAGTGATGTAGAACATATCGCGGCTGCCCAGGCCCGCGCCCACCTTGTATTCACCGTAAGCCGCGGCATTGGCGTCGTTTTCAATCTCTACTCTTGCTCCCGTTGCCTTCATGAACTCGGAGTGCAGATCTTCGCGAACCGCTGACGGAAGGTCACGCGAGGCGATCACCCGGTCAGTCTGCCGGTTTATCAACCCGGGAATGGCTATCCCAACAGCCTCAATATTGGGATTGACGCTGCGCAGATCGCTGACCACCTGGGCCACCAGATCGAGGAGCCGATCGGCTTCGATTTTTGCTTCCCGGCGCTCCTCGATTTGTCCATTGTTGTTCACTATGGCGGCCCTTAATACAGGGCCCGAGAGGTCGATGCCGATAAAGCGTGGTTCTGATCCGGAGGCGGTAGTCATTAATGAAAATCTTTCGTTAGGTTGGTTAGCAGTAGAACTAAACGAAGCATAGTCGAGGGTTCTGGGGCTGTCAAACGAGTGACTGTGCGTGTAGAATGAGCGCCGCGCCAGGGAATTTCAGATTTTGGATTTTAGATTCTTGATTGCCCTGTTTGGCAGGGCCTCAGGACCAAAATCAAGTCAGGTTCAAGTCAATTTAAAAATCAAAAATCAAAAATCGCAAATCCAGTCATGCAAATTCGTTCAATACTGCTGCCGACGGATTTTAGCGAATGCGGTAACTATGCGCTTTCATACGCCACTTCCCTGGCGCGAACATTTGGTTCGTCGATTATCTGCGTGCATGTCATCGAGACGATGGTTCCGACTGTCGGCTACTCGGGGATGACTGAGCCTCTTCCCATCGCCGATATTACCGAGCAGCTCGAAGATTCAGCCGAGCGGGAGTTGCCCAGGCTGGCTGAGTGTGACGAATGTGCCGGCCTTGAAGTAGAGGAGTTGATTGTGCACGGAGAAGCGGCTTCGGAGATCGTGCGGGTGGCAAAAGAACGGGAAGTCGATCTGGTAGTTATCTCGTCGCATGGACGAACCGGACTGGGACGAATGCTTTTTGGTTCCACCGCCGAAGCTGTTGTGCGCCACGCTTCGTGCCCGGTTCTGGTCGTGAAGCCCCCTCAAGAGGAAGAAGCAACTTAGTAAGTTGGGAACGGATAACAGTCTGCGGCACCGGTAGTCGTCAACTGTTGACTGCCCTGCTGCACACTTTTTCAATATGAATCCCGATTTTTTTTCCCACTACATTGGGCAATACGGTCTATACGCAGTCCTTATCCTGGTTATGATTGAGGGCGACATCACTCTCTTGCTGGCAGGCGTGCTCGCGCATAGCTATTTCTTTGGGGAGTACAGTTTCGCCCAAGTTTTGCTTTGGGGGACTCTGGGTGGCTTTGCGAGCGATAACATTGCTTACGCCACTGGTCGCGGCTTCCGCAAGGGCGTTAGCGATCTGCGTTTCTACCGCAGTGCCAGTCCCCGCATGGAGCGACTGACGGCCAAGTTTGGGCCTCTTTCGATCTTCCTCTCAAAGTACATTTACGGCCTGCGCTGGGCGACGTGTATTTTCTACGGCGTGGGACGCATGCCTTATCTTCGCTTCCTGGTGCTTTCGCTGGCGAGCTGTTTTGTTTGGGTTTTCCTGCTCAGTGGTGCGGGTTACTTCTTTAGTGGCGCCGTCATGGGCCTGATCGGCGATTTTCAAAGGCTGGGCAAAGTACTGCTGGTGATAGTTGTTCTGGGGATTATCGGCTTTTATCTTGCCGAGCGGTTTTGGTTGTCGAAGAAGGTCGAAGACGTCAATCCGGAGCGCTTTCAAGAGCTTGAACATGTGGCCCAGGAGAAACTGCATGACTTGAAGCAGGAATTTCAGGAACATATCCCCTTCACGCAAACTCGTCGTGAAGAACAGAAAAAACGCGCAGCAAGCAAGCGCGAAGGAGTAGACGGCGACTAGGGATTTTTGATTGGTGATTTTTGATTACCAATTTTGTGAACATCATTTCGTGGTGCTTCGTGTAACTTCATGGATCGTTTGCTTGGCCGAGGTTAGAAACGATCCACGAAATCACACGAACGGACACGAACAAGAAGTGAATAAAGTCAAATCAAGTTCGAATCTAAAATCTAAAATGATAATTCAGTCTTCCGCCCCAACACGGGTCGATCTCGCTGGGGGCACCATCGACATCTGGCCAATCTATCTTTTCCATCCCGGAGCTGCCACGGTTAATTTCGCGATCTCTCTGCGGGCCCATTGTCGCATTGAAACCCGGGATGACGATCGCATCATTCTTGAGTCGAGTGATCGTAAGGTAGCCTTTGAAACTCATCTCTCGGCCCTCGATGATCTGGCGCGGGAAGGACGTCTCGAACTGATTTCAAAGTTGGTCTATTTCTTCAAACCGAAGACTGGGTTCCATCTTACGACAACCAGTGAGGCGCCAGCGGGCGCGGGTCTTGGCGGATCCTCCGCTCTGGCGATTGCTTGCATCGGAGCTCTCAATCGTTTGGCGGGAGATCGCTACGACGAGCGGAAATTCATTGTGCTGGTCGCTAATATCGAGACCACAGTAATTCGTGTACCTGCTGGTCTCCAGGACTACTATCCGGCGTTCTATGGTTCCACGTCGTGCATCCATTTTCGGGCAGACGGAATCGAGCGCGAGGCACTCAAAGCTGACGAATCGAAACTGGAGAGCCGCATCGTGATTTGTTACACGGGCGAGCCGCGTATGTCCGGAACGAATAACTGGGATATTACGAAGAGACATATCGACGGCGACCCAGAGCTCTTTCAACTCTTCGAAGGGATTCGTGATTCCGCTCTGGCGATGCGCGGAGCCCTGTTGGCCGACGACTGGGATCGCGTTCGTTCGATCATGCAGGCTGCTTACCCAAATCGGAAACGGCTGGCGCCAGGAGTAACGACCCCGCAGATGGAAACTCTCGTACAAAAGGCGCTGGCGAATGGCGCGGAAGCAGCCAAGGTTTGCGGTGCAGGCGGTGGAGGTTGCATCGCATTCCTTTGTGCGGAAGGCCGGAAAGCCGATGTCGAACGTGCCCTGGCTGCGGAGGAGGGAGCGGAAGTCCTCGACTGGAAAGTTGCGCGCGAAGGATTAGTGGTTCGAGAAACTTAGGCTGGTTGGGGTGCAGAACCGCTCGCGGTTCTGTATTAGCCCTCTTCAGATCTCCGCTTGGCTGCCGCCGAAACAGCTTTTAGCCTTTCGACTTTCTGCTCAAAACTCTCGCCCGCGATTGGACCAGTATCCACCACGCCCATGTAGGTTGATCTCCTCATCAACGTTCGATCCGCGTTTCCGGTCGGTTTGTGCGCGGCGCTCGAGGGCGCAACGGGTGCTGCCGCAGGTGATTCCGAAGGCTATGCAGTTGCAACAGGTGCGAGTGCGCTTGCCTGCACCGAGGGCTCAACGGACGCGGCGCTCTTCTCAGCGCTGGGAGCTACTTCATCACCGCCTTCTTCGGCACGAAGCTTGGCGGCAACAGACACGGCCTTAAGGCGCGCAACTTTCTGTTCGAAAGTCTCGCCGGGAACCGGACCCGTGTCCGCGACGCCCATGTACGTTGATCTCCTGAATAATTTACGGTCAGGCTCTGCACCGGCTTTATGTGCCCCGGGCTTGGGCGCGGCTGGGGCAGGTTTCGGAACGGCGGCGACGGATGCCGGCGCTTTTTGCGGCGTACCTGCCGGTACCGTTTTCTGAGCGGCTGGCTTCGCTGCTGGAGTGTGACCACCAGCTGATTCAACCATCACGAATACGCCGCGCGCATCTTTCTTTATCACCGGCATGGTCCCGCCGGCTGCTTGCAACAGCGCAGTTAACTCGGCTTCAACAAATCGACTCTGTTTTTGTGGATCGCGTACGTGTCCCAACGGCGGACCCATGTAGAGAGTTCCGCAGGTCTGACATTTGAATAGCACGTCGTCGCCGCGCAGATGAATTTCCGCAGCTTCACCGGCCGTGCGCAATTGCTTCAAATGTCCGTTACAGAGTTTGCCTTTTGCGTTTTTCTCGTTGCAGACGGTCTGCGCGTTCGTTATGCGCTTGGGCACCTTGGCTGCGGTGGCGTTTTGCTCGGCAGCGTTTTGTTCAGAGACGTTTGCTGACATGGTTTGCGTATCGGATTCGTCAGAACTAAACGGAATGACCTGCTGCATCGAATCTTACAGAGTTCATTCAACGCGCGTCAATTGGGAGACACGGAGACACGGAGACACGGAGACGCGGGGACCGGGAGACACGGACGATATTCTCCATCTCTCATTTTGAGATTTTTCATTCGCCATTTGTGGCCCGTTTCGTGTCCGTTCGTGTGATTTCGTGGATCTTTCTCATCTCAGCCACACAAGTGAGCCACGAAATAACACGAATCACCACGAATGAGATCAGAAAAATGACCAATGAGAAATGGAAAATGAAAAATGGAAAATGCCCGTGCTATTCTCGCTAAATGCTCAAGGATCTCATCGGCGGTATCTGGAATCGTTTCCCTCGGGCGCTCCGCCGTATGACGATGCGCGTAACGCACGCGCGTTTCACCGTTACCGCAGCTGCTATCGTGGTGGACGAGCAGAGAAGAGTGTTGATCCTCAGGCACCGGTTTCGGCCCGGAACGGGTTGGGGCCTCCCCGGTGGCTTCATTGAAGCCGGAGAGCAACCTGACGAAGGCGTCAGACGAGAGCTGCGCGAAGAGGTAGGACTTGAACTTGCGGGCGTTGAAGTGGTAGCTACACGCGCCTTTAAAAAGCCGAAGCAGATCGAGATCGTATTTCGTTGTCGTCCAAAGGGTGACGCCTTACCGCAGAGTATCGAAATTCGAAGAGCGTCGTGGTTCTCGATTGACTCATTACCGGATGGGTTGCCGGAAGACCAGCGCCAACTGATAAAAGACACTCTCAATCATGGAGTAAAGCGGGCGGATTGATGTATGCTGTGACCAACCAAGAACAGGATGAGTAATGAGGGATAAGTGATGAGCTTTTGAGGTGTCATCCCACATTACGCATCACCTGTCACTTATCACCCATCACGGAGATTGAAATGGTTTCACTTATTCCTTCGCCTGACACGGTAATGCAGATGTTGAAGCGCACCGGCGCGTTTCGTGAGGGTCACTTTGTATATCCCACCGGTAAACATTCGCCAAATTATTTTCAGATGCCGCTCGCCTTTCGCTATTACGACACGGCGCGCGTGCTGGCGGTCGCGCTGAGCAGGAAATTTCGGGTCGAGCGGGACATCTCGAGTCAGTTACCAAAGATTGCAATCATCAGTCCCAGTTCCGGAGGCATTCCGGTAGCTTTTGGCGTACGTGATGCGCTCAGTGCGGAACAGATTTACTGGGCGGAAAGAGAAGCAAACGGAAAACGCATGTTTCGCCAGTATGTGAACCAGGGTGAGGTTAATCCCTGCATCATAGTGGACGACATCATTCGCAGTGGACACGCTATTGAAGAGACAGCAGCGCTCGTCAAAGAGTTGGGCGCGAAGGTGATTGGCTGCGGTGCGATTGTGCGCTTTACATCAGCGCCCAGCGAATTCGAAGGCGCCCCAATCAAATCACTGGTGGAATTCGACGCTCACATGTACGACGACGGCGAAGCTTGCGGCGATTGCAAGAAGGACTCGCCCATCGAGCACGTCCGGTTCTGAGAACGCTAGTTATAGTAGGCAGAAAACGGAAAGCACGACATTCTAATGAAGGACAGCCTCATTGAATAGCTGTTTCGTGTTTTGTACTAGAGACAAGCTACAGGGTTGTTTGAAATAGTGAGAGGGGTGTTCACGCCCCTCTTTTCATTAGGCTCAAAACCCTCCGAATTTGTGCCGTCTCGCTGGCAACCAAGTTAGTTTTCGAGATCGACGTCCGCCCAAATGGCTGCGTGGTCGGAGGCTGCATGGATGGGCTTTGTCATCTCATCGTAGTGAGGGAAGAGTGTCCCGTTTACGCCGCCCCAAATCCCTTTGCGCCACACCCCGCCGGTCGTGACGCGATCAAACAGCGCCGGGGAGAGGAGCAGGTAGTCGATTTTATTTGAGGCGTTGCAGTTGCCAAACGTCCCTGGACGCCCACCATCCTGAAACTGATCATGTGTGAAAATGTCTCTCAGGTCGGTAGTCTTCAATAAAGGCTCGAGCGGATCGCTTTCGGGCGTATCGTTCAAGTCACCAACTACCGCAATCAAGTCAACTCCTTCGGCCTTTCTCTGATCGTAAATCTCACGGACGCGTTGCGCCTGCGCTTTGCGGCGAGCGTTCGAATCAGCCTGCGAGCCATGGCCCTTGCTCTTGAAATGGTTCACCAGCACTAGCACTCGCCTGGTATTGCTTGCGCGCACCATAAACTCCGGGCAGTCGCGGCTAAAAATGGTTCTCCCGTTGGCCGTATCGTCAACGTGGCTAACTATCGACTCAACCTGAAAATTAGGTTTCGTAAACAACCCCACGTCTATTCCGCGATCGTCATTGCCATCGATCAGCATGATGCCATGGTAGGTAGCGTTGATGGTTTTTAGTAGCTGCTCGTTAAAGTGGCGGAGCGCGATCCGGTCCTCAGCTTCAATCACCGCGAGAATATCCGCATTAACATCCTGTATGACTTTGGCTGTCATTCCGGTGGCCACTTCGTTGACTGCTTCTTTCTTGAGTTCAAGCCAGCCAATCCAATCACTTCGGCCACTGGCGACAACCTCAGTGGGCCCTGAAGTCGGTCGCTTGAGCAAGCGCCCACGGTTTTGTCTGAGGATCACAAACTTGGACTCATCACTTCGGCTAAGATCGAGGGCGTCGACGGAGTCCAGGATTTTCTGTTTGACTGCGGGGCTGTAAACGGGCTTTTGCAGCAACGTATTCAATCGACTGTACTCATTGAGAATTGCTTTGCCTTCGGTCCATGTGTCCTGGTTCATGGCCCGCGCTCGTGAAAAGAGGTTCTCAACATTGAAGCTTCCGATGCGCATACTTTCTCCTTTCGGATGGTGGGAATAATCTACTCACAGACAGCATAGGACACGTTAGGGCATGTGGGAAAGAGTGCCGATCAAAGGAAGTAACACTCGTCACTCCTTGGTTTGTTCGAATTTGTTCTGAGTTTAATGAACCTGTAGCAGCAGCTCTGGATAGGTGCTCAATGGCTCTCAGCGAGCGGTTTCTTTGTGGCGCGCCTACATTCTTCTTTTCTTCTGCTGCGCCTTAGATCTCATGCCGGTTAGCCAGCGCCTTATCCATCGTCACTTCGTCCACATACTCCATATCCCCGCCGACAGGCATTCCCATGGCAATTCGGGTTACCCGCAGGCCCAGGGGCTTCAGTAACCGGCTGATGTAGTTTGCGGTGGCTTCACCCTCAGTGTTGGGATTAGTTGCCAGGATTACTTCGCGCACCTCAACCCCGCCGTTATTCTCCGGCTTGAAGCGCGGCAACAGGTTTGCCAGGTGCAACTCGTTGGGACCAATATGTCGCATTGGTGAAAGACTTCCGTGCAGTACATGATAGACACCCTTGAAGCTCCGGGTCTTCTCTACTGCAACCAGGCTGTGAGGTTCTTCAACCACGCAAATAACAGAGTGGTCTCGTGACGTAGACTCGCAGAAACGACAGGGATCGATCTCGGTGAGGTTATTGCAAACAGAGCAGAGAATTATTCGCTGCTTGACTTCGCGTAGGGCCCCAATGAGCCGCTCAACCTCGACTTCAGGCGTGCGCATGATATAAAACGCCAGACGTTGGGCAGACTTGTGCCCGATGCTGGGCAGTCGTTTCAATTCGTCGATTAGTTTAGTGACGGGTTCCGCGTACTCTAACATTTCAATGACATTTCCAATTGCCGATTGCCGATTGCCAATTTGCGACCTTCATTTGCCACACTGGACAGAGAGCTAATATGCCGTTCGACAATTACAAAATCGGCAATTGGCAATTGGAAATCGGAAATCATCCCAGTAGACCTCCCAGTCCTGGTGGCAGCATCCCGCCAAGCTTTCCCTTCATCGCTTCATCAACCTTGCGGTTGGCTTCGTTGATGGCCGCCAGGATCATGTCTTGCAGCATCTCCACATCACCCTCTTTGACGGCCTCGGGATCAATTTTCAAGGAAACAATCTCGTGGTTGCCCTTCATCTGCACGGTAACAACGCCACCGCCTGCCGAAGCCTCAGCGCGCATTTCTTCCATCTCTTTCGACATTTTCTCTTGCATTTGCTGCGCCTGCTTCATCATCTGTTGAATATTGAATCCACCAGGAAATTTCATTGGTAGCACCTCTCCATGGAATGAGTCTTAATTGATACTCGCTGCTTGAAAAACCATCGTAGCTTCCCTTCCGAGCGAATGCAACGAGGCGTTTAAGGGTAGGTTCCGAGAAATGCCTTGTGAATCTTGATGATCCTGTCTAGTGTTGCGTCTCACAGTAACATCAGCGCGGCAGCGGTAAAAACTTAAAGTAGATCTAGCCGCGGATTTACGCGGATGAACGCGGATATAAAGAACAGCATGCAATTGGAGTAAAGCATTTTCAGCTCTGCGTTATCCGCACAGATTTGCGGCTAAATCAAAACCATAGGGCAACATGTCTCCTACCAACGAAGGCAAGGAAATTGAAGGCAGCCTGACAGCTGAGATCAAGCTCTATTACGATCTTCAACTTCCGGAACTCCGTCCTGCTCCTTTGCTGATCGCTTTGCATGGCTACGGGGCCAGCAAGCGCCAGATGATGCGGGAGGCGCGACAAATGGCTCCCGCAAATTTCGCCACTGCGGCGCTGCAAGGGCTTCATCAGCACCTGAAGGACCCGAAAGAGCCAGGTGGACCACTACGGTTTGGTTTTGGCTGGGTTACAAACTTTCGTCCCGAGGAATCGGTCGCCTTACATCACAAAGCGTTAGTCGACATGATTGACCTATTTGTCAGCCAGGGTGTTGTGGATCCGCAGCGCATTTTTCTGTTGGGATTCTCGCAATCGTGTGCGCTAAATTACCGCTTTGCTTTCACCCATCCTGGCCACCTGCGCGGTGTTGTTGGCATCTGTGGCGGTATGCCGGGGGACTGGGAGACGAGCGAAGCGTACAAACCAACCGAGGCCTCGGTATTTCATCTTGCCGGCACGCGGGACGAGTTTTATCCGCCCGAAAGAGTTGCTGATTACGCCGAAAGGCTGCGGCTGCGTGCACGCCATGTCATGTTTGAGAGCTATGACGCTATTCATGAGATTGTCCCAGCGATGCGGGAGGATGTGCGTGAATGGCTGGAGAGCCAGGCGAATGGTTAGTCCAATCGTTCAGCGTAGACTCTGCTCGGTTGCGTTCTTTCTCATCCTGGTTATTTCTGCGAACTGTCAGCGGCGCCCCGAGCCGCTGCGATCCAAAACCCCAACCCCGCCGGCTGCGACTCAGCCGACCCCGCTGGCGGCGATTCAAAAGCCCTGGGGGCCACATACTTCACCACAACTCAAACAGCTCGTTGAAAGCGCAATCGAACAGACGAAGGTTACGACCGGTTACGATCCTGCTTATGTTGGCATTGACTATCCGGGTGGCGATGTCCCGTTGGAAACAGGTGTCTGCTCCGATGTGGTAGTGCGCGCCTTTCGCAAAGCGGGCATCGATCTACAAAAAGAAATTCATGACGACATGGGCCGCGCCTGGTCAGACTATCCGAAGAAGTGGGGCGCCGCTCGGCCTGATTCCAACATCGATCATCGCCGTGTTCTGAATCTGATGATCTACTTCGATAGACAGGGCAAGACTCTGCCGATCACGACCGATCGCGATGACTACTTACCGGGCGACCTGGTCACGTGGGATCTGAGCACGGGCGTTGAGCACATTGGCATCGTAGTCAATACCTGGTCCGACGCGGCCAGGGGCTACCTGATAGTTCACAATATTGGCGCCGGCGCGCGCAGTGAAGACGTGTTGTTGAATTGGAAGATCACGGGGCACTATCGTTACTTCTAAACTGCCATTAACCAAGGTAGCATGAGACACGATCCACGAATCCACACGAAATGGCACTAAAAGATTTCGTGTCGTTTTCGTGTAATTTCGTGGATCACTTCTTTCGGCAGGAATGTGCTCAAATTTGAGGATCGAAAAATGAGACGAAGGCCTGTTTGTCTGTTGTTGTTTACTGCCGCCATTTTGGCAGCCCCTATTTACGATTCAGTTCATGCCCAGACAAAATCAAAAAGCGACACAGTAAGTACCTCCGCCGTGCGCGCCGTCCTTGACGCACAGGTGGACGCCTGGAATCGAGGCGACATAGAAGGCTTTATGGATGGTTACGCTCGCTCGCCTGACGTCACGTTTATTTCCGGCGATAACTTCACGCGCGGTTGGCAGACTGTGCACGATCGCTATAAGAAAAACTACGACTCGCGTGAGAAGATGGGGACACTGACGTTTTCAGAGCTCGAAACCACTGTCCTGGGCAATGATGCAGTGGTGACGATTGGGCGCTGGCATTTGCAGCTAGCCAACGGTCAGCCCCACGGACGGTTCACGTTGGTTTTCCGCCGCACCGGGCAGGGATGGCGAATAATTCACGATCATACATCGAGCGCTCCGTGAGTTTCGTGGACCGAGGTTTTTGCCCACGAAGAGCCATTCACGAAGTCTCACGAAACATCACCAACTAAATGCCTTTCGGTCCAACTATGCAAAAACAATTGTCACTCCTAACTACCGGCGTTTTGCTCGTGTTGCTCTGTCCATTGGAAAAGGTGAGCGCGCAGAATTTATCTCCAGAGCGTTTCGGGATCGAGCGCTATTTAAACATCCGCAGCGCCACTTCTTCCGCGCTCTCACCCACGGGTGATCAGATCGCCTTTCTCACGAACATCAGCGGCACGCCGCAGGTCTGGATGGTGAGTGCGCAGGGTGGTTGGCCGGATCAAATGACTTTCTTTCCCGACCGCGTTGACTTCATTTCATGGTCTCCGGATGGCTCAGGCCTGGTCTTCGGAAAGTCTATCGGCGGAGATGAGAACGCGCAGCTCTACTGGACGCCGCCGGACGGATCCCAGATTCGCGCGCTCACCGGCGAACCCAAGGTTCGACACAACTTTGGCGGTTGGTCGCACGACGGTAAAAAGATCTCGTATGCCTCGAACCAGCGCAACCGGGATTTCTTCGACATCTACGTGATGGATGTCGCGACCGGCAGCTCGCAGTTGGTCTATCAACAGGACGGATCGAATGCGGCGGTAGCCTGGTCAGTCGATGGGCGCAGGCTAGTGGTCTCTCACGCTAATGAACAACTCAGTCTTGATAATGATCTCTATCTCGTAGAGATCGCCAGCAAAACCCCAACTCACCTTACACCGCACGAGGGCACCGCGCAGTTTAGCGATGTGCGCTTCATGCCCGATGGCCACTCGATTTTGTTTACTACTAATGACAAACGCGAGTTTCAAACGCTGGCGCAGATGGATTTGGCCACCCGGCGAGTCGACATCCTCGACGACACGCAGTGGGATGTTGGCGGAATCGAAGTCTCCGACAACGGCGGCATGCTTGCCTACACGCTCAACCGCGAGGGCTTCAGCGAGCTTTACGTGCGCCGTTTGAACACTGATGGAAAGCCTTTGATTACGGCTCTGGGTTCAAATGGCACACCGGTTAAGCTCCCCGGCAAAGGTGTGGTGGGTGGACTCAGCTTTTCCCGAGACGGACGCAAGCTCGCGCTCGTTTTTAGCGGCGCCCGGTTCAATGCCGATGTGTGGATCTACGATCTGCAATCACAAGGTTTGAAACAGGTGACCCACAGCTCGCGTGCCGGCATTCCGCAATCATCATTCGTCGAACCGGAGTTGATTCATTATAAGACTTTTGATGACCGGATGATTCCGGCATGGTATTACCGGCCGCGGAATGCACCTGCAAGCGATCCACTTCCGGTAATCGTTAGCGTACACGGAGGCCCCGAAGGCCAGGCATTGCCTAACTTCAGCGCAGTCGATCAGTATTTCCTGGCGCGGGGTTACGCGATACTGGTTCCCAATGTCCGCGGCTCCACAGGTTATGGCAAGACCTACACCCACCTCGACGATGTTCAGAAGCGAGAAGACTCAGTCAAGGATCTGGCAGCTGCGGTTGATTGGCTAAAGTCGCGCGGCGGCGCGGATCCGAAACGCATCGCAGTCATGGGCGGCTCTTATGGTGGTTACATGGTCCTCGCGGCGATCACTTTGTACCCCGAAATCTGGTCTTCAGCGGTTGAGCTATTCGGAATTGCAAATTTTGAAACCAATCTCAATCGCACCTCGGGCTACCGCCGGAAGTTACGCGAGCGCGAGTACGGCACGCTGGAGAAGGACCTCGAATTTCTCCGCTCGATTTCGCCCATCTACAAAGTTGATCGCATTCGGGCGCCGCTGTTTGTCTTGCAGGGAAAAAACGATCCGCGCGTGCCTTACACCGAATCGGAACAGATCGTGAAAGCCCTTCGCGATCGTAACCGCCCAGTTGAGTACATTCTCTTCGAGGATGAGGGACACGGCTTTGTAAAACTGAATAACCGCCTTTTCATGTATCCGAAGATCGTCGAGTTTCTGGATAAGCATATGAAATAGTCCAAAGTCCAAGGTTCGTGAATCGTGAATCGTAAATCGTGAATCGAATAGGAATTGCCCGCCTCTGATTGTTCTGACCATTCACGATTTACGATTCACGATTTAACGAACCTTGGACTTTTGGGACCCTCGAAAAGAATGCTCGCCGTAATTAACTGCAAACAACTAGTTACCCTTGACGGTCCGCAGCGTCCGCGCGTTGGCGCGGAGATGCGCGAGCTTTCGATCATCGCTGACGGAGCGATGCTGATACTCAATGAGCGGATTGAGAAGGTCGGAACGCGAAGGCAGATTGAACCCTTTATCGGCGCCAAGTGCACGGTGGTTGATGCTGGGGGGCGTATTGTCTTGCCGGGCTTTGTCGACGCCCACACCCATCCGGTCTTTGCAGGCACTCGGGCCAATGAATTCGAGGAACGTGCTGAGGGCGCGTCTTATCAAGAGATAGCCGACCGCGGGGGCGGCATCAAGTCGACTGTACGATCCACTCAGGCGGCCACCCTGGATGAATTAGTACAAGCGGGGAAGCGATACGCGCAGTGGTTCCTGCGATCGGGAACCACCACTGTCGAAGCCAAGTCAGGCTACGGTCTGTCTGTCGTCGATGAGATAAAGTTGCTGCGAGCAATCAAACGGTTAGGGCAGGAAACCCCGCTGCGTTACGTGCCAACCTTCCTTGGTGCTCACGATATTCCAGCCGAGTATTCGAATCGACGTGATGACTATGTCTCGCTGCTGGTCAACGAAATGTTGCCGCGCGTTGCGCAGGATAAACTCGCTGAGTACTGCGACGTCTTCTGTGAAGCAAAAGTCTTCTCGACCGGCGAGTCGCGAGCAATACTCTCCGCAGCCCGCAGCCATGGCCTGGAACTTCGTATTCACGCGGATCAGCTATCGCTTTCCGGGGGAGCGCAGCTGGCGGCCGATCTCAATACCGTTACCGCCGATCATCTCGAACATGCCGATACTGCCGGTATTGCAGCACTCAAGTCTGCCGGAGTTCAGCCAGTGCTTTTGCCGGGCTCAGTCTACGCCCTCGGTTCGAATCGTTACCCGCCGGCTCGTAAAATGATTGAGGCAGGACTGGCCGTTGTGTTGGCAACTGACTTCAATCCGGGCTCTTCCCCCACACCATCAATGCCGATGGTGCTTTCGTTAGCTTCAACTCATATGAAGATGACGCCCGCGGAATCAATCACGGCAGCGACGATTAATGCGGCGTGCAGTTTGGCGCGGGGAGAGGAGCTAGGATCGCTGGAACCGCGAAAGTTAGCCGATTTCGTGATTCATGATTGCGACGACTATCGCGAGCTGGCTTACTTCTTCGGGATTGAGCATGCATGGAAGGTTTTCACCAGGGGGCGTCTGGCATTTAGCCGGTCTTAGCAGTTTTTGAACGACTCTAAAAAGTAATTGACGCCTGCCCTAACCTATTTTATTATCCTCCCAACACTGGAAAGGAGGTGATCAAATAATTTATGAGTTCTAATCACAGTGAGGTGGCTGCGGCCTGACCTCTGAACTTTAATCATAGATTGTTAGGATTACGGTTCAGTCGTCTCACTGCTTGGTGCTCCTCCTTTCCGGAGTCAGCACACAGTTAGTCCACAGGCCAATCCGAACAGTACACCGGAAGCCGCCCGCGATTCGTTCGTGGGCGGCTTCTCCCATTTGGCGTTGCGACGGAAGCGGAAACTATGGCTTCGGCGTAGGCGAAGGGGTCGCCGTCGCAGGAGTCGCCGTCGCGGGAGTTTCCTCGGATGGCATCACTCTTGAAGGATCCGGCTTATCGGGCGACGTGTGCAAGTGGACAGCCTTCCAGTCTTTACCCACGCGCTTGAACACCAGGGTCATTCTTCCGGTCGCGGTTTCCGGAACGTCTTTGTACGTTTGTGACTGGGTCCAGAGACAAGTGACGACGGCGCCGTCGCGGCCAAGCATCGTCACAGCCAGATCACGAACGTCCAGTTTCACATCCTTGAGATCTGGATAGGAGCTCTGGCGATTCTTGCGCATCTGTTCCCAGCCCCTGGTCACGGTTCCATTGTTGTTGAAAAGGACAAGGCTGGGCGAATTCAAATAGACGCCGGTCACCGCTTTGACGTCGGCCTTGCGGATTCCATTGAGTAGTCGATCGAAGGCTGCCGGCACGGTATCAGGTCCGGGTGCCGGGGTAGTAACAACTTTGGGTTTTGGTGGGATGGGCTTCACAGCCTTAGGAGTCACAGCGGGCTTTTGAGTGTCAGTCGGCTTTGGCGGACTTGCGGATCTGTTTGTATTTGTCCCGGCGCCGCGGGTCGGCGAAGTAGTTGACGAGTTTGTATTTTGACCTGCAGCAGTTGCAGTCATCAAAGCAAACAAACTAATTAGAACAAGTTGTCTAGGCATCATCTTTCCTCCAGCCAGTTCAGAGTTCATCCTGACGGATGATCCAGTTTCCGAAGCACGAGCTTAAATCTCAACTCTCAATCTCAAACATCCCCCAGCGCGTTCATAACGTCAAACCACGGTACCCCGCTCCGCAGTCTCGTCACCGAGCGGTCTTTCCCAAGAATAGCGAAGATCTCGAACATCGAAGGTCCCACTGCCTGCCCCGTTAACATTGTCCGCGAGCCATTGATCAGCAGGCCCGCTTTGACGCCTTGTTCTTCAGCAAACTGGCGCAGGGCCGCTTCCGAGGTGTCGTGGGTGAAAGGATCTATCTCTTCCAGTCGATTAGCTAAGGCCGGCAGGAGTTCTTTGAGGCGCGGTTCCTTCTTCAAGTTTTTGTTTACGGCCGCATCTTCGAAATCAAAGTCGTCCGAAAAATAAGCACGACCCTGAGACGAAAAGTCCTTGAGCGTGTGAAAGCGGTGACGTATCAAGTCCACCGTTTTTGCGAACCACTCGCGATCGTCGTCTTCGTACTCCTCACGCCAGAGTTTACTTGCGCGGAGCTCAGCTTTCACCATGGACAGCAGGTCTTCCAGCGACATTGTGCGGATGTATTCCGCATTCATCCACAGTGCTTTGTCGTCAGTCCAATGACGCAGATCGTTCTCCTGAAAATTGAACATCGCATTCGCGCGGCCGATACTCTCCAAAGAGAACTCCCGGGAGAGCTCTTCCAGATTCATGATCTCT
>JAMQPH010000198.1 GCA_023717605.1 Pyrinomonadaceae bacterium
TCTGGCGGCCCAATCGACCACCCCGTCACCCCTTCCACACAACCCTCGATCCACCAACCGTCAAGCACGCTGAAACTCGGCACACCGTTAACGGCTGCTTTCATGCCGCTCGTTCCCGATGCTTCCATCGGCGGTTGAGGGGTATTGAGCCAAACATCGACACCGGAGGTCATCATCTTTCCAAGCTCCATGCGGTAATTTTCAAGATAGGCGATTTTGATGTTCTGTCGAAGCGATTCCTTGGCGCGAAATATCCGTTGGATCTGTTCCTTACCCGCCGAATCTTGCGGATGCGCCTTCCCGGCATATACGACCTGCAAAGGGCCGACTTTGGCAGAAATCTGCTTTAGCCGCTCTACGTCTGTGAAGAGCAGGTCCAGCCTCTTGTAGGCCGCAGCGCGGCGCGCAAAGCCCAGGGTTAAAAGATCGACGTCCAAGCCAGCATTGGTCTCCTGGTTAACGAATTGAACCAACTTTTTCTTTGCCTTCGCATGCGACTGCCAAATTTCCTCTTTCGGAATACCAAATGCGTAACGAAGGCTGAAATTGTCCTGTCTCCAGCCCGGTATGTAATGATCATAAAGTTGCGAAAAGGACTCTGTGGCCCATGTCTCAGCATGAACACCATTCGTGATCGCATCCACAGTGTAACCGGCAAACATGAGCCTCGATATCTCACCGTGCTTCTTAGCTACGCCGTTGACATAATGGCTGAGATTCAGAGCCAGATACGTCATATTCAACAGATCATCGCAGCAAAAGACGTCGCGCATCTCGTCAACCTCACGGCGACTGAGAACACGATTCACAAGATCTAAGGGAAACTTATCTTGACCCGCAGGCACCGGTGTATGGGTTGTAAAGACGCACTTCTTCCGCACTGCCTCTATGTCGGCCTGGACGATGGATTTCCTGCCATTCTGTTGAGCCTCCTCATCCAACAACTCGATCGCAAGGAGACTGGAGTGCCCTTCGTTCATATGGAACCGCCGGATTTGGTCGTAGCCCAAGGCGCGGAGCATCTTCACCCCGCCGATACCGAGAATCATTTCTTGGCAAAGCCGGTAGTGCTGATCGCCCCCGTAAAGATAGTGGGTCAAAGTTCGGTCCCATTCGGAATTTTCCGGCAGGTCGGTATCCAAAAAATAGACTGGCACTCTGAAATCTCCATTGCCCGACACGTCATATTTCCACGAGCGCAACTGAACGGTACGACCCTCGATGGCGACGGCGGTTCGCTGTGCCATTTCAGTTAGGAAATCTTCCACTACCCAATCAACCGGTTCTTCCGTCTGCCTGCCGATGGAATCCAGGCGCTGGTAAAAGTAACCTTTGCGATGAAGCAGCGTCATCCCTACCATCGGCACTTGAAGATCCGCGGCAGCGCGAATAGTGTCGCCGGCGAGCACACCTAAACCGCCGCTGTAGCTGGGCATCCCGTCCTCTATACCTATTTCCATTGAGAAATAAGCAATAGACCTATAATCGGCTGGGTGGGAGACCTGGGAATGAACTGCATCTTGTGTCATGCGACAACTCCAAACGAACTGACGAGAAAGATAACGCACACTCTATGCCACGGCAAATGCGCAAAAAGATTCTTTTTTTGGCCACTGCGATAAATTTGATAGGGGCAATTCCCGTTGATGAGAATCTGCAGCGCAATGAATCGCAAAACTGCGAAGAATCCAGGTAGCAAATTTTTATTCAAGCTCGCGCGATTGGGAATCTGATCCACGGCAACGGGGGCACATATCTTGCTGATTGCGAGAGAGGCAACCGCAATGCAAAGGACACAAAGCTTTTATGGATTGAGCCGCAGTCGCCAATCAATATTTCTGTGATCTATGTGTTCTATGCGGTTAAATCTTGAAACATAGGCACCGGAAGGAGACCGATGATGGCAGACGTCTCTAAAGAATTTCAAAGGGATAGCAGACACGTATCCAACCGGGAGCGAGTCCTCATCATGGGTGCGGCAGGCAGAGATTTTCACACCTTCAATGTCTGCTTCCGTGACAATCCTGAA
>JAMQPH010000832.1 GCA_023717605.1 Pyrinomonadaceae bacterium
CGAGGTCAAAAAGGATCCGGCGGTGATCCCGGCGAGATTTCACGCGGCGCTAGAGCAGCTCAAGCAGGATCCCCACGTCTCGGCGGACCACATCGCCGCCATCGGATACTGTTTCGGCGGGTCTGTAGTCCTTGGAGAGGCGCGTTCCGGAGCCGATTTGGATGCGGTGGTCACCTTCCACGGCGCGCTCGCGACGCAGAGTCCTGCGGAACCGGGCAGGGTCCGGGCTCGGGTTCTCGTGCTCACAGGCGCAGCCGATCCGTTTGTTCCGAAGGAGCAAGTGGAAGCCTTTACTCAGGAGATGAAGGCGGCGGGGGCGAAGTTCCAGGTGATCACCTATCCGGGTGTCAAACACGGATTCACCAATCCGGATGCCGGCAAGGCGGGGATGGATGCCCTCGAGTACAATGCGGAGGCCGACAAAAAGTCTTGGGCGGCGATGCTGGAGCTGTTTAAAGAAGTGTTCCATTGAAGACCTCCGTCCGTGCGCGGGTAGCCTGTCGGAGCGGGTATCATTTCTGCGCGGCTTCATGTGACAGTGGAAAATGACTGCCGACTCCTGTTGCCCACAAAGAAACACCCTATGGAGAGGCACCTCTCCATAGGGTAGTTCGCAGACAGACTCTCAACTGATTTACTCTGTCTTGGCTTTGAGTTCTTTCGCCTCGCCCTCGATTCGCGCTCCGGCTGCTTTTGTTTGCCCCTTCGCCCGTTCCATCGTGGCGCTCACGTTATTCCCTTTCGCCTCTTCGGTTAAGGCCTTCGCTTCCCCCTTGGCTTTCTCAGCATTCGCGTTCGCTTTTCCCTTCTTGTCCTCAATATTGGCTTTCACCTCATCGGCTTGAGCAAACCGCTGTACTCCAACGAACACGAACAGAAACGCCATTGCGACAATCGTGAATGTTCTCATGAGAACCTCCCTGTTAAAAGTATGAAGAATTGTTATCTCAGGTGATGCTGTGCAAAATCTTCAGCTGAGAGCAACATTATGCCTGCTGAGACCGATCGCAGCCTGGTCATTATTGATCGGTTTTGAAGAATTCCAGTCGATTCAAGAGAACGAAATCCTCTATGTTGAGGGCCTGAGTGCTGAGGCGTGGCGTTTCAATCTACTTTGGGGAATCGAGGTTGGGGCGGTTTGAATAAGAGCGTATGGATTATTGGTTCTGAGAGGCGTGCTTTTGGAGCAGTTCGTCTAGCTCGGCAACACATCGATTCAACGTGTCTTTTGCTGAAGGCTGCATGCTGATAAACTCGATTCCGAAGGCCTTCCCATCTACTCATCGGACTGGTGCCAGGTCGATCTCAAGTAGCGTCGCTTGATCAGGCAGTTTGATTTGGAGCTTCAGGTACTCGCCACGAGAGACTGCCACCTCACTCTCGATGGCGCCGCCGCCCAGGGAGAGATTCAGGACACGTCCTTCCCCCTTCTCCGCATCGCTTGTAAAAGTGACCGTACAGTTGATGGGAAATCTCGTATACTTTCGCTGTTCCATGCGGTTCCCCTCTCCTCCAGACAGCCATCGCAGCTTACCACGTTCTACCTGGAGCTGGGCAGTATTGGTGTACTCGTGCAATCCGTGCGAGCACAACCATCCTCTGGAATTGTTTCCTGAACCTGTCATCTTGTTACGGACTGTTTGATTCTGTCTCCCGCAAAATGAAAAGGTGTCAGTCTGTGACCATTTCGCGACAGTCGGCTGGGGTGCGCGTCATGAGGATAACCACATAATCAATTCCTACAGTGAGCAATATTGAACAGGCAGGAGGGACGTACACACTTATGATGATGTCACAATGCAAGCCGCGACAGGAACTGCCGACCATTTTTTCTTACAGGGAAGAGAATGGAATGGGATGAGGTAGAAGAAGAGGCTCGCCGCAATTGGTACCCGGCCAAGATGGGTTTGTGGAAGCGTTACAAGGGTACCGTGCACTTCGCGTGGTATCGAGTTCGCCAAGACAATGGGTAGCACACATCGGAGTTCAACACCAGAAACGGAGGTACGTATGTCTCAAGATCGCCTGACCCAGATAAAGCATTATCGGGAATGTATTGCCGCCTGTTTCGCCTGTGCCCAGACTTGCGAGACCTGCAGCGACGACATGATCGGCATGGAGCATCATGGTGATCAGAAACTCATGGCACAATGTATTCGGTTGTGCCGCGAGTGT
>JAMQPH010000222.1 GCA_023717605.1 Pyrinomonadaceae bacterium
CATGCACCGCTTCGCTGTAATCACCCCTGCGCAATGCGGCACGCGCTTCGTCCAGCGCGTCGCGCGCCGTAGTCCACAGCGCACGCTTCTCCGTAGCCTCGAGCACGGCTTGTTCCGCGCGCTTGACCTCGGCCTGCGCCTGCTCGGCGGTGTCGGCAAGAGCCGACGCGCGCGCGGCGATCAGCGCAGCGCATGTCAAAGCAACAATCGTTCCCTTGAATGACATAAGTCCTCCTGATTAGTGATGAACCTCAACTAACCGAAGCGCTGGCTCGGGCCAAGGGCAGGTCAGTGCGCAGGCGCGCAGCAGTCTGGGCAGCATCTGGTCGAGCTTGAAGCGGCGGTTGAACCGATACTGCGCTTCGGCCAGATAGCGGCGCGCGTACTTGGCGAAGTCAAACGCATGGTAAACCCCGGTGATGGAGGTCTTGAGGTTTCCCAGGAGCGTATTCACCCAATTGAAGCACGGCATATCCGTGCTCTTGCGCTGGGTTCCCACCACCTCGGGCTGATGAATGCATCCGGCCTCTTCGACCGCCTTGAAACAGGCCAGTCCATCGGACACTACGGTGGCCGAGGCGGCCAAGGACTGCCTGGCCCAAGTGGCAACCTCTTGCGAGCTGAAGCTCTTCACCGGGGTGAGCACCGCCCACAAGGGGTGTCCGGTGGCACTGGTCTGCACCGCCGCAATGAACGGCACCTTGTTCTCCGAGCCTCTACCGACCTTGCCCCCGGAGCGCTCCCCGCCCAAGTAGGCGTCGTCGACCTCCACCCGGCCGCACAGCTCTCGAGTGGCCTCACGCTCGGCCATCGTCTGCATCAGCTTGTGCTTCATCGCCCAGGCGGTGCGATAGCACACCCCGAGATGGCGCTTCAATTCCAGGGCCGACAGGTTGGTCTTGGTGCTGGTGAGCAGATACATGGCCAGGAACCACTTCGCCAACGACAGCTTGGTCGCCTGAAAGATGGTTCCGGAAACCAGTGTGGTCGCGCGTCCACAGCGGTAGCATTGCCAGTATTTGCGCCCCTCCCGGTAGAACACGCAGTGGCCTTCGCTGCAACACTTCGGGCAGCGGAACCCTTCCGGCCAGCGTGCCTGATACAGCGCTTGCTCGCATCGCTCTTCGGTGCCGTAGTGGTGCAGAAACTCCGCCAGGGACATCCCTTTCTGGAACTGAACTTGGTTGATCGCCATCGCGGCTCTCCTCGTCACATCTTGGACGAGGCTCAGTATCTGCCCCGTGCTGGCTTACCACGTGAGCCACTTGAGGTTCATCACTAATCAGGAAGATCAATGAATATCCTGAAGGGCCGATCTATCACTACGGGAGTTATGAACCACGCGCGATTGATGGACTGGCGTGCAAGTATCAGACCGATTGTGAGACGGTCAAAAATCGTTTGGTCAACCTGAATGCCTGTGTCTATGGCAAGGTCTATTTCCCAACCAGGTCAAATAACCTGAAGATGTTGGGGAAACTCGTATGTGCTTCTTGGACCGCCCCTGATGCGTCTGGACCCCAAAGTCTGGTGTGGCGACACCGCTGGGAGGAGACGGGGGAGAGCCAGCACCAGGAGATGTTGGTCACTTACAATCGAGAGGACTGCGAGGCGTTATGGTTCTTGCTGGAGGAACTCGCAAAGATCATCGCGAGTGCTGATGCGCACAGGGATATTGATTTCGCCGACCGACCCAAACAGCACGCCACGGAACTCGGCCATCAGATCCACGAAGAATTTCAAAGTATTCTCAGATATGCCCATGCTGATTACGATAAGCAGCGAGTCAGCATCCGACAACAACAAAGCCCCGCAGGAACTGAAGGGAAAAAACGAGGTGGAGTCAAAGGCCATCAAGCATATCAAAGAATAATTCCTTCAAAGGCTGGTATGGTCATTAAGGTGGAGCCGAAAAGAACCTGTCCTAAGCATAAGGGCGAATCGCTTGAGAAATCGGAGGAGATGGCCGAGAAATTCATTATCACCCTGCGCTTCACCAAAAGCGGATGTAGAAAGACTGTAAGCAAATATTTCGGCGCGCAGGGTTACTGTCAGAAGTGCCGAAAGCATTATCCTCCGCCGAAGATTGAAGAACTCGGGAATCAACTCTTTGGGCATGCCTTTCAGGCTTGGGTGATCTATCAAAGAATAGTCCTTCGCCTTCCGTATCGCATCATCACTCAAGAGATGGAGAACCTCTTTAATGAGCGGGCGAGTGAGGGCACATTGATCAACTTCATCAGATACTTTGCCAAGTACTATACTGCGACAGAGAAATTGTCGATGCAGCGCATCCTGGAGAGTCCTTTTGTCCACGCTGACGAGACGCTCATCAACATCCAGGGGACTAATCATTATGTCTGGGTGTTCACCAACGGCAAGCACGTCGTCTTCAGAATGACTGAGACGCGAGAGGCGACTATTGTTCATGAGTTTTTGTCTGACTATAAGGGCGTGCTGATTTCCGATTTCTACGGGGGCTACGATGCCGTCACCTGCAGACAACAAAAGTGTTTGGTCCACC
>JAMQPH010000257.1 GCA_023717605.1 Pyrinomonadaceae bacterium
ACGCGCGAGCGAGATTTAGCGCGCGTAGTAGCCCGGGCGAGTGCGTGCAATGAGCGCGGGGTGGACGACTTCAACTCGTATCTCATGCCACTTTCCATCGCGCGGGCGATCGGCGGGGGCCTGGTAAGCGACTGTGTAGAGCGTGCGCAAGTCCGCCGCCACCTCGGCATAGAGTTTGGCCATCTGATCCAGACGATTGATCTCGGTAAGCCGGCCGCCGGTGCGCATCGCGAGACTCTGCAATCTGATCCGAGCTGCCGCGTAGATGCCGGTGATGTCAGGACCGGGCAGAGGCAATCGCTTCGGATCGCCGGACGGCAGAGCGAGGGGATAGATTGTCACTCCCTGCCGGTCTGCTGCGTTTAGAATTGTAGTCAGTGGACCACTAGCTTCAGGCTTGATTGCTGCGAGTGCTTCCTCATCTGTTTGTGCTCTCGCTACTATTCCGCGATCCAGATTGCGCATCTCCGTATCGAGACCGTCGGTCAGCACGACGATCGCTTTGCGTCGCTTACCTTCCTTCTCAAGTTCTTTCAGTGCATATTTCAGCGCGTCATAGAAATGAGTCTCTCCAGCGCCTTCGGCAAGCTCGATCGCATAAGCAATTCTGTTGCGATTGATCGAAAAGTCTATGAGCTTTTTGGTCTTGGCATTGAATTGGATGACGGCCACGCGATCTTCCGGAGCGAGTGCATCAAGGAAGCGTTGGGTGGCCAACTTTAGCTGCGGGCGAAAGTTTATTGTGGAGCCGGAAACATCAAGCAGCAACACCAGACTGAAAGGAGCGTTCGTGGGTTCGAATTGCGAGATCGATTGCCGAACTCCGTCTTCAAAGACCGTGAAGTCGTTTCGCGTTAGCGAAGTGATAGCCCGCCCGTCCTTATCGACTACGCCGACATTCAGTTGCACCAGGGAGATACTCGTTCGAACGACGTCGTCAGTTTCCTGAGCACGAGAAACGCTTGTTGGTAGAAAGATCAGCGCCAACGTTAGGATGAATAGAGTTGGTTTGAAAGATTTGGTCGCTGGAATTCGGAGCTGGGTCATTTAACGTGTATTCCCTCGGTTTTGTTTGGCGAGTATGCCTGCCAAATTGGATTATTTGCAATCGGGCACAGTGCCGGCATACGCGCTAACTTCGGACGCCGAAAAGCGGGGTCTAGTTGCTTGCGGGTTACTTTTGGGTGATTTTGTCGGCGCTAGTGGTTGTAACTCTCGAAGGAAGACCAACAAATGCTGCGTTAGAGACTGTGGAAAACCGAAAAAGTACTTACGACAATTTGCAGGTTAGGAAGGCGGACCCTGTCCCCGCCCCAACCTTGAATTCCACTCAGCGTAAGAGCGGGGACAGGGTCCGCCTTCCTAACCTGCAAATTAGCGAGGCTTGAGCCGTTTTCATTACCACACAAGAGTACTCACAAAAAGATCCAGCTTTTCGGATGGCGGGGCGCTTATAATGGTTTCGCGCCCAACACCATTGGTGCCTCACAAAAATGAGAGTCTTAAGGTTTTCGAATTCTGAATTGGTGTTGCTGTTGGCCAACCGTCTCATGCTTTGGCAGAGACCTCACAACCCTTCTTTGCCGGAGGTTCAATAATGTATCGACCAAATTTTTGTGCTGAATGCGGCGCAAAGATACTCCGCCTGCACTGGCATGCGTGGACCAGTCGCAGATTCTGCGACGATTGCTCAAAGCGCTTGCTCAAACAGCGCCTAACGATTCCCGTGACCGCGACAATTGCGCTATTGAGCATCGGTATGATCACCGGGCGCACGGGGCGTCCTGCACCGCCTCCCCTGATCATCGAGCGCAGCGCGAATTCGCCTCTTTACAAACTGGAGAGTAACGACGCGACCAATGAAAATCCTGACACCAACGGTGAATCCACGAACTCGCGTCTGCCGCAAGATTCTCAAGCCCCGACGGCTGAGGAGCTGGTTTACGTCTGCGGTGCGCGCACAAAAAAAGGGACTCCGTGCGCGCGTCGCGTTCATAGCGCTGTGCGTTGCTGGCAGCACAAGGGGTCGCCGCCGATGCTGCCGACAGAAAAGTTGATCGTTCGAGAGTGAAGGTTGAGTGTGGGATCCGGCTAAAATCCTGCTCAATACAGAACCGAGAGCGGTAGCGACCGGATCATAAGCTCAACATGCGCTGCAAGGTTGAGTGTGGGATCCGGTCGCTACCGCTCTCGGTTCTGTACACCCGTTTGAGCCTTAAGGTTCAAGTGGTACGATAAGCTCCAGAATTGGAGGTTTGAATTATGCAGGCTCTCGAAAAGGCCCCACAGGTCAGCTTCTCACCGCTCTTGCACAGTTACACACTCGAAGAGTTTTATGCACTGCCGGACCCCGGCGATCGTTCTCACTACGAATTGATCGGAGGTTTTCTTTTCATGGTTCCACCACCTGACCCGCCTCACGGTTCAATCGACTCGCGATTGAACAGATCACTGGTGCAGTATTTGCTCGGCCACCAAAATCTTGGTGAGGTTCATCATCCGCGCGAGCCAATCTATACGGACCTTTTCGCAGGCATTTACCTCGAGCCTGACATGATGTACGTCTCGCAGGAATTGCTTGCACGCATGGGGCGCAAGCGTACCTCCGCGGACATCGTCTTTGAATACCTCTCCGTCAGCAACGCTGTCTACGATCGCACCACAAAAGCGCATACGTATCTTGCACTCGGTGTGCGCGAATTATGGCTGGTGGATCACTCTACGATGACAGTCGAAGTACGTTATGCAACTGAACTCAAGGGCAGGCCTGCCTGGGAAACGTGGCTCTATTCCAAAGGCGATTTGGCAGAGTCACGAGTGTTGGCGGGATGGCAGGTTTCGGTTGACGAACTTTTTGATGGTCTGGTCTAACTACTTAATCGTCTTCACCGGACCGGCAGGCTTGGCTGGCAAACGCGTTGGTTGTTTCAGTCGCGTCATTATCTCCGCAATGCCACGCTCTAGCTGCGGGTCTTTTCCATCCAACACTGATTTCGGATCGTTGTCCACTTCGATATCAGGATCAACGCCGTAGCCTTCGATCACCCATGCGCCTTTCGTGTTGGCAAAGCCGGACTCAGGAACCGAAATTCCACCGCCATCGATCAACTGTCCTCGATTGCTGATGCCGACCACACCGCCCCAGGATCGTTTTCCGATCAACGGGCCGAGCCCTGCTTCACGGAACATCGCCGGGAAGATATCGCCGTCAGAGGCCGAGTTTGCGTCCAGCAGCGCC
>JAMQPH010000107.1 GCA_023717605.1 Pyrinomonadaceae bacterium
CGGTCATGCCCTGGTCGTCATTGATGCCGATCCGGCATTGGCGATCGTCCGCGCCGTTGAGCAGGAGGTGGTCGATGTCCTGGTGGTCGGCAATTTTGGGATGGCGGGTCGAAAGGAATTTTTGCTCGGCAACGTACCGAACCGCATCAGTCACAATGCCCGCTGCACCGTGATTATCGTGAACACCTTGGCACCTACCGGTGAGCAGCTTTCGGACTCGATACCAGTTCACCGACCCAAGGGTGACATTCCGCCTTTTGAGCCTCAGCTGGTCGCGCGTGCTACGCAAATCGCTACCGTGATGGCGAAACATGGCCTCACAGAGCTGTTCGGCCACTCCGACGAATCGGATAAGACCATCCGCCGTCAGCAGGCCAAGCGCTTACGCATGGCCCTGGAAGAGCTGGGTCCGACATTCTCGAAACTCGGGCAAGTGTTGTCAACCCGCCCGGATCTCCTTCCGGTCGAGTACATTGAGGAACTTGCCCTCTTGCAAGACCACGTGCCGCCCATGACTGAGAGCGACGTCGTCCGGGTTTCAGAACAGGAATTGGGAGTACCGTGGGAGGATGTTTTCAAGTCGATCGAACCGAATCCCCTCGCTGCTGGCACAATCGCTCAGGTCCACCGTGCGACACTCGAAAGCGGGGATCGGGTCGTCGTCAAGGTTCAGCGACCCACCGCTCGAGCTGAAATCGAACAGGATCTCGCCCTGCTCGAGGTGTTTGCCGAGAAAGTCGGAAAGCGTCCCGCGCTCAATCGGGTGATTGATATGGAGGCCGTGTTCAAGCACCTTTCCACCTCGCTCCACCGTGAACTCGACTTCCGTCAGGAGGCCGACAACATCGGGCGGATGCAGGCGGTGCTCGCAGGCTATGATCGCCTTGCCGTACCCAGCGTGTACCAGGATCTGTCCACGTCCCGATTATTGGTGATGGAAGAGATCCAGGGCATACCGATCAAGCAGGCACCGGCAGGTCCAGAGCGCATCCAGGCCGCCCGTCAACTGCTGGAGAGCTACTACAAACAGATCATCGTCGATGGCTTCTTCCATGCCGATCCCCACCCAGGCAACCTGATGTGGTGGAAGAACCGCATCTACTTCCTCGATTTCGGGATGGTCGGCATGGTCGGAGCCGACTTCCGTGAGCATTTGTTGTTATTGTTGATGGCGCTGTGGCAGGACGATGCCGCGTTTGTCACTGATGTCACACTGATGATGACTGGCGCCATCGATCGCAGCGATCTCGATGTGCCCCGATTCCAAAGCGAGATCGGGGAAATAATGGCGAAACATCGCACTGCCGCGCTTGCCGAGATGCAGATTGGGCCCATTCTGCAAGAAATGAGCGCGGCTGCGTTACGGCATGGGGTGCCGCTACCGGCCTCGCTCACGCTCGCCATCAAGGCACTCGCGCAGGTACAACTGGCGACCGCCGATCTTGATCCAGAACTCGATCCTTACGACGTAGCCGGCAAGTTCTTAATGCGCTGGGTGGTCAAGCGCATGGGTACCATGCTAAACACGAAGACACTGGTGTATCAATCGCAAAAGTTGAAAGTACGGGCCCTGCGCGTGTTCGAGGCGGTCGAACACCTCATCGGGGCCCGCCCTGGTGAAAAGCTCGTGGTGAACTTCCGGGCCAATTCGCTGGAGGAGATGGTGCACCGAACAGGACGGCGTCTGGCGCTCGGCCTGACCGCTGCGGCAAGTGTTCTGGCCAGTGGACTCACGGTCATGTCGACGG
>JAMQPH010000286.1 GCA_023717605.1 Pyrinomonadaceae bacterium
TTCGTTACTTGAAACAGTGACACAAAAATCTGCGACAGCTGTGCTGCTGGCGACCACCAGGGATTAGAAGAACAATGAAATACATCTGTTTGGGATACCTCGAGGCAGGGAAATTCGAAGGGATGACCGAGGACGAGCGAAACGCAGTGCTCGACGAATGCTTTGAGCACAATGACCATCTGCGCGCCAACGGGCATCTTGTTGCCGAAGTACCTCTTCAGCCTCCGGAGACCGCGTTGACCCTGTACTGGAAAAACGGCAAAGTCGCGACCACCGACGGCCCCTATGCGGAAACCAAGGAACAGCTCGGCGGCCTTCAAATCCTTGAGGCGCGAGACCTCAATCACGCCATTCAGCTTGTCTCACAGCTTCCAGGCTTTAAGTACGGACTTGGACCGATTGAGATACGCCCGGTTGCGGATTTGACCGAAATAATAAAGGAGAGCGAGCAGCGGCGGCGAAAGGATACCTCGCGATTAGGCCCACGAGGAAAAGCACGAAGGAAAGAGTGATCACTGTCATGGCCTTGGTGCTGGTAATCGGCATCGGTTTCCTTGCGCCGAAGGCGGCGGCACAGTCGGATAAATATTCGACAATGGCGCCTGTCGAACAATACCTAATGGAAAAGAATGCTGAGATTTTGCTGGCGCGGAGCGCCGCTCCCGATTCCATATCCGGCGACGCGACGATCCTGGTCCTGGGACGGCAAGGCTATGAAACAGCTGTCCGAGGAAAGAACGGGTTTGTCTGTATGGTGGAAAGAAGCTGGATGGCGGCGTTTGACTCGCCTGAGTACTGGAACCCGAAAGTGAGAGGCGCCGAATGCCTGAACGCCCGGGCTGCGCGATCGATAGTGCCGATCGCTGAGCTGCGGACGAGGATGGTGATGGCCGGCCACTTTAAGGCGGAGATCGTGTCGGCCCTTAAGGCGGCATTCGCCAATAAACAACTGCCAGATCTCGAAGACGGCGGTATGGCGTTCATGATGTCGAAGTCGGCATATCTATTCGACGCAGGCGATCACAACGGACCACATGTGATGTTCTTTACCGCGCTCAAGGACAGTAAGGATTGGGGGGCTGGCGCAACGGGCTCGCCAGTTTTTGCCGGTCCTTACTGGTTCTTATCGTCGAAGGAACCGTCCCAGGCGAAAGGGCTGCCGCCGATTCTTGTGTTCGCAGTCGAAGTTGCAAAGTGGTCCGACGGAACGGCCCCACCCATGCATCAAGAGTAGATTGACCACTACGCAATCGAGACATCCCACTGAACTCCGGCATGGCAACCCGAGTGGTCTGCCCAGCGAATTGTCGGCCATCCGGAAGAGCTCATTGTCTTTCCCATCAGGCTGCGAAGCTCCTTGCAGTCCGACCAAGTGTAGAGGCCGATCTTAGGCTCGCCAGAGCGACTCACCTGGGTAGTGGGAAACTCATTAGGCTGATTTGGGAATCCCAAGTCACCCTCACTGCTCCCTTCCCAGGGAAGTGCTCCGTTAGTCCCTTATTTAAGTTTTTTGTTCTTTGCTCTGAGTAGGCAAGGGATACGCTCAGGCGCTGCCGGCGGCGGCTGATTGCTCGTTGGGATCAAGCTCGGCGATCAATTCTGTAAGCAGCGGAATTGCGCGATCTGAATTGAGGTAGTTTTTGCCAAGCATCTTCATGATGCGGCGCTCGGCCGTCTGACCACTGATCTCCTTTAACAACGATCGACAGAAGGCCAGCACGACCAGGCCATCGAACTGCTTCCCGGTGTTGCGTCGGAAGTCTTCGATCACATCCTCAAACGAGCGTCGCGTTTTGTATGGCCGGTCCGTGGTCATAGCATCAAACGAGTCTGCCAGCGCCACGATCCTGGCGCCGAAAGGTATCTGGTCTCCAGAGAGTCCGTCGGGATAACCGCGACCGTCTATTCGCTCATGGTGATACTTCGCCGTCAACGGAATATCTGCATACGGATGATGAATAGGTGAAAGGATTTCAAAACCTGCCGCCGGGTGACGGTTTAGTTCGATGGATGCCTTAGCGTCGATCTTATAGGGCGCGTTAATAATGTCGCGCTCAACAATCAATTTGCCAATGTCGTGAAGATAACCGGCAATCGCGATCCCTTCGACTGCTTCCTCGGGCCAGCCTAATTCGCGCGCAATGATCTCGCTGTATTTACCGACTCGTTCCGAGTGGCCCTGGGTGTATTTGTCCTTGATATCAATGGCCGCGGCGAAAGCGCGAACAGTGTCTCGGTAGATGGTCCGCAAGTTTTCGTAGAGATGCTTGTTTTCTTCCGCGCGATGTTCAATCTGTTCCAGCAGACGGTGTGTGTGAATGCCGACGCCCACGTGGCGCACCATCGCGCAAATAACCTCGAAATCGTCTGGTTGAAAAGCCTGACCACTGGCCTTTCCGCCCAATAGGACCAGTCCGGTTATTTCACCCCTGGTCACCATGGGAACCACCAAGTCAATGCCCAGTCTCTGAAGCTCGGCTTGATGTCGTGATAGAAACGCTGTCCAGGCAGGATTTCCATCGGCAATTCCAAGCGCGCATACACCCGCGTTGAGGATTGCTGCTCGCTCCGGCAAGGTTAGCGTCAGACGGACTTGATAATCGTCGCCGACTCCCCACACTGCCAGACACTCGGTGCACTCCTGCCCGGATACACACTCGACCACTGCCCCTCTCCGGATTGCCAGAGTACCAAGCAACAGGTGCAGAGATGTGCGAACCATCTCGCTGAACTCACTTGTTTTTGCGATTTCCTGACCCAGATCGGCGAGCGCGCCAAAGGTATGAATTAGCTTTTTGGTCTTCGACTCCATGGAACGGCGACTCAGTGACCGGCTAGTCTGGCTTGGCTAAACTCGCTGAGCGTTGAGAGAGCTTCATCTTCATCCCTGGCCAGCAGCACGTGGCGAGTCAGTCCGAGCATCTCAAACAACTCAGCAGTTTGAATGTTTACGTCTGAAAAAATAAGCTGGGCCCCGTTCTTCTGCGCAATATCAATGATGCCCAGCAGAATTGATACTCCGATACTGTTCACCAGTTCGGTATCGCTGAAGTTAATGACCAGCGCCTGGCATCCTGAATCAAGCTGCTTCTTGCACTCACGCTCAATTCTTTCGCCCGTCAGTTTGTTTAGGTAATCACTCGCATAGATTACCGCCGTCGTCCCCACACAATGCGAGCGTACAGGAAAACCGGTTGATTCCCCCAATTTGTAACCCCCTCCTGTGGCGGTCAATCTATAGAGGTGCGAAGGACAATTGCAGTCGGGTGCACACTGGCCAACGTTGTTTACTCTGAATCGAAATGACTTGCAACGCGTTTGCAATCATGAGGAACTGTTAACGCAAATACTTGGTCATTCGCAGGCTGGTTCCTTCATCAACCCGTTCAAACTCAACCTCATCCATTAACGATCTGATGAGCTTTAGTCCCCAACCCCGCCGCTCTTTGGCGGCCTCGCTGCCGTCAACCTCGGTTCCCCGATCTGTACTTTGGGCCGCTTGATTTGAGGGCACCACGCCCCGACTGGAAATAGTGATGACTAATTTATCACTTTCAACGCGAAAGCGCTGATAAATTTTTCTATCGGGACTCAAGCTGTGTTCTGACGCGTTAATGTAAGCCTCAACTATCGCGTGTTTGATCTGGTTGATGGCTTCTGGTCGGAACTTGAGCCGGCGCGCAATCTGCTCGACAGTGCTGGCAGCCAGGAGCTCGTTGTCCTCCCCCATTGGGAGGATCATGACAAACTCGTCCGGCTCTGACGACTGTTTCGGCGTTACTTGATGCTGGCTTATCCTCGCAGTCAGGAGTTCGACTTGCTTTCTGCTCGAGGCGTACCCATCGCGCTCGCTGATTGCTTGTAAAGCCTCCTCGGAAAAGCCCTCGTTGGAAATCAACCAAAGCCGCGTTCGGGCGAAGCCTGAGTTATCCGCCAGCCTTTCCAACCGCTCGCACCACATCTTCGCAAGATCATAATCGGCTTCGAGTTTGGACTCTACTTCAGCGACGAGCCAGATAACCTGGTTGGCATCCGTGTAGGTTGCGCCCTCAAAGGTGTGAGCCACAACGCAACGCTCTTCATCGCAAGCATGCTGCAGTTCTGGGCTGAAGGCCACGCAGCTAGCCACGTGCGCCAGCTGCGGCAGTTGGACCAGATCAGTCTCGCGATCCAGACCGCCGGCAATTTCTTCCGTCGAGTGTCCGTGGTACCTATTGTTGAATTGGTCAAAGCGAAAAAGGCTTTGTGGTACCAGCTGGCAATCGAATCTGGCTAAGAGTGCTCGCAGACCGAGCGTCGTGACGCGGCGATAGTGACGGGCCATCGTGTGCGGCGCTCGTTTGAGCGCGTCCGTAATGGTATTCGCGACAACCAACGCACGCGGCTCGTTGAGAATGTCCAGCCGAAAACGCACCTTCAAATAATCTTTCCATGTTGTTGAACCACCACCTGCCTCAATGGTCGCCCCGTCCCAGTTGATGAACTCTTGAATGTGCAAACCGTGAATGACCTTTTCCAGTTGATCGGAATCGAGACGCAGTTTTCTTCCCCAGGCTTCGAAGGAGGATTTGCTGTCTTCACCAACTGCCGCTTCACGTAACAGGCGCACCAGAGCTCGCCTGGTTTCCGTTTGGGGCGCGATCTCCTCCAGCAGCGAGGCGAAATGGCGCTGGATGCGACCGCCCATTAGTTCGTCGACATACAACTGCTCACAGTCGAGATATGTGTCCAGAATCGCGTTCCGATCGTGCGCGGCCTGGATCATAGCGGTAATGAAAAATGGACTACACTCGAACTGTTGCACCAACAGGTCCCTGGTTTCTTCGTTGATGACCACCCTTTGGCGGATAGCCACATGCTCAACCAGCCGCCGCGCATCTTCGTCCTCCAGTTTCCCCAGCCGAAGAGTATCGATAGATTCAAAGTTGCAACTGGCGCGATGTGCGGCATCGAGAACCTGGCGGCGCAGACCGGCGAATGCAAATGGGAGATTGGAACGACACAAGATGCGCAGCATATCCGCACCCAGGTCGCCCTGGCCTTCCACGCCGTCAACCAATTGCGTTCCATCGATAAGCACGTAGGGCAGACCGTTACGTTTAGGTACTCTTTGCGGCGCGCTCAGGCAGAAGCGCACAAATGCCCGATCATCATTGCCGAAGCGTTCGCGGTTGTAGGCCTCCACGAACCGTTCAATCCACTCGAGATCGGCTGGCGCGGCAAGCTGCACGAGATCGTTGAGGGTAATCGAAGCTTCGCACAGTGAAGGTTCATTGCGTCGAAAGGCCACATACTGGCGCAGGAATGTATTGAGGAATTCAATAGCAGCACTGACGGCCGTGGTACCCGCGCGGGTAGGCGCGAAATAGATCGGCACAATGTCTTCACGGCGATTGAACAGTTGGTCGTAAGACTGACGCAGTAACTCCGATACCCCGGCCGAGGGCGCCATCAACAACAGCAAACCACGCGCCTCAACTGAATTGCTTGGATGAGACACGATCTGTTGCAGCTCGTCGGCTCTGCCAACGAACTCATCTGCGCCGACACGGCCAAGGATCCGCCGCGCAATTTTGTCGTGTGCCTTTCCTTTCATCGCTCTCGCTCGGTTGCTAGCTCTCCTGGTAAGACTCGATTCTGTTTTTGCCTTTTCTCTTGGCGTTATAGAGAGCGCGATCGGCCGCGGCGATCATGCGCTCGGGATTATCGACTAGCTGATAAAAGCTCGCGATGCCAATGCTGATCGTCACCCGGCCAAGGGGCTGCAGGTGACCATGCGGATAGACCGTTTCCGCTACCCGCATTCTCATTCGCTCGGCGATCATGCTTGCCTCACTGAGCGGCGTTTGCGGCAGCAGAATTCCAAACTCTTCACCGCCATATCGACAAGCTACGTCAGCGGATCGCAGAGCCACTTTCAGGCAGTGAGCTGTGATTTGGAGCGCCTGGTCGCCGGCCTGGTGACCATTGAGGTCGTTGTAATTCTTGAAATCGTCGATATCGATCATCAGGAAACTCATCGGGTAGTCGTAGCGCCTGGAGCGATTGACTTCTTCATTCATGCGCTCCTGCAGATAACGCCGGTTCAGCAAACCGGTGAGTTGATCCGTTATCGACATCAATTGAAATTCTTTCGCCCGCTCCTGCCACTCGGCCCGCTCCAGCGCCAGCGCCACCTGGGGGCCGATAATTTCGAGTAAACTCAGATCGACTTCATCGTATTTCCCCCCGCTCGTCTTATCGGTTACGTTTAGGATCCCAATCGTGCGATCGCCGATTCTGATTGGATAGCTGATAAAAGATTTTGTCTTGTATTGTCGTTCTGCGGGCGCAGGTTTCATTCCTGCGTTTTCGATGTTCTCCACTACCAGGGCAATGCCCGTTTCAAGTACTCCGCCTGCAACTCCCTCTCCCTGCCTTATGCGGTCCACGTCGGAGATTCGGGCCGTCAGCCCTACGCCGGCTTTGAGTACCAGCTCATTTGCTCTCTCGTCGACTACCAGCAACGAGGCACGCCCTGCCAGTAACAGGTCTTTCGAGTTTGTCAGAATGGCCGTATAAGTAGTTTGTGGATCTGTGGAACTGATACGTTCGAGGAAGTGGCGCAGGGATTCCGCAAAATGCGTGCGATATTCAAGCTCGCCTCGCAACTGATCGATCTCGCTTCGCAGGTCGTCGGAAGCCTTCAGGGCCGCAGACAGTGCCGGCGCTTGTCGAGTCTCAACGTATGCAGATGCGGGCTCCTCTCCCTTCGCGGCTAAGTAAGAGCTTTCGGTCTTGAATTCGCGAGCGGCTTTCTGCAGGTGGTTGGCTAATTGATCCAGTTTGGCCGGCTCTGCAAATATGACGTTCGACAGAGGGTCACCGGAAAGCAGTTCCTTAAGATCGCCAGTCCGAAGACGTTCAACCACGGCCCGATAGTCAGCGCCAGTTTCAAAGGCGCGTCCTCCGATGACCGCTAGATTTCGCTCGTTGGCAAGCTGTACGGGCATCGTAAAGCATTGCAGGCCTGCATGACACTTGTAATGAACCACGTCACCACTACTCATCGCACGCCGGTGCGCGTCACCGCAGTAGGGATCGCATAGGCTAACGTGGTCGGGCGAAGACTGCAGAGCATGGCATATTGAATTGTTGCCTGAAACCACAAGCGCCGGCGGCTGCCGGCCGTCTACCAAAAGGAGTGACAGACCCGACGAGGCAGCCAACCGGCGTTGCACCGCGGTCCAGCCGGAAGGCGCATCCTCCGGGTGTTCCTGCAAAATAGCGGTTTTCGATTTGAGAGAATTCTCAGTCATCCGGAGTAGTTCGTCAGTTTGGCGCCGGGAGAGCGCCACAACGAACATGCTACTGTCGGCAATCGGTTCTGAACGGAGGGTTCTGGGTCTTGCAGAATGAGTATAGATTTCCACCCCATGCCAAACAAGCGCCAGCAATTACCTCGGCTGCTCCCCTCCTGTCGCAGCCGCGCCCAGGCGGCAATACAAACTTACTCTATGGCTAAATGACTAATACGAAGGAGTCTCCACGAGGTAATTTCGTGAGAATCAAACACTTGCGGGTTGGCCCGGCTTTTACGGGATTATTTGAGGCGTGGCAGCGAGACCCGGCGCCTCACCGGCTGCAACACTCTCGATTTGAGGCTGGTCAGGGCTAATCCGGATGCAGGCCACGAAGTGATTTGGCTTGATCTCCACCAGAGTTGGAACGACCTCCCGGCAAGCCTCAATCGCATACGGACAACGGGTATGAAAACGACAGCCTCTGGGAGGATTGATAGGCGACGGTACGTCTCCCTCGAGCACCACGTGTTTTCGACTGGCCTCGACGGTAGGATCGGGGACCGGAACCGCAGAGATCAGGGCCTTCGTGTAGGGCATGAGCGGATCGTCATAGATTGCTTTAGCCTCCGCCATTTCGACAATCTTGCCGAGATACATCACCGCGACACGACTTGCGGCATGGCGTACGGCGCGAAGATCGTGCGAAATGAACAAATAGGTCAGGTTCTTTTCACGCTGCAACTTTTCCAGGAGGTTGAGAATCTGCGCCTGAATAGACACATCGAGCGCCGAGATTGGCTCATCCGCAACGATGAAGTCCGGATCGACAGCCAGGGCGCGCGCGATCCCGATCCGCTGGCGTTGACCGCCTGAGAACTCGTGCGGGTAACGCTTGATGAAACGCTTGCTCAAACCCACCGTTTCCATTAACTCTTGAACTCTCTGGTCTGCCTTCCTTCCCTTAGCGAGGCGAAATGTATCGAGCGGTTCTCGCACAATCTCTCCAACTGTCATCCGTGGGTTAAGCGACGCATACGGATCTTGAAAGATAATCTGAAGGTGCCGGCGATGTTCACGCATTTGGCGCCTCGATAGATGAGCCAGGTCGCGGTTGCGAAACAGTACCTGACCCGAAGTCGGGTCGGAAAGCCGCAGAATGGCGCGACCCAGGGTAGACTTGCCGCAACCCGATTCGCCAACCAACCCCAGTGTCTCGCCTGCAAAGATGTCTAACGAGACCCCGTCAACTGCTTTAACTGTCTGACGGACTCCTCCGCGACCAGACAATTCGTATGCGATGAGCGCAACTGCAACCACAACCACAATTACCAGCTCGAGCAAACCCCATGTCAGTCTTCCAGTGGCGACAATGAATACCAAGGCAAGCAAAGCGGGACCAATCGCCAGCAACACAAGCCGCAAAAATCTCACCGTGACGATTTCCCTCTTCTTCCCCGTCCCGATTGTTGCTCGTCCTTCGCGCCCAGCATCAAAATGAACGGTGAGGTTGCGTATGGAGACCAGCGGTTCCGCCTTCTCGATGCGAGGCGGTTCTGACTGTGGTGTCGCTCTATTCAACTCACTACTCATCTTCTCTTCTCTGCACTGCTTTGTTTTGAAGCCGGAAGTTCAGACTTCAACCTTTAGGTTGGTGTTTGCGTGTGCGCACTTGAACTCTAAACTTCTTGAACCTCTCCTGATGCGACTAATCGACCATACTCCTCTCCGCGACTGATTTCGCGTAAACCTCTGTGGCGAAGTGACAGAGTGAGTGGTGGTCCTGGTTAACTTCCACTAACGGTGGAAACTCTCTGCTACAAAGATCCTCGGCGCGGTCGCACCGTGGAGCGAAAGGACAGCCAGGCGGCAGGTGAGCTACATCGGGGGGCAGCCCCGAAATCTGGTATAGCGTTCCCCGCTCCGACGTGGGATCAGGAACGGACCGCAGCAATCCTTTCGTGTATGGATTACCGGGCACGGCAAACAACTCCCGTGTCGGAGCCTGCTCGAAGACTTTTCCTGCGTACATCACGATTAGATGATCCGTCATTCCGGCCACTACACCGAGATCGTGCGTGATGAGAATCACGCTTGTGCCGGTCTCTTGCTTCAGAGTTTTTATCAACTCCAGGATTTGGGCCTGGATTGTCACGTCAAGCGCCGTAGAGGGTTCGTCGGCTATCAAGAGTTCCGGTTTGCAGGAGAGCGCCATGGCTATCATTACTCGCTGGCGCATCCCTCCCGAGAACTCATGCGCATAGTCGTCCACTCGCTTGCGGGCATCAGGAATGCCGACGGTCTCAAGCATCTTGACTGCGTGCTCATACGCCTGGGCTTTTGAATGGCCCAGGTGAAGCCGAGTCATCTCCATCAGCTGTCCCGAGATCTTCATGAAGGGATTGAGCGACGTCATCGGATCCTGGAAGATCATTGCGATGCGCCGGCCGCGAATCCGCCGTACTTCGTCTTCCGTAAGCCGGAGAATGTCTCGACCATCGAAGACGACTTCGCCTGAAACGATCTCCCCGGGCGGACTCTGGATTAGACGGACGATTGAGAGATTGGTGACAGACTTCCCGGAACCAGATTCACCAACGATTCCCAGCGTCTCGCCACGACGGAGGTTGAAGGTGACTCCATCCACGGCCTTAACGGTGCCGTCTTCAGTGTGGAAGTAGGTCCGTAGATCCCTGACTTCCAGTAGATTTCCGTTGCCGGTGCTCATGCGCTCTCAAGGTTTTGATTTTTGATTTCTGATTTTTGATCTCACAAACAGTTAGCCTGAGCCTGACACCACCGAGAAATCAAATCAGAAATCTAAAATCACAAATCAAAAATCTCTTTCAAAACTTCCTCATCTGGGGATCGAGTGCGTCGCGCAATCCGTCACCCAGGAAGTTCAGCGAAAACAATGTCAGCCCCATCGTCACACCCGGACAAATCAGCTGCCACGGGAAGATTGCGATGTTCTGAATTCCGTCTGTGGTAAGGCTGCCCCACGAGGCGATCGGGGGTGCCACGCCAAACCCCAAAAACGAGAGAAACGCCTCCGACAGCATGACCGTCGGGATGGTAAGCGTGGCGTAGACAATCACTGGCCCGATCGTGTTGGGCACCAGGTGCCGAAAGATAATCCGAGGAGTAGAAACACCGGTAGCTCTGGCGGCCAGCACGAACTCCTGGTTCTTCAGCGAGAGCACTTGTCCGCGCACGATCCGCGCCATGGTCAGCCACGACACTGAGCCCAGGGCCACGAACAACAGGATCACCTGGCCGCGAGCAGTCTGACTACGAAACATGGACAGTAGGACAATAACAATGATGATGTACGGCAGTGAATAGAGCACGTCGACCAGACGCATCATGACATTATCCAAACGACCGCCGAGATAACCCGCAACCGCTCCGTAGCCGACACCGATTATCAGCGACATTAGTGTTGCGATAATGCCAACCATCAAAGATATTTGGCCGCCCTGAAGCACCCGCGCCAGCAGATCGCGCCCCTGATTGTCGGTTCCCATTGGGTGTAACCACGAAAACGAACCGTCGGGCGCGGTAAACGGTGGAAGGGATTTTAATGCGGCGATGTCAGTGGGAATATAGTCGGGAGTCAACCCCGTAAGCTGCTTAATGAGAAAAGGTCCGGTAACCGAAGCCACGGTGATTATCGCGACCATAACCATGCTGAATACTGCCAGCCTGTTCTTCATCAACCTGCGCCAGGCATCTCTCGTGAGCGAAGTCCCGGTAACAAACTCTGCTCGCTCCGCGGAGCGGACATCCGTTTCGCCAACCGCTAGCTCAGGCCCAATGTGAATAATATCGCCTTCACGCCGCCGAATGGGCGGCGCCAGTGGCGTCCCCAAAGGTGTAAATGCGGGCTCGATCTTCTCAGGCTCGTGCGGAGTTGGTGGTTGCTCGTCGTTCAATGTCATAACAGGGAGACCATATTGGCCGCGTATTGTTGATCCGAACAAAGCGGCGACCATTCGGTACGGTCGCACTCAATGGCGAATGCGTGGGTCGAGATAACCGTAAGCGATGTCCACCAGCAAATTCATCGTCAAAAGAGTCATGGAGATGAAAGCCACGATGCCGAGAATCAACGGCTCATCGCGATTGAGAGACGCCTGGATAAAATAGGTTCCCAGACCTGGCAGGACAAACAGCTTTTCAACTACCACAGTACCCGTCAACAGAAACGCCAACGCAGGCCCGGTGTAAGAAACGACCGGTAGCAAACCGCCGCGCAGCGCGTGACGAATAACAACCTGAGTCTCGCTGAGTCCTTTCGACCGGGCTGTGCGGATATAGTCTGCTCTGAGCACTTCCAGCATGCCCGCTCGCGTGAGGCGCGCGATGTAGGCCATGTAGAGAGCTGAAAGTGTAATCACCGGCAGGATCACGCTCTTGCTGGGAAAACCATCCCAACGTGAAGGTGGAAGCCAGTAAAGCGTCATAGAAAAGAAGAGAACCAGAATGGGTCCCAAAACAAAATTAGGAATAGATATGCCGAGCATGGCCACAGTCATGGAGGCATAGTCCCATTTCGAGTTTTGTTTGAGCGCGGCAATGGATCCGACTGTTATCCCCACGATTAGCGCGAGCAGGTAGGCGAGTATTCCCACGGTCGCCGAAACCGGAAGTGATCGCGCGATAATCTCGTTGACCGACTTCCCTTCGTATTTCAACGACGTACCAAAATCCAAACGGAGAATCTGGCCCATCGTTCGGAGATACTGTTCGTGCCAGGGTCTGTCCAGGCCATACTTCTCGCGAATGTTCAGTTCGATTGCTTCGGGCAGGGCCTTCTCACCGGTGTAGAAGTTGCCGGGCGCCAGGCGGATCAGTCCCCACGTGATGGTAATCACAACGAGGATCGTTGGGATCGTAATTATCAGGCGTCTAATGATGAAGCGAAGCATTCTTCAGCAGCTTAGTCCGTCAAGCTGGGAGTGCCGTAGTCCCACTTGGCTGCGTCGCGCTCGATGTACACAAACTTCCATGCGAAGAGACATTGTGGATTCGGGTATAAGCCTTTCACGTACGGCTTCTTGACCCAGTTGACTGCGGGAGTTTCGATCGGGATCACGGGCTGTACATCCAACATGTGTTTCTCAGCTTTGGCCAGTAACGCATAACGCTTCTGGGCGTCGATTGTTTGGTTCGCTTCGTCGAGAAGATCTACGTATTTCTGATCCCACCAACCGCTGCCATTGTCGCCCCCGCGCGTGCGAAAGATATTTAGAAAGGTAGTTGGGTCCATGTAGTCAGCACCCCAGATACCCAGCGCAAAGCCCTTGTAGTCGAGCTTGGACCGCGCGGCCATGTAGGTCTTTGATTCCATACTGCTCAACATGACGGTGATTCCGAGGTTCTGTTTCCACTGCGCCTGCATATACTCTGATAGTGCTTTATTCGAAGAGTGGGTCCCGAAAGAAAGCTTAACCTCCTCGACGGGAAACTTTTCGCACTGGTAGGTTCCGTCCGGTTGCTGGGTCACGGGATAACCCGCCTCGCCCAATAACTTTCGTGCCGCCTCCGGATCGAAGCTCTCGCCCTTTGGTTGTGGATAGCCAACAAAAATACCTTCGGGTGTAAAGGCGGAAAGCGGCTTCGTGATCCTCCTGGCCTTTGAATAGTTGACCTTGTCGATGGACCTGTTGAACGCCCTGCGAACTCTGAGATCGTTCATCGGCGGTTGAGTTACATTGATGAGAATATAGGTAATGGCCGCCTCTGCTGCGTCCATGTAATCCTTCTTTGGACGGACGACGTCCAGCCAGGCAGTGGGAACGGAGTGGTTCACGACCGCGTCTGCCGAACCCACCTTGTACAGATTCATGGTAGTGGGATTATCAGTGGACACATAAAAATGAATCTCATCAAGATGGACGTTGGCTGCATCCCAGTACATCGGGTTTCGCTCAACCACCAATTCGCTGTAGGGCTTCCATGATTTCAACTTGAAAGCACCACTGGTCACGATGTTCGCTTCATCGGTCCACTTCGCGCCATACCGTTCGATCACTTTCCGCGGCACCAGACGAAAGATCTGATGGGCCACAAGCTCAGTAAAGTAAGGCACGGATTCAGCCAGGGAGATACGCACGGTGTAATCGTCAACCGCCTCGACACCCACGTCCTCAGCCTTTACTTTCACAAGTTCTTTACCAGCGACAGCCGCCTTCAGTTTAGGATCGCTTTCGAGCAGCTTGTTGCGAGCCTTTTCCGTACCGGGAAGGACAAGCCTCTCAGGTGAATGCATCAACTGGTGAAAAGGTGTGTCGCGATCCGGCGTTGGCTCGGCAGCCGTTGGTTCATATTCCCGTTCATTCGGGCCCAGCAATTTCTGACTCAGCGCTTCCACGGCTGGTTCATCTCCGGCAAAGTCCTTTTCTAAGAGAAATTGACCACTGGCAGGATCACGGACAAACAGAGCGCCGGCGTTGAAAGCCTCGGCATACCTAATCGGATAAGCTAAGCCTGCCGAACGGGATTCAACTTCGGGAGTCAGGGATCTTCGGATGCTGTAGACAAAATCATGTGCGTTGATCGGTTCGCCATTGGACCAGCGGGCGTTCCTGCGCAAGTGAAAAACAAATTCCGAATAGTCGTTGTTCACATCCCAACGCTCGGCGATGCCGGGAATGGCATCGAGAGACTTCGGATCGTACTCAACCAGACCTTCGTAGAGCGCCATGTAGATACGTGCCTCTTGTTGACCGGAACTGATCGCAGGGTCCATCGACTCCGGCTCGGCGCCGTTTACATAACGCAGGATGTTTCGCTCAGGTGGGACTGTTCGACCGAAGAACTCTTCATTTGCGGCCGGCACGCGACACGAGATTGCGGTGAAAAGGAGTGTGGCGGCCACAACTCCGCCGATCAATTGTTTGACATACATTTGGGCCATTTATTCTTTCCTCGAGGGCGACGCGACTTAGGCGTCATCCTCTCAAGAATGATTCTACCAAATGTTTTAGGGTCAGCAGTGAGGTTTTATCTTCCCCGCGGGCGCGGGCACGTTAACATGCGCAAATGCTTTGATCAAGAGAGCGAGTCTCTGATCAAAGAACCGTCAGTTCAACGATTCAAGCCTCCAGGCTTCGGTTCACGCCAATTGGTGTCGATGCGCACGTGCTTCAGGGATGGGACATCCAGAACGTTTGAGTCGAAGCCGGATACGTTAGGTTTCACCAGAGCATAGGAAGATGCGAAATACAGTGGAATTGCTCTCAGCTGATTTAGGGCCTCGGTCTCTGACTGGATTAGGCGTTGGGTTAGGTTTTTTTTGTCTGCCAAACGCTCGCTGTTCGGGCCAGCAGAACTGTTCGCCGATCCAGCTGTCTGTCCCGTAGCGACGGATTCAGCCGACTGCGTGTCCGGTTGAAACAGGGCTCGGATATTGGTTAGCTCATCGGTTGTCTGCATGACCATCCCGCGCCGTACTATATCGTAATCACCAACCAGAATTGCCGCCTCATACTCGTCCCAGGGCTTTATAGTTATTTCGGTTTCGATGTTCAGTGCGCTTCGCCACATCGAGGCAATCGATTGCGCCACCAGCCTCTGCTGCTCGTTGCGGTTTATTAACAGCTTTACTGTCGGAAACCCGTCTCCATCAGGAAAACCTGCTTCGGCCAGCAACGTTCGAGCGCGTTCGATATCTCTTTCCAGCAACTCCGACTTCGCCACAACTACTTTCGAACCCGACATCGCATCAGGCAGAAATTTCTTCGCAGGTTCGGTGGCTCCGCCTAACTCGTCCTGAGATAGACGATCCCGATCGATGGCAATGGCCAGAGCCTCGCGCACGCGTACATCATCAAACGGTTCATGCGACAGATTGAAGCTGTAATAGGTGAGCGCTCCGTACGTCTCTCGTCTGAAGTCCTTGAAGGGCGCCAGCAGTTTGAGGGCCAGCGGCTCGAAGGCGGAATTAGTTACGGCATCCACTTCACCTGCTCGGTACGCGGTCAGGGCTGCTTCCGAATCCTTTGCTCCTACAAACTCGACGCGCTCAAGACTTACCTCGTTCCTGTCCCAGTAGTTTCCAGCCCGCTCCAGCAGCACTCGATCAGTTTCGCTCCTGGCCAGCATGAAAGCGCCGTTCGAGACGAGACCAAGTGGTCCTATTCGCTGCAACGTATCTTCATCGCTGATTTTCACCGGACGAAAGACCGGGTGTGCGACCAGCGCCGGAAAATTCAGATCGGGAGATTGTAAGTGGACACGCAATTGTCGATCGCTAACAGCCTCCACGCCGAATCGTTTTGGATCGGATCCAGAATCAGGTTTTAAATCGGTTCCTTGATCTGGTCTTGAACTGACTGCGGCCTGTGATTCCTGATTCTGACGGGCCCTCTTGCTGTTGGTAGCCGGCCGCTCAGTAGCAGGCACTGACCGCGCTCCTTGTATGTTGTCGAGCAGGTTTGTGTGCGGGGCCAGATCCCCAATTTTCACCGTGCGGCGCCATGAATTAACAAAGTCCTTCGCGGTTACGGACTCGCCATTTGACCAGCGCGCATCTTCTCTAAGGTGAAAGGTCCACGTGCGTCCTTCGTCGGACGACTCCCAACGAGTTGCCACGGCCGGTACTGGAGCCAGCGTTCGCGGATCGTAATCAGTCAGGCCTTCGAAGATTGCCCTGACCAGATCCGTGTCGGGCGGCGCCGCAGCGAACGCCGGATCAAAAGTTTGAGGCAGACCCCCATCAATCCAGCGAAAGTCCTGGCTGCCTCGCACTACAACGCGCCCGTAGTAAGGCTGGTAGCTTTCATCAACGAAGCAACCAGTGGGAGCAATTGACAAAACCATTAGCAACAGTCCGGCGACTATTGTCTGGGCTCTCCTTCCTATGTACGCAAATCTCTTCATTGGTTAACTTTTTCTTAAGAACACGAACTTCCAGAAAAACTGAGACCAGAAGCTACCCTAGATCTTGTTCTCTTGCACGCTAAGTCGACAAAGTTCTTGATAGACTTCACCGGTGCGCTTCCGGGCACTTTCGAATCCTTCTGATGTGTCAATCAGGTAATCGGCAAACTTTTGCTTTGCTTCCTGCGGCATCTGGGCATCGATTCGTTTCTGCGCTTCTTCACGAGTCAGGTTGTCCCGAGCCATCAAGCGATTTATCTGAACCTCAGGCCGGCAGTGTACAACAATCAATCTGTCAAAGCGTTTGAAGCCGCCAGACTCAATCATCAGGGCCGCATCAACCACGGCGATCCCATCCGGATCCAGCGCCTCCCATTCGCGCAATTGTTCATCCTGCAAGGCAATAATGTATGGATGAAGTATCGAGTTCAGCAACTCGCGCTTGCTCTGGTCGGCAAAGATTACGGAACCGAGCTGTTGTCGATCCAGTGTTCCATCATTCCGGAGCACGCCCTCTCCGAACGCTCCTACAATTGCCGATAACCCCTTAGAGCCCGGGGCCACCACCTCTCGCGCGGCTTGATCGGCGTCTAACACGTGGCAACCAAGCTCGGCCAACACACCGGCAACAAATGACTTCCCCACCCCAATCGAGCCTGTTAAGCCAATGCGCAGCATGTTTGTGATTTCCAATTGTATTCATTGCCGATTGCCAATTGCCGATTTAAAGAGCCTTCTTGGATCGCCTACCGATAAACCGATCCAGAGCCTTGATCAATTACCAAGGCCCGTTCCCTAATCGGCAATTGGCAATTGGCAATCGGCAATGACTTAGCTTCTCCTGAGCCGCGCCGCCTTGAGCGTGTTTCGCATCAGCATAGCAACGGTCAGCAGGCCAACGCCGCCAGGCACTGGCGTGCGCCGTCCGGCTACCTCGTCCGCTTCCGCTGGGTGCACATCACCCACCAGCGTGTAGCCGCGTTTCTTGATGATTTCCAATCTTCGCTCTGCCTCATCCCCGAATAGTTCGCGAACTACGCTCTCCTCTGAGATCTTATTCATTCCCACGTCTATCACTGTTGCGCCGGGCTTGATGAAGTCCTTTCTTATCAACCCGGGACGACCGATGGCGACTACGAGTATGTCAGCTTGCCGCGTCACTGATTTGAGATCCCGAGTTCGGGAGTGGCAAATCGTAAGGGTGGCGTCATTCCGGATGAAGAGTTGCGCCATCGGCCTTCCGACGATCTGGCTACGACCCACAACACAGGCGTTTGCTCCAGCAATAGGAATCTTACTGCGAGTGAGAAGTTCGAGAATTCCCGCTGGCGTGCAAGGGACAAAGGTCGGCCGGCCCAGTGCGAGGTGCCCCACGTTCACAGGATGAAATCCATCGACGTCCTTCGCCGGATCGAGTGTCTCAATGATGGCGGCTTCATCGATACCCCCAGGCAGGGGCATCTGAACCAGAATCCCGTCAATCTCATCCCGCGAGTTCAGAGACGCAATCAGCCTCCGCAATTCCCCTGCCGTAGTTGAACCGGGCAGCGCATGATGTTCAGACCGAATTCCAACTTCCTCGCAAGCCCGAATCTTGTTCCTGACGTAAACCTCTGAAGCCGGATCATCGCCGACGCGTACCGCTGCCAGGCATGGTCTCTGTTCTGCGATCTGCCAGACCCGCTCAATCTCAGCCGCAACTTCTCGCTTGATCTCATTGGCTACGCGCGCGCACTCCAACAGCTCGGCGCGTTGACTGATCTGAACTGTGCTTTTTTCTTCAGAAGACATACGTAAAAGGACTAACAAATCATGGGATTATCAATCCGAGTGCTGGTTCCGTTAGAGTCAAGAAGTTCAGAGTTCAAGCTTTAGCTTGTCGGCGTCGCCAAGCCACAACCTAAAGGTCGAACTCTGAACTTCTTGGCCCAATCTAAACGAGTCCCTCAATCCGCAAGTTTGGGAAATTCGCCGCCCGTAGATGATAATTCCACACGTGCACCATAAAACCAAACTGCTCAACCTCGCTTTCGGAGTCGTGGCGACTCTGTTTGCACCTTTTTCAGCCCATGCCCAAACGCCGCAGGAGGGTCATGCGCGAATCAGATCGGCAATGGATGCCGGTGATATCAAAACCGCGCTCGCAGAGCTTAACGCTATACGTGGTACGAACTCTGAAACCCTGACAACAAATAATTATGACTATCTGCTCGGCAGATTGCAGGAGAAAACAGGCGAGTTATCCGGAGCTAACGCAAGCTATCAACAGCTCGTCGCGCGCCAGTCCATACTCTCACAGTATGCGCTATGGCATCTTGCCAGGTTGAACCGGGCAACCGGCGACCTCGTTCTCGAACGCGAAAAACTGCGACAGCTGATTGCGACCGCACCCAGAAGCCTGTTACGCGAGGCAGCAATCATGAGGTTGGGTCAGAGCTTCTCCGAAAGCAAAGACTATAGCGCGGCGGTAGCTGCGTTACGTCCTTTGGGCGAATCGAAAAATCGATCTTTGGCTCGCGAGGCGTTAACCCTTATTGCGCAGTCATTGCTGGCAGTGGGAAAGCGGCAGGAAGCGCGCGAAGCGTTTTCAAGACTGGTAATGCAGATGCCCGACGCATCGCGACCTGACGACTTTGCGCTAGCAGCTGTGCGCGGCCTCGATGCCATCGATGACACTGGAGCCGAAGGAGCCGGTCAGGGTGCGTCGGCACAATTACCGGAGTCAGAGCACCTCCTTCGCGCTTCGGTTTATCAATTCAACCGTGACTTTGGCGCGGCGCGGCGTCACTATCTCG
>JAMQPH010000287.1 GCA_023717605.1 Pyrinomonadaceae bacterium
CCTGTGTGTAGAACCGACCCCGCCAACGATGCTCGTCGTTGAATCCAATTCGAACCGGTGCACCGCTGACCCAACTCAGAACCGCAGCCCGGTCTCCATCCGTCAAATCGATCACTGTGTCGAATCGCCGACGACGCAGTCCGTCGATGAGCTGAAATTGTGCTACCAGAGATCCTTTGTCGAGAATCACGATCTCGTCGATGTCCGGGTTCCCGGACAACACGTCTTCCGTCCCGCGGTTCACCATCATCGTGACTCTGACATGTGGTCGTGCAGCTTTGATGGCACGGACGGTCGGCGTGGCCAACAAGACGTCACCGATATAGCGGAGTTTGATAACCAGAATGTTACGCATCGTAAGAGTCGTCGAAAGTCTTTCAAGTCGTCACGTCCAAAGTCTCGCTCATTCTGAGACTTTCGACTTGATGACGTTCGACTCCCTGACTGTAGTCTAACCGCACAGCTCCCCGTATAGCGCGACAGTCTGAGTCGCGGCCTGCCTCCAAGAAAACTGCTTGGCACGGTCGAATCCTTTGACCTTCAAGGCAGCTCGAAGCGGCTCATCCTCAAGCACGCGGATCATCGCCTCTCCGAGCGCTCGCGCGTCCCGGGAATCTGCCAACACTGCCGCGTCACCCGCCACTTCAGCCAGCGCGGTCGAATTGGACGTGAGCACCGGCGCCCCACAGGCCATCGCTTCCAACACGGGCATCCCAAACCCTTCGTACAACGAGGGGAAGACGAACAGATCGGTGGAGGAATACAACAACTGCAGATCGTTCGTGGACAACCGTCCTGGGCAAAGCACCTTTTCCGTCAAACTGTGCCTTCGCGCCGTCTCCTCATAGTTCCCGAATGGATGGATGGGCGAACCGACAAGGATCAACATTCTCGATCCCAATTTCTTCCGCACCATCTCCGCCGCTTCAAGAAATATCTGGTGATTCTTGCGCGGGTCTGCCCCTCCAATAAATAAAACATAGTGTTCGGCCGCCAAACCGATCCGTTTCCGTAACTCCGCCATCGCCGGATCATCCCGACGTGGCACAAAATCCTCCGACACTCCATTGGGAATCACCCTGATGTGCTCGCGTTTCAAACCATAGAGTTCCACGAGTTCTCTAGCGGAAAACTCGGACACCGTGATGGCTTTTCTGGCTCGTAGCGCGGTCTGTCTCGTCTTGAACGCCGATGGCCATTGTCCCAACATCTTTCTCGAGTATTGCGGGTTTCGGTCCAGCCACAGATCGTGGATCGTGACGATCCCGCCATAGCGCCCGACTGCCTGCATCCGAAAGTTGGTCCCATGGTAGAGATCCAACCGATCGTACAAGCCCCGCTTTCGCATCCCCCATCGACTCGAGTTCACCCACTGGAGCCGCTCAATGCCCGGCCATGCATTCACAGATTCAGGCTGGTCAGCGCCCGGCCTCGCATAGGCCACAAAGTCGATTGCCTCTTGCTGTGCCAGCATCGCACGGACCAGATGGTAGCTGTGCCATCCCACCCCACCCATATCTCCCACCATCGGATTCGCATCAAAACCGATTCTCATCCTCGCCCCTTCTGTGCTGCCAACACCTGACCATACAGATGTTCCACCTTCGCAACATACGCATCGAGACTAAAGTGCTCATGCGCACGCGCGCTGCCGTTACGACCCAGCTGCTCCCGCCGGACTCGGTCCTGCAGGAGGGACATCACGGTTGCGGCCAATGATTCGACATCTCCTGGAGGAACAAGCAAGCCGGTTTCTCCTTGCGCCACGACTTCGGGAAGCCCCCCTGTCGTGGTCGCAACCACGGCTTTTCTCATGGCCATCGCTTCGACCACCGCAATCCCAAACCCCTCCATGAGTGCCGGATGCACATACAGATCGAGAGCAGCCAAGAACGGCTGAACCGGGTCCTGAAAACCAACAATATGCACGCGATCGGCAATCTTCAGTTCCTGCGCGAGCTTCTTCAATCGATCGGCATAGTTGCTATCGTCGCTCCCCACAATCACGTAATGCACGGTGGGTGCAGCACGAACGATAGCAGGGAGGGCCCGCAGCATGACTTCATAGCCTTTTCGCGGAAGCAGGTTGGCGACAGTGCCCAATAGGACGGCTCCGTTCGGGATCCCGATCATCTGACGAATCGCCTGGCCGCCGTGAGGGAGTTGCCTCTTGAAAAGATCGATGCCGCTGTAGACGGTCCGGACATTTTTCACTGAAACCCCACCGGCAATCAGTGACTGTTCAATCTGCCGAGAGATCGCAATGACAGCCCCTACTCGATCAAGCTCATAGTGCCTCACCTTCGCCGACTCGATTTCCTGTCTCACATGGGCCACGACCGGCACGGGATTGGACGTACTGTTCGCGACCGCCCTCACGGTATGAGGTACCCACCAAATGTCGTTCACATGAATCATGGCTGGATCGAGTTGATTCACGAGAGCCTCCAGACGCCGGACCGCCGATCGGCGCTGGAAGA
>JAMQPH010000291.1 GCA_023717605.1 Pyrinomonadaceae bacterium
GGAGATAGGAGACAGGTATGGTATCGCCTCTGCGCTATGTACACTCGCAAACCTATCGTATGACCAGGGTCACTATGATAGGGCATTGTCCGTTTTTCAGGAGAGCTTAACTATTCGAGGGGAGATCGGCGACAAGCATGGCATCGCCGAGTGTCTGGAGGGATTGGCCAGGGTAGCCATAGCGGAGAATCAATTTGAGCGCGCTATACAACTATCCGAGGCGGCAGCGACCCAGCGTGAAGTTCTTAGTATTCAACCCTCTGCTTCTGGACAGGAGCAGTCTGACCTCGAAAAAGCGCGCGCGCGCGGTATGCTAGAGGATGACGCCTTCACTTCAGCGTGCGAACAAGGACGCGCGATGACGCTGGAGCAGGCTATCGCACTCGGCTTAATGTGACGATAGGAGCGCATATGGCAATCAATATTAAGACACCCGGCCTTCACCACTTTACCCTCCGTTCCAGAGATCTCGATCGCTCAAAGCTTTTCTATTCCGAGACGCTCGGCTTCCCAATTATCATGGAGCTGCCAACGCTGGTTGTTTTTCGTGCCGGTGCCACAGCCCTTGTTGTTCGTGGTCCTGAAGCTGATACACCTGAGGGCGATAAGTTCAACCCGCTAAGAGTCGGTCTCGATCATGTCGCATTGGCCTGTGAGGATGAGGCTGAGCTTGAAAGGGTGGCCGCAGCTCTTTCAGCAGAAGGCGTTGAGAACACGGGTGTAAAGCTCGACGAGACTCTAGGTAAGAAATATGTGGCTTTTAAAGATCCTGATCGTATCGCGTGGAAATTCTATATGACGTGATAGCTCATTGCACCCCCGGCTTGATCTCCCATTTTTGCGCAGTCTTAAAGTCACAAGCTCGGTGGGCGGATCGAATCTGCCGTCTTCTCATGTAAACGATTCGCTCTCATGGTTTCTCCTCGCCGTTATTTCTCGTCGTGGACCGCTGCTTTCGAGCATCAGAAGTTCCACCGGTAAATCTCCCAGCCTTCACTCATGGAGGTAGTAGCGCTCAGTAACTCAGTCTCCAAAATCCGAAGATACCGAGCTTACTATTAATCAAGTGCTCTTGCTGGAACTTCGTTCTTGCGCGGCATGGTCGAGATAGTCCTCTAGCTCCTCGTGACCACCGTAGGCGGCCCAGCCGGCAGGTGAGTTGTTTACCTTGGGGTCTTTGATGTTTGGGTTGGCGCCATGTTCGAGGAGGAACTCGACCATCGTTCGATGGCCGCGGAGCGCGGCGTAATGGAGGCCGGTGCCGGCATAATCGAAGCCGGGTTGGATGGCATTGATGTCCGCACCTTTCTGCAATAACAACTTCGCTGCTTCCAGGCGATTGTGCATGCAAGCGTAAATGAAGGCGTTGTTGACGACATCCCGCGAATCATCTGACCAGCTGTCGATCTTCGCCTGAAGCTCCTCCTTGATCGGTTTAGGAAGATTTGAGGTTAGCGGGTCGCCAAATGGCCAGTCGATCTTACCGGCCTCCGGCTTCAGACTCCCATCGCTGTTAAAGAAGCCCTCGATCAGGTCAAGTCGACCTAGACCGGCAGCTATGCGCAGATTGTGCACGGACGCACCACGTTCCAGCAGCAGCTCGACAAGACCATTGTTTCCCCAGTAGAGCGCCTCTTCTAATGGCGACCAGCCGCCCGTGCCATTTATTAGAGCGCCGGCGTCCAGCAGAGCTGCGGCAGCTTCGAGATTACCAATGCTCGCAGCGGCGACGAGAGGACCATTGATTTCGGCTCCCGCGTCAAACAGTACCTTAGCCAGCTCGACCTTGTTCGGCAGGTCAACAGCATCCAGAACCAAGCACTGTAGCAAGGTGGGATGACTTCTTGAGGATCGACTTGTCGCCAGCGATGGGTCCTGACTAACCAAAGACCTCAGCTCATCGACGTCGCCGGACTTAATCGCGGCTATCGCGGGATGAAATTTTCTGTCCATCGGCACAACTACGATCTTGAAATCTTAGCCAGATGAGATTTAAGGTTGGCTACAACCATCGAACTCGCAACTCTCAGGTTGGGAATTTAGGTCAAGCAAGCTCTTATTTGCAACCCCGACATACAATGCGGAGACCAGCGCGGTCAACAGAATAGTTTTATGAATAGTTTTATGGTCTGATAAAATCTCATGGACGAACGTCTGGCAAGAGTTAATGCTCATAGAACTGACGGCATGCACCCGACCGCTCTCCGATTTCGCGCTCGTGATTGCGAGTGACGCGGAGAAGGGCGGTACATGGGCCGGTGCGGAAGAGGCGCTGGCGGCCGCTTGGGTTCCGGTCTTTGTCGTCGATGGCCCGGACATACCTGAGGGCAATCGGTTGCTGCTCAAGCGCGGAGCAATCCCTTTCCCGGATTCGTTCGATCTGAGCTCCTCGCTCACCGACTGGCTTGAAAGTCACGCAGAGAGCCCTGCGGATAACTCCCGGAGTACGACTCCCGAAATCAGCCAGGGCAGTCTGTTCTAGTCAGGTCAATTAGGTCCTTGCCGGACGTGAGTTCTAAGAGGAATCAACTAAACGCCTCGCACTCTCTCGCATCATCGCCGTTTCTTAACCGGTGGCCTTGGTCCGGCGTATTGGATTTCCACTTTCACCAGGACTGGGACTGTGCTGCTCGCTCCGGGGCGGTAGTAAATGGTCTGGGGCGCAGGCTCATCTGCATTCAAGGACCGCGTGCCGTCCGACCCGGCTTCTTTTTCCTGCCTCGTCCACGGCTTGCCGTCCCCGTTTTCCATCTCCAGTCGCCCTGTCTGCGCGCCCCATAATTTTTCCCATGAGGACAGCGTTTCATCCGAGAGCCTCTGCGCCTTATCGGTAATCGCCAAACCCTCGATTGGAGTCGGCGTCACCACAACGATCAGATTCTCGCCGACGTGATTGGCTTGCGTCCGCTTCAGAGTGAAGTAAGGCGGACCGTCGTCCTGGGCCGGGATCTCGATCACTCGACCGGCCTTCACCGCGTTGTCGCCGTCGCGCGTGCGAGTGGTGGGAAAGATTAAATACGGCTCGCCCTTTGAGCCATCGGCGTACTGCTCCTGGTCTACAACGTAGAGGTAGCCGGAGCGCGCCGCCTCGATGCTTACGCGAATGCGATCACCTTGGAACAATTTCCCGCCAGAGGACACTCGCTCGGGGAGCCAGGCTACCGAGTCGGGTCCGTCGTGCGTGATAATTCTTTCACCCG
>JAMQPH010000297.1 GCA_023717605.1 Pyrinomonadaceae bacterium
GGCATCTTCAATTTCTTTATCGTGATCCCGGAAATCATTGCTTCGATTTTCTTTGGACGCATCATTCGCGCGATCTTTGGAGAGAACAGCACCGCCGCTCCGCTTTATATGGTGATCGCTGGTGGCGTGTTTATGTTAATCGCCGCTGCATTCGTAACCATTGTTCGCGACGTAGCCGATGTAAATGTGCCCGAGGCAGAGGTGCTGGCAGCTGACGCCCACGAGCCGCTGATTCCGCCATTGACGGCGCAGCCTGTGCCAAGCACTGGGTTGATTGATAAGGAGTGAATGGGAGGTTGGATCTGAGACGTTCTCATGATCCTCCTCAATTGTGCTATGTGGCTTTGCCACCTCCCTTGCGGAAAGGCTATGCCTTTCCGGCGGGCCTTTTGAAATCTAAGAGGCTACGCCTCGACTGGTGGACGGAGGCGTAGCCTCAAACAACAAGAGAGGCTAACGGAAAGGCGGAGCCATTCCGCACGGGGGGCGGCAAAGCCGCACAACTGTTGATCCAAGATCTTGGGACGAGAGAAACAAACCATGTCATTGAATAAATCTCTGGTTCGATCATTTCAGATTTTCTTTCTTAGTATAGCCCTTACCTGTGCTTCGGGGCTTTACCAAACCCCAGCACAACAACCAACCCGCGATGTCTCGAAAGAACCAGCCCGGGCCACGCGTGATTGGGTGCGCGACGGTGTGGTCTACGAAATCTATCCGCGCGCGTTTTCACAGCAGGGAGACTTCAACGGCATCACGGCACGTCTCGACAATCTGAAAGAGCTGGGTGTGACCATTCTCTGGTTGATGCCCATTCATCCGATCGGTCAGGAGAAGAAAAAAGGAACGATCGGCAGCCCTTACGCGGTTCGCGACTATTACGCGATCAACCCGGACTACGGCACCAAGGCTGACTTTCAGCGACTTATCACAGAGGCCCATCGGCGCGGAATGAAGGTTATTATCGACATCGTTGCCAACCACACATCCTGGGACAGTGTCCTGATGAAGCACCCGGAGTTCTACAAGCGCGATGCTAGCGGCAAGATCACTTACCCGTACGACTGGTTCGATATCGCAGCGCTCAACTACAACAGCAAAGAGTTGCGCGTGTACATGACAGACATGTTGAAGTACTGGGTCCGTGAATTTGATCTCGACGGCTTTCGCTGCGATGTGGCGGGCGAAGTGCCTACTGATTTCTGGGAGAGCGCGCGTGTCGAGCTGGAGCGCATCAAGCCAGACATATTCATGCTGGCGGAGGCACACAAGGCGGAATTACTGGTCAAGGCGTTTGACGCGGATTATTCCTGGCCGCTGCACAGCGCCCTGACTGACGTTCTGCAGGGGCGCAGAGCCGCCTCAGAAATTCATGCCGTGTGGGAAGCTGAGACTAAGGCGTGGCCCCGCAACTCTTTGCACCTGCGCTTTTCCGACAATCATGACGAACGGCGCGCGATTGCGCGTTTTGGAGAGCGCGCAGCGCTGGCAGCCTCAGCTTTGACGTTCACACTTGACGGCGTTCCGCTGTTGTATAACGGCATGGAAGTGGGCGACACGACCGAATCAGGCGCCCCGGCGCTTTTTGAGAAGCTGCTCATCTTCTGGCCCATCGCCGAGCGCCGCCCGGAGTTCCCACGTTTCTACAAACAGATCATGGAGCTAAGACGTGAAAGCTTCGCGGCGAGACGAGGTTCTCTCGAATGGTTGCGAAACTCGGACGAATCGCGTGTGTTGACCTATTTACGTCGCGCAAAGAACGAAGAGCTGTTGGTGGCGATCAATCTTTCAAGCATTCCGTTCTTTGGTTTGGTTGAGACGGCGGGCGTGACTGGATTCGTGGACATTACTCCTGACGTCGGGCCGCCGCTGCCGCCGGATGCGCCTCAGCCCGAACAGACAAAGAGCAAGCGCAGGGTTGGCCTTCCGGCGCTCTCGCTGGACGCCTGGGGCTATCGCATGTTTCGACGTTCATTACAGTAGGAAGGATTGGATTTTGGATTTCAAATGTCTCGATTAGTAATCATGTCGCTAATCTCCCTTGTCAGCAGCGCTGCTTTGGCGGCGCAAACGGTTACGGAGCTCGCACCCGGAGCGCCGGGCCACGATGCACATTGGCCCAGCGCCGCGAAAAAGGGATTTGGCACAGCGAACACGCTCGCGTCAAAAGTCTGGTTCACGCTAAACGACGGCGTGATGACGGAAGTGTTCTATCCAACCCTCGACGTTCCTAATGTGCAGACTTTGCAGTTAGTCGTCGTTCAAGGCAGCAACGTCCAGACTGAGAGCGAAGACACTGGGCATCGCATCGAGGTGCTCGATCCTCAAGCACTCGGCTTTCGCCAGGTGAACACCGCGAAGAACGGTACTTACACAATCACCAAGACCTACGTTACCGATCCTGAGCGCAGTTCAGTTCTGGTCGATGTTGCATTTCAGTGGAATGAGACTGGACCCTGCCAGTGTTCTTTATACGTCTACTATGATCCCTCGCTGAACAACAGCGGGATGCACGATTCAGCCTGGATAAACGGCGACTGGCTGGTCGCTTCTGATGGCGACAAAGCGTCGGCGCTCACGGTTTCTGGTGCCCGCCTGGTAGATGGAACGAATGGATACCTTGGTACCAGCGATGGTCTGACGCAGTTGCGGCGCACGGGAAGCATTAGTCGCCATCTCCGCTCAACGGGTGGCAACGTCGTGCAGATGGCTCGGGTACAGCTTCCCATGGGGATGGCTCGCTCCACGCCGGTTTCCACTCAGCGCTTCACTATTGTGCTGGCCTTCGGACGAACTTCGGACGAGGCAATGCGGACCGGGCAGGCGTCAGTCAGGAAGGGCATCGAAGCGGTGAAGGCCGGCTACCAACGCGGCTGGCATCAATACGTCAAATTACTCCGGCGCGTCGGACCCGAGCACCAGCAGCAATTCGACATGGCTGCCACGGTTTTGAAGGCCCTCGAAGACAAAACCTACCGTGGTGCTATGATCGCCTCGCCATCCGTACCATGGGGTGGCGGCCCAAACGCCAATGAGCCGACGATCAGTGGATATCACGCCGTGTGGTCACGCGACCTTTATCACGTGAGTACCGCTTTCCTGGCTATGGGCGATCGGGCCAGTGCTAATCGAGTCCTTGATTATCTGTTCAACGTACAGCAAAAGGCAGACGGGAGTTTTCCACAAAACTCCTGGGTCGACGGCCGGGCGATTGGCGGCGGACTGCAAATGGATCAGGTCGCATTTCCAATCATCCTTGCCTATCAACTCGAGCGACACGATCGCAAAACATGGCTCAGGCACATTAAGCCAGCCGCCGATTTCATTCTCAGCCGCGGTCCTCGTACCGAGCAGGAGCGATGGGAGGAGAAGCCGGGATATTCGCCCTCAACCATAGCCGCCGAGATTGCCGGGCTTGTATGTGCAGCCCACATCGCTTCACTGAATAGGGATCGCAGTTCCGCCGCCAGGTATCGGATGAAAGCGGATGAATGGTTCCGAAATTTGAATCGCTGGACTGTGACGACGACCGGCCGGTATGGGGTCCATAGTTACTACTTGCGTCTCAGTGATGATGATGATCCAAACGATGGCGCAAAGATCGAAATCAACAGCGGTGGTGGGAGTTTTGACGAACGGGAGATCATAGATGTGGGGTTTCTCGAGTTGGTTCGTTTAGGAATAAAACCGGCGTCTGATCCGTCGATCCGTCGCTCGCTATCAATTGC
>JAMQPH010000307.1 GCA_023717605.1 Pyrinomonadaceae bacterium
GCCGAAGCGCTGGATCAGCGTGACCGCGCCGGTGTTGGCGGCGGTCCGTTTCAGTCCCGCCTGCTTGATTAGAAAGCTGGCAATGACGCGGTGGATCGCCTGCAACAGCGGCGCAAGCAATTGCGGCTGAGCGGCGAACAAAAGGCGCAGTGGAATCGGCAACGAGAGCACCCATTGGCGCACCGGGACCGGCGGGATGACGCAATCGACCAGGTGGGCGGCGGTTTCCGCCATGCGCCGCGCCCCGCAAGAGGGGCAAAAGCCGCGCCGCTTGCATGAAAAGGCAACCAGCTTCTCGTGGCCGCACTCACTGCAACGAAATTTAGCGCCTACCTTCAGAACTCCTGACATACCCCACTGGAAAGGTGTCCGTTTTTTGATTACTTAACCCCTAGTGCGAATCGCATGCGAAGGTCGGTGCCGGGAAAACGAGTCTCCGTTTTGTTGAGGGTCTCGCACAGAGCCGCCACTGCTTGTGATCGATGGGGTGAACTCAGCGGGGATAAGGTGACGCGCAATTCGTCCTTGGTGGGTTCGAGTGCAGCGGTGGACTGCAGCGCGGCCTGGATAAGCGTTCGGCCCTCATCCTCGGTCCTGGCATAGTGCGGACGAATCAAATTAACCAGGTCGCTTTCTATCTGGTACGCAACCAGTTTGAGGACGTTGGTCAGATGTTTTCGTTCGGTTGATAGCTTCACAAGATCCTGGCCCGGCCGTGCCTCCGCCAACGGGACCCGCGCCGGAAGCGACTTCTGTCGGGCGACGAGTTTTGTAAGTCGATCGGTGGCCTCTTGGATTTCCAGATGGATCTTTTTCTCTGCAGCTGTGAAAGCGCGCGTCGTCGGAGTGCGGCCGTCGAAGTAATCGAGGAACGCAGCGCCATAGGTCTGCTTAATCTTGTTGAGGTGAGAACGCGCCTTGCGAAGTTCCTTGTCGACCGCTTTGCGTGCGGGGTTGGGAACAGAACGCTCGGGATCGTCGGGTTCAACTTGATAGTCGGTCAGCGCATCGATCAAGAACTCCTGGCGCATGTACTTGAAGAAGTTTTCCTGACGCCAACGTTCGAACATCCGGTAGGCGACGCCGATGTCGCGCAGGTCCCACCGGCTGGTTAACACCGGCGTTTGGTGACCACCATCGGTGAGCCGCGTCACTTGGCGAAGCCGAAGTTTTCCTTTGAGGAAACGTACCGGTTGGTCGTGCAGGAGGTATTTCACAGGACGCCCATCGAACTTGGTCTTGCGCAAAAAGAACCTCTTTTCGGCAACACGCCGGACACGGCCCTTGCGGTAGGTCAAGATGTCAAAACCCATCGCCAGCAGTTTCTCGAAGAGCTTAGGACTCCATCCTCCGCGGTCAAAGACAATGGTGATTCTCCGGGGCGGGCCGAGCAGGCGACGCGCCTGTTCAAGTATGGGAATCAGCATGTGCGTCATCTGGGCATTGGCTTCAGCGGTCACGACAAACAGTGGCTCTCCTTTCCGATCATTGACCCAATAGTCGGTAGTTGCCGGAACCGCAAGGCGGGCACGAGTGAGATAAGCCTTGGCGATATTGTGTTTGCCATGGTAGGCGCGAACATGACCATCGAGGTAGAGGAAACCAAACACGCGCCCTCGCTCGGCGATACGGTGACGAGCAAGTTCCCGCCCCAGTTGCTGGCTGGCCTTGCGCGATGCCAGGCGTGCCAGTTTGCGCCGCAGCGTCTTGACTTCGGGTACGCGATCCAACCCGATGATGCGTCCGAGGTTGCCGGGAGCATACTCTTTCAGAGTTTCGGGGCGGGGGATTCTCAGCAGCGCCAACAGAATGCAAGCCACCAGTGTGGTGCGCAATCCATAAAAAGCTGGGCCGATCGTACCGTAGATCTTCCGGGCAATCGACAGCACAGCGCTGGAGACAAGAGACGGAATGGCCAGCAAAACACCGGCGCGTGCAAGACTGTCGGCATGGACAAATAGGGGGACGGCATCCTCAAGTAATCCCATCGCGGCCAGCAGGCGATCCATCGACCGGTTCAGAGGATCGGGATCTCGGCTTGCGGTCGGCAGTTCAATCTGGGAATCCTCATTGCTGCGCGGTTGTCGTTGTGCCGTATCAGGTGGTGCGATGGTGTTGATGGCGTCGATCGAATTCTCCGTATCGGCCGCGTGGGGCGCATCGCCGCTGGCCTCCTGCTGAAATGGGAGACAGGGATCATCGGATTCTGAACTGGGTTGCCACCCCAATCGGCGAAGCCGCTTCCGAATGGCCTTTTCCGACAGGCCGAGTCTGCCTGCAATCGCACGGTTGCTGGAGCCTTTTGCTTTCAAGTGCAGAATCGTTTGGTCCCCTCCCCGCTCTTTTTCACGACCTGAACGGCTGCCCGAAGGTCTTCCCGGTCCCCGCACCAAAGCGCCGACTCCTCCGGTCTCGAAGCGCTCCTGGTAACGGCGCAGGCTCCGGGCCGCGTAACCGAAAGATTGGGCGATCTGGGTCTGAGTGGCGTATCCCGATTCGGACAATGTGATCATCGCATACGCCTCGGCGGCCCGGTCCCGCACATCGTAGTGTGCGAAGACAACGCCATGGACAGAGATCACCCGTTGGGTTCCCTCAGTCCGGAAAGACACCCGATCACTCACGAAGACAGTGCCAGACGGTGGCGGAGGAAACGACAGGAGTTCTTTTTGCTGCGGACCCATGGCTGGCAATCATGGCAAACCATGTCTATGCCAAAAAGCGGACAGGTTTTGGTCCGCACCTCTGGCGATGGCAGAGTCCCGAACCTTTGTCTCATCGTTCCCACACCGAACGCACAAAAGCCACGAGCAGCAAGGCCACGCTGTATCCGGGAACATTTGGTTGATCAAAAGCGGACAGGTTTTGGTCCGCACCCTGGCGACGGCAGGGCCCCAAACCTTGTCTCATCGACCCGCTGCTGAACACTTAAAATGCCTGGAGCCGCAAGCCTCAAACCGCATCCGAGCTTTTAGCTTCATCAAAAGCGGACATATTGGGATCTGCGCCGCTTGCGATGATGGTCTGCGTGATTTCAACGCCCGCGTCGAACCCTCACGTGTGAGGAGTAATGGTTGTATGTTTTCGTTCAATCGCGCCCGTTACTTGGAATCAACTCCGTATTAGGCGCGTTTCGGAGGAACCCGAATCTCGGCTGTCACGAAAAGCGGACAGGTTTTGGTCCGCACCATATCCCCAAATGTGTGGAATTTTCCGAAGATTCTTGGGATATGTCAGGAGTTCTGAACTTAGGTCGAACGGACGGCCGCGGAATGCGGCAGCGTCACCCGAGGTCATCATGGGCCGCCGTTCACCAATGCGTTAGACCACAGAGTCGGATGGGCGGAATATGGCTCGATGGCGGCGAGCGTGTATATCGA
>JAMQPH010000356.1 GCA_023717605.1 Pyrinomonadaceae bacterium
AATACCTTCCTTATTTTCCATATCTCATTTGACATTTTTCATTTAGCATTTCCTGATCTCATGTAGTGATCGTTCGTGCTATTTCGTGGATCGTTTGTTTGCCGAGAGATGAGAGCGATCCACGAAATCGCACGAACTGACACGAACAAGAAGTCAATAATTCGACGATTCCCAAATTGAAAAATGAGAAACGGAAAATGAGAAATGGAAAATCGAAAACTTAAGCTGACCTCTCCCTGTCCCGCGTCTCCCCGTCTCCCCGTCGCCGCACCGGGTCTGTGTTTACGATTCAAGCTTCACGTTGTAGCATAACCACGCATGACGGGACTGGACCATTATGTCGGTCAGGTGCTGGACGACAAGTACCGACTCGAGCGACTGCTTGGCCGCGGCGGCATGGGCGCGGTTTATCTGGCCACCCACCTGGGCACCGAGCGCTACGTCGCACTCAAACTAATTTCCCCTCAATTCATGCGCAACGAGGAGTTCGTCGCCCGCTTTAAACGCGAGGCGCGAGCCGCCGGGCGTTTGCGCCATCCGAACGTGGTCGACGTAACTGACTTTGGTTTCACCGAAGCAGGTAAAGACCAGGTTGCATATCTGGTCATGGAGTATCTTGACGGCTGCACGCTCGGCGATGTTCTGGAAGAAGAGAAGCGTCTGCCCGTGGAATGGGTTGTGGACATCATCGAGCAGGTCTGCTCAGCCGTACACGAGGCGCACAAGCAGGGGATCGTCCATCGCGATCTGAAGCCGGACAACATCTGGCTGGAGCCAAACCGGCTCGGGAGTTACCGCGTCAAGGTCCTCGACTTTGGCATTGCTAAATTGGCAGAAGTGGATGCTGCAGACGGCGAAGGTCATTTGGAGGCCAGCGTGTCGGCAAGCAACGCCTTAAGTTCAGCGGCCGCTGATACCGGACTCGGGCAAGGAGGGCCCACACAGCTCCCGTCTTCCGAGGCGGCTACAATGATCCCAGGTCAACGCGACGCAGGAACTGTGATGCCTGGAGCTCGAGTCACGAATGTGACGAATCTGATGGGGGACGCCCGCCATTTCGAGCTCGACACTGTTGCCTACGCGCCTGGTGAAGGAGCTACCGGAGATCGTTTTGAGGCTTCAGCGGAGGGCGATGCCGTAGAAACTAAACTTTTTGGCGGTTCTGCGGCAGCGGCTGCAATGGAATTGACTCGTCCATCCCAAGGCCCTGCCGAGGATCAAGATACCGATCGAACTCTAATGATGGATCAAGCAACGCGGCTTCTGGGTTCGAGTGGACATACAACCTCAAGCTCGACTCAAGGGCAAGCAACTAAGTTGACTAGAGTCGGTGCGATTATGGGCACGCCGGTTTACATGTCGCCGGAGCAGTGTGCTGCAAAGAGTTTGGACGCTCGTTCGGATATCTACAGCCTCGGCGTGATCACTTACCAAATGCTCGCAGGCGAACCGCCTTTCGCCGGCAACACTGGTAGTGTGATTCGTGAGCATCTGGAGCTGCCGCCGCCGCCCTTGCGCGAGCACAGCAAGAAGATACCTAAACGCGTGGCCGCGGTCGTCATGTCGGCACTTGCGAAAGACCCCGCCGGGAGGCCGCAAACAGCTCTCGCCTTCGCCGACTCTCTGCGCGCGCAGGCCACCAGTATCGGATCACTTTACCGACGGGCGTTCGCGCTTTATAGCGAATACTTCCCTAAGTTTCTGAAGGTGTCGGTGACGGCGCACATCCCGTTCATAATTACCACTCTACTGCTAATTGGTTTGCAGCTTGCCGAAGAGTCTCAGCCCAAAGGATGGGGAGCGACGAGAATACTAATAATAGTGGCTACGGGGATTGTAGGGCTGACGCACATAGTCGCTCAGTTCCTCGCCGCGGCAGCCATCTCGGGCATAACAGCTGTGATCGTTACGCAATTGTCCGCGGCGCCCCTGCGCCCTGTGGAGCTGCGCACTCCTTTGGCCGTTTTGAGACGACGTTGGAAGCCCTTTTTGAAGACGTGTATTTCGGTCACTCTCCGCATTCTTATCGGCTTCGTTCTCTTAGTTATACCCGGGCTGATAATGACCGTGCGTTATGCGCTCTATGCACCGGTTGTACTGCTGGAGGGATTAGAAAAGAAGGCGGCCATGCGTCGCGCTCGTGAGCTGGCGTCGCGCTCGTGGCGAACCGTGATCATAGTTTCTGTGCTTCAAATATTGATCCCGGCGTGTATCGGCGCACTGATTGGCCAGGTTTCAGTTGGCGTGAGCACGGATGGGTCGTCTGCCCGTCCCGAAAAGAAGCAGATCTATCAACAACTGACCGGTCTGGTGCACATTTTGATCATTCCACTGATGTCGATTGTGCCAGCGCTACTCTATTTGAAGATGCGGCAATTGGGCGGTGAGAGTTTGAGCGCGTTGTTGACTAAAATCGATGAAGCCGAGGAGCGTCGCAGCCACTGGCAACAGCGAATGCGCTCGCGTGCAACTCTGCCTACGCCGCGCAGCCGTTAGCATCGAAGGGGAGACGCGGGGACGGGGAGATGGGGTGCTCATTTTCCATTTGTCCTTTCTCATTTTTCATTCGTCATTGGGTTGACGAGCTGCCGTCCCCGTGTTACCACTGCCCACTATTTACTAATAACCCTCTACGTTTTAAGATTCGGGCAATTTCCAAGTCCGACAAGGGAGGTCTGTTATGTCCGTTTATATGGTAAACCGCGATTTGCCAGGGATACAAATGGATCAGTTAGCGGCGGCCCAACAGGCTGCTATTGAAACCAGTGAAAGGTTTACCTCCGAGGGCAAGCCTGTCCGCTACATCCGCACGACATTCGTTCCTGGTGAAGCGCACTGCATGTGCCTGTTCGAAGCCGCTAACGCCGATCTAGTGCGCGAAGTGAATGAGACGGCCAAGATACCCTTTACACGAATCGTTGAAGCCCTTGATCTAACGCCTTAGCATAGGTGTGGACAGTGGATAGGGTGACGTTCATTTTCCATTTGTCATTTCTCATTCTTCATTGGTCATTTTGATGACGAGCCGTCTTCAGTCCGTGGCAATGGCTCTGCGGAATCCTTCATCCAGGAAATTGGCTTTAACCCAGAATGACAAATGAAAAATGAGAATGACAAGTGGAAAATGAGAGATGGACAATGCCTACTGTTCACCGCTTATTCATCACGGATTGAAAACCGCTCGCAGCCTCCTAACCACCATTCATCACACCTCTGTTGCACACCTGACTTGATGAGTATACGATCAGGCCAATGCGAACCAGAGTTCTGATCTTCACCTTCGTTTTGACGTTAGCTTGCTACCTGGGCCTTCGCGCTCAGCTGAATGCTCACACCGCCGAGTTACCGCCCGTTGAAACCACGCAACTGGAAAATTGCACCGCACCAGCGCTTGCGAAGATCGATTTCACTACCCAGATTCAACCAATCTTCGAATCCAGTTGCCAGCCATGCCATTTCAATGGTGGCTCGATGTATCAACGCCTGCCTTTCGACCGCCCCGAGACGATCAAGTCACTGGGCACCAAATTATTTACTCGCATCAAGGACGAAGACAAACGCCGTCTGATTCGCGAGTTCCTTTCGAATGAGTAGAGGGCAGAAGTTCGAATTTCGGACTGCGGATTTCGAAATTAAGAGAGCGCGGTCGGCAGTCTAATGACTCTTGATTGCCTAGGGTAGAAGCGGACCTACTCGGACTCCTCGTATCTTCAAATTCGAAATCCGCAATCCGAAATTCGAAACTCTCCTGTCACGGGCGAACCGTTACATCGAAGCCCTGACTCAGTCCCAACACAAACTTCTCCCACCTCTTTTGAAACGCATCCATGTCAGTTTCACTTAAGACCTTCTGTAGTGACTTGTAGCCCGTGGGATCCGCTTTCTGTTGCGCATGAAACTCCTGGTAGAACTTAACCAGCAGACCCTTCTGTTGCAGGTAGTAGCAGAGGTAGCGCGCCTGACCGTAGTTGACGCCTTTGTCCTGGTTGTAGAACGCATTTGAATCCATTGCCACCAAGCTCTTGAAGGCCGGCAAATTGCCGGCCTTTATTGCCGTCTGCAGTCCAGGTAAACGCCAATTGGTATACCCATGGATGTGCCCGTCTTCCTCGCCACACTGCTCATAAAGTGAACCCAATCCTTCGTTGAGCCATGGTGGGCAAGCGGGGAAGTTGGCCTCCATGAAAGGGTGCACAATCTCATGCACCAACGTTCCGCCGCCCGTCCCGATATTCATGATCAGAGCTTTGTGATGGCTCGAGTAGTATCCATAAGGCGTCGTTGGCTCCTCACCGAATATTAGGCGATTGTGTTTCTCGTAAGATGCTTCGTCCCTGAAGAGCCAGACGTCGAGAATTACGTTTGGGTCCTTTGTGAAGAAGTCCTGCTTGAGTTTGTCGACTGCCCATTTGACTGTGCCTTCTGCACGTTTCTGCACCTCATGTCGCGGTTCATCGCCAACCACGACGAAAGGCGCCTGAACAACAATCGAGAACTCACTTGAGGGCAGTCGCTTCTTTAACTGAGCGACGTGCCTGGCAAAATCGGCCGCCGTGAATGTTGCGGAAGTGGAGGCCGCTATTGCGTGGGAGCTCTCCTGACTGTCAGGGTTCGGCTGCCCAGCGATGTGCGGCTGAGCATTGGAGGTAACTCTGCCCGGTTGGTGCCACTGGCAGGCAAGACTGAACAGCAGGGTAAGGGTCAGCAGGATGGTTGTGCGCATGATTGACACCTCGTGGTCATGATTGTAGGGGTGTCCCTCCGTGGGCACCCGCGGGTCAGGCACTCTCTAATAAGGTTTGATGACCGCACCGGTCCATCGTTGCCTATCTGCGTAATCTGCGAATTATTAGGTAACCTGCGCAATCCGAAATTCGAAATTCACTCTCGCCTCGTGTATCATTTTCCTGCTCCCGCAAATCCGAACGCTAGCCTACAAAGAGCAAATGAATCAAATTTTACGCCCTCGCGCCGACCGTCACCTGACACCCGGTACCCGACACCTTCTCTTTTTCTTTCTTCTCTTACTTGCTCCGGCGCAATTCTCCGCACAACAACCGCAGCCCCCCGACCCAACTCGTCTGACCGTCGATTCCATCTTTACCTATCGAACTCGTTCGCTCGGGCCGGTCCAGTGGCAACAGGACGGCACCGGCTATCTGGCACTTGAGCCTTCTCCCAGCAAGAAGGGCTTCCTCGACATCGTGCGTTACGACGCGCTCAGCGGAGATCGCACGATCAAGTTGTCTGCGGAGAAGCTCACGCCCTCGTCTGCTGCTGAGCCTTTGCTGGTTGAGAATTTTGACCTCAGTGCCGACGGGCAGAAATTGTTGGTGTTCACCAAGTCGGAGCGCGTCTGGCGGAGTAACACTCGCGGCGACTACTGGGTCGTCGATCTCAAAGACACCAGCTTGCGCAAACTCGGTGGCTCGGCTGCCAAGCCATCGTCATTGATGTTTGCGAAGTTTTCACCAGACGCCATGCGCATCGGCTATGTTCGCGAAAACAACATCTACGTCGAAAACCTCACCGGCGCTTCCGGCAGCACTATCAAACAAATTACCAGCGACGGCTCGCGCTACATCGTCAACGGCACCTTCGATTGGGTTTACGAAGAAGAGCTTTTCTGCCGCGACGGTTTCCGTTGGAGTCCTGACGGCAAGAACATCGCCTACTGGCAACTCAACACTGAAGGTGTGAAAGAGTTTCAGCTGATCAACAATACAGCTGGTCTCTATCCGGTAATCACCTCGTTTCCTTATCCCAAAGCCGGGGAGCAGAACTCCGCCGCGCGCGTTGGTGTGGTGCAGGCTACAGGCGGGACCACGCGTTGGTTCGATATTGTCGGTGATCCGCGCAACAACTACCTGCCGCGTATGGAGTGGGCCGCCGGCTCTGATGAAGTCGTCATCCAACAACTCAACCGGCTGCAGAACACTAACATCGTCATGCTCGGCGACATCCGCACCGGTAAGGTGCGTCCCATCCTTACTGAAAAGGAGGATACGTGGGTCGATGTCGGCTGGGGCGACCTGGATTGGGATAAGACGGGCCTCGCCCGCGGTGACGTCGAGTGGATTGACGGCGGTAAGCGCTTCCTCTGGACCAGCGAACGCGATGGCTGGCGTCACACCTACTCGGTTTCGCGCGACGGGAGCGACGTGAAGAACATCACGCCCGGCGACTACGACGTGATGGGCGTAGAAAAAGTGGATACCAAGAATGGCTGGCTCTATTTCCGCGCCTCGCCGGAGAATTCCGGTCAGCGTTATCTCTACCGCACCCGGCTTAGCGGCGAAGGCAAAGCTGAAAGGTTGACCTCGGAGCCCGGCACACACTCCTACAACATCTCGCCGCGTAGCGATCTGGCGATACACTTTTTCTCGACCTTCAACCGGGTTCCGAAGACAGAGATTGTACGTCTGCCGGATCACACCGTCGCGCGTACGTTAATTGACAATGCCGCATTGCAGGAACGAATCGAGAAGCTGAAACGTGGCCCGCAGGAGTTCTTCCGTGTAGCGATCGGGGAGGGAAGCGAACGCATCGAGATTGACGGCTGGGTAATCAAGCCTCCTGATTTCGATCCAAAGAAACGCTACCCGGTGCTCTTCTATGTTTATGGCGAACCTTGGGGTCAAACCGTGCTCGATGCCTGGGGCGGACGCAACCAACTGTGGCACATGATGCTGGCGCAGCAGGGTTATGTCGTGATGAGCATCGACAGTCGCGGCACTCCCGCACCTCGTGGTCGGGCGTGGCGGAAGTCAATCTACCGGAAAGTCGGCATCGTCAATTCTGCTGACCACGCCAACGCCGTCAGAGCAATCAAGAAATGGCCCTACGTCGATCCCAACCGCATCGCCGTCTGGGGCTGGAGCGGCGGCGGGTCATCCACTCTGAATGCGATGTTCCGTTATCCGGATGTTTATAACTTGGGCATGTCTGTCGCGCCAGTGCCAGACCTTCTTTACTACGACACGATCTACCAGGAGCGGTACGGAGCCTTGCCTCAGGATCATCCTGAAGAATGGAAACAGAGTTCACCGATCACTTTTGCGTGACAGTTGCAGGGGCAGTTGCTGGTTGTGCACGGCACCGGCGACGACAACGTCCATTATCAGGGAACGGAAGCTTTGATCGACAAACTGGTAGCAGCCAACAAGCAATTTTCCGTAATGCCGTATCCCAATCGCTCGCACGGAATCTACGAAGGCCCCGGTACCACGCGACATTTGTTCGGTCTGCTGACGAGCTACCTGAATGAAAAACTCCCGGCCGGGGGCAGGTAGTGGGAGGCAGACGGCAGGAGCAGGAGGCAGGGGCAGGAGGCAGGAGTAACGACGGCAGTTTTCTAAGCGTAGTCTATCTTTGGGGTTGTTCTTATTACTTTGATCTTGGTTTGTTAACTCGAAACTCGAAACTCGGAACTCGGAACCGGAACGTCCCTCAGTTCTTCTTTGCGACTTTGCACCCTTTGCGGCTTTGCGTGAAACCTAAACTCCTATTGCCATGCTCATCAGCCAGTGCACCTACATCGGAGAATCGCAATGCACAAATGCAGGTTGACCGTTATCACCTTACTGGCCCTGGGAGTGTTCCCGGTCACGAACGCCGCCGCTCACCTTGGCTCATCCCTCAGCAATCAGTACTCAGCACTCGGTTCCCACCACTCAACCCTCACTACTCAACACTCCGTCGCCGGCACCTGGCTTGGCGTTCTCGAAGTCCAAACCTTCAAGTTGCGCATCGTGCTCAAGATCACGCAAACCGCCGACGGCAAGTTCACCGCCAAGATGGACAGCCTCGATCAGGCCGCGAACGATCTACCGATTGATACCATAACCTCCGAGGGCGGCGTGGTGCATTTCGAAGCTCGCGCCATGTCTCTCAGTTACGAAGGAAAACTTAAAGACAACGGTTCCGAAATAGAAGGCACTCTCA
>JAMQPH010000360.1 GCA_023717605.1 Pyrinomonadaceae bacterium
GCAGGAGAAGTTGCCTGTCAAAGACTTCACACACCCGCCGGAGAAACCGCACGATCCGGGCGCACTCTATTTCAGTTTTGATCAGCTCGACTACTATTACCGCGTGCCAGGTGAATTCACACACCGTCTTACCGGCGACCAGTACGGCTTCGAGACTCTCTCGTTCATCATCACTGAAACGCACCCCGGTGGCGGCCCCGGACTCCATGTGCATGACACAGAAGAGGCGCACGTACTGCTCGAAGGCAGTGCCCAATACCGAATCGGCGACAAGACATTTACCGTTCAAGCACCCTATGTGGCAAAAGTGCCCGCCGGGGTGCAGCACACGTTCATTAACGTCGGTAGTAAGCGGTTCAACTTGATCGCGGTGTTCGCGTCGAAGCATCCCAACACCAGGAGGATTGGGCCGAACCCGCTAATTCACGGGCGGCAGGACCGAGAAGAGCAGCGGCCTGGCTTTATACCTTAGTGCATCATCATCGGCTGAGTGCCCTAGGCTGGGTGCCGTCGCTCGAGGGGGTGGAGGCAGGTCGAACCTGGCGCACCCCGAGCGGTTACTGCCTTATTTGCTTGATTTATCTGATCCGCGTTCAATCCGCGTTCATCCGCGGCTTGAACTGTTGGTCTGTATCTTTGATTTTTGCGCCGGATTTGGTTAGGATTTTTGCTCCTGCCCCCAAATCAGGTTAGATCACCCGACAAAGAAGCCTCTTTTGGAGTGCATTTGTGCATTCCCTTTTGATACGTGAAGGAGACAAGGATATGAGCAATAGTGTGATCGAGAAGGTTCGGCCCTTTACCCTGGCTTGCGGTGTGGCGCTACTGTTGGCGGGAACATCGCTGGGCTTTGGACAAGTCCCAAACACTCAAGTCTCGCAAGACCGAAATACAAACATTCGTTACATTCCGAGTGGCGCCAAGATGAAGTTCAAAGGTGTCGTAATTGGGCGCGACGCCGACACGTTTACAATTCGCGATCGCAGCCGAGTGGACTATCAGGTCCTCCTGACTGACAACACGAGCATCAAGTCCTACGGAAGCTTCCTTAAAGGCGGCAAGAAATTTGCTGTTACGGACATCCTGCGAGGACTGATCGTGCAAGTAGAGGGACGCGGAGATCCACAGGGCCAGCTGGTGGCCGAAAAGATCAGGTTCAACGAGTCGGACATGAGAGCCGCCATCACCACTGACACACGCGTTGGTCCTGTCGAGGCGAACCAGGAACGTATAGCCGGGCAGATGGACGAGCTTTATGCCGTCGCGGCCGAGGCCCGAAAAGAAGCAGGCGAAGCAAACGAACGCATCTCGGCCCTGGACGACTTCGACGTGCAAGAGACTGTTTCCGTGAATTTCAGAGTAAACAGCGCCGTACTTTCACCTCAAGCGAAACAGCAACTGGACGACCTGGCAGCAAAGACGGTGAACGCTAAGGGATTTGTCCTCGAGATTGCGGGACATACGGATTCGACTGGCAGCGAAGCGAAGAATTTCCGACTTAGCCGGCAGCGAGCTGAATCAGTCATCCAGTACCTGGCTGTGAATCACAAAATTCCGATGCGTCGCTTCATCACGCCCATGGGGTACGGTAAGACGGAAGCTGTAGCTGACAACACGACAGTAGCGGGACGAGCGCAGAATCGTCGCGTCGAAGTGAAGATGCTTCTCAATCGCGGCATCACTCGTAACGTGCCGGCGTCGTCCACCAGGCCGTAGTAGTAACTTTGGCCGCGGATTTACGCGGATGCGGCGCGGATCAGAATTCAATGAACAAGGACCATGATTAATAATGGTCCGATTCTGATGCGCGCTTGTCTGCGCATGCGCGCCTAAACACGGCAACTCTTGACCCTCACCAGTTCGCATAAACCTTTAGTTTCGCCGAAGCTTCCTCACCATACTCAGTTTGTCTGCATGTCTGGCACTCCAACAAATAGCCGTTGTCACGCGAGACTCTGATCAGAAGCTTTCGGTTGACAAAGTCCCCGATCCGATTATAATTCGATTTCGGATAGTACGATATCGTAATACTGTGGCCACGCCGGGAGGCTCTTTGATGCCGCTTCAATTTCTGTCACCTATTCACAAAGCAAGCCGTCAGATCGGCATCTACCTGGAACGCGCGACCATAGAGTTGGGAGTAAGCCCTGGGGAGGGTCACATGCTCTCGTATCTCCGGACTTACGCTCCCTGCCCTCTCTCGGAACTGGAGCGGGTCTTTGGCCACAAGCGCTCAACGCTCACCAGCATGCTCGATCGGCTATCTGACCGTGGCCTGCTCACTCGACAGATCAACCCAGACGACCGGCGCTCGTTCACCATTGAACTTACACCTGATGGTCGAAAGCTCGCCGGCAAACTTCAGAAGGTACTCGAGGCGTTCGAACACCGGGTAAAGGAACGCATCAATGACAAACAGATGGCGGGGTTTCGCTCAGTCATGGAAGCGATCGCCGATGTCACACACGTTAAAGTTAGAGAAAGGGAAGTATGATGAACACCAAAACTACCAGTACAGACGCACTGAACATGCTCTTCGGGATTAATTACGATGTGCTGAAGAAGAATCTCGATGGAGTCACACATGAGGAAAGTTTGATTCAGCCAGAAGGAGGCGGAAACTGTCTAAACTGGGTGCTCGGTCACATAGTCGCCACCAGAGATTACGCCATCCAGTTACTCAACCAGGCCCCCGTCTGGGACAGGGAAATTGCCGGTGTCTACCAGCGAGGCTCTGACCCGCTCCATGATGGTTCGAATGCGCAGCCGTTCGAAAAGTTAGTAGCGGATCTTGAACGTTCTCAGAACCGACTGGTTGCCGGTCTTTCAACAGTCTCCGAACCGGAATTGAGCGCGCCGGCTGCCGACAAATCCGCTGGCGAGACCGTAGGCGAGACGTTATTCGTCCTGCAGTTTCACGAGGCCTATCACGCCGGCCAAACTGGACTGCTGCGTCGAATAGCCGGGCACGAGGGAGCAATCAAATAGAACGCTTGGCATCACCCGCCGCGCACACAACCTCGAATCATTCAAGCTCTCAACGACATTCATGCTGAATCGCGGTTGTTAGGCGCGGCCTACGGTTTACCCTTACCCTGGGGGAAGTAAAGCCGCTTCAATAGCTCTCGGTATTCGGAAAGAGGAGACAGCCCGACTTCTGCCCGACGTTTATCAACGTTCGCCTATCTTCTATCGGCTCCAGCAAGGGCTCCCTCCCATTCCACTCTTCGATACGCTTTGCCTGGGTCCCGTATACCTGCGGCTTGCCTTCACCTACGAGCACACGGTCAAACAGTAGCGCGTAGCTCTGCCCTGAGAGTTTCCCACATTTATAAGCCTTCTTAACGAGCGGCAACGCTTCCTTCTGGAAAGTAAAATCGGCGTGCTGCACGAGAAGGAACGCCGCCTCCGTCCCGTCTCGCCCGACGAGTTCCGGGCCGGGCCACCCGTACCGGCCGATGATGACCCTCATGCACTTTGTATTAGAGGCGTCAATGTCTTGCATGCGCGCAAGGATGAATTTATCCGGGTGTTCCACGCCTTTGCTGATGAGTTCATTTCTGATCGCCTGATCCTGCTTGATCCGTTTCATCAACTCCCGGCGTAAGGCAGGATTCCCACCAGGTCGGACACCCGCTTCTTGCGCTTGGCCGGTACTGACGAGCAGCGAGATGCA
>JAMQPH010000383.1 GCA_023717605.1 Pyrinomonadaceae bacterium
GGGCGACTTACCGCGAAGTCCATATCCATCAAAGATGCGAAGCGTAGACTCGGCGACTGTGCACGGAAAGCGCCTGAACTTACCCCAGGAGATCTGTCCTGCGTCGCTTCGGCGACTGAGGCTGCCGAGAGGCACCCTGACCGCAGGGCAGAAGTCAGCAGAGGGCGTAATAGGTCATGTCGTCGGCAAAGCTAGTGAGGCACTCCGAAGCCGAAAGGCGGAGCAACAGATAGGCTGAGCCGGTAACGAGGGCTGAAGGCCCGAACGAGAGGAGAGGCAAGTAGGACATGAATCTCGAAAGCGACAAGCGGCTGAAATTCCAGGTGAGCCTGGACTTCTCGTCGGCGCCCACGGGTGAAGCCCGGCAGGCGGGATGGGAAGACATCGAATCGCTCTCGGTGATGAGTGAGCCCGAACGCCCAGCCAACACAAACCGAATCATGGAGGAAGTATGTGACCGAGGAAATCTGAAGGAGGCGTTGCGGCAGGTGAGGGGCAACAAAGGTAGCGCGGGCGTCGACAGAATGACCGTCGACCAACTTGGCGACTATCTGAAACAGCACTGGCCGGCCATTCGGGAGCAATTGCTGAACGGGACCTACGAACCAAAACCGGTGAGACGGGTGGAAATCCCGAAACCGGATGGAGGGGGGATGCGGAAGCTTGGCATCCCAACCGTGCTGGATCGCTTCATCCAGCAAGCGGTGATGCAGGTTCTGCAGAGGCGATGGAACCCGACGTTTTCCCAACACAGCTTTGGGTTTCGACCGCGTCGATCCGCACATCAAGCCGTGGCTCAAGCGCAGCAATATATTGCTGCAGGCCACAGCTGGGTGATTGATCTTGATTTGGAAAAGTTCTTCGATCGAGTCAATCATGACAAACTGATGGGCCAGATCGCCAAACGCGTCGAGGACAAGCGGCTGCTGAAGCTCATCCGGGCATTCCTGAATGCCGGGGTGATGGAGAACGGACTGGTTAGCCCGAGCGTGGAAGGGACTCCGCAAGGAGGACCGCTTTCGCCACTGCTGAGTAACCTCGTGCTCGACGAACTCGACCAGGAGCTGGAGCGCCGGGGACACCGCTTTGTTCGCTATGCGGACGACTGTAACATTTACGTTCGCAGCGAACGCGCGGGTCAGCGGGTGATGGAGAGCATCACGCGCTTCATCACACAGAAGCTCAAACTCAAGGTAAACGAGGCGAAGAGCGCGGTGGCGCGACCGCAGGAACGGAAGTTCCTCGGGTTCAGCTTTACGGCTGGTCCGGACATCAAGCGCACGATCGCGCCGAAATCTCTGGAACGGTTCAAGCAGCGAATCCGGGAAATCACACGACGAGCCAAGGGCGTCAGCATCACGACGACAATGGACGAGTTGGCCGCGTATATGCGGGGCTGGCGCGGCTATTTCGGCTTCTGCGAAACGCCCGAAGTGCTGATCGCTCTCACTCGCTGGGTCCGGTTGCGACTTCGGGCCGCTCTCTGGCGTCAGTGGAAAACACCACGGCGTCGCCGCGCGGCGCTGGTCGCACTGCGAGTCTTGGGGGAGTTGCGCAATACGGCCGGCAGCGGCCGAGGCCCCTGGCATCTCGCTCGGAGCAAAGCCCTCTCACTGGGGCTTTCCAATGCATACTTCAGATCGCTCGGTCTCCCATCCTTGTTCGGAGCCTGTTAGCCCAACTTCTCGAACCGCCGCGGTACGGACCCGTATGCCAGGTGGTGTGGGAGTTGCGCCTTGCAAGTGCGTTGATCTCCGTCGCCTGAGATGGCGGCCGCGGTAAAGCCTAGCGAGCAGCCGCGTACCGAGTCTTGCGTGGTGTCCGGTAACGGCCACCGCGAAGCGTAGACAGGGAGGTTGTAGGCCGGAATAAAGTGAACGGGAAAATAGCCCCGAAATCGAACGTGATCGGAGTAGCCGACCCTGTCTCTCAAAGGGGAAGGCAGGCCGCGCAACAGAGCGAGTGGCCTGCGGTGCTCCCGGGGTTCGTACCGCCAGCATGCAACCAAAGGGAACAACGTGAACAAGGGAGATCCATTCGGTTCAAACGAAGGTTTGTAAGGCCCGACAAGCCGGCAAGGTGAGGGAGGCCTGATGACCGAATGGAAGTCATACTGACTGATAGTACTCCGAAAACGGGAGAGCCGGCCACATGGGGAAGCGGTCAGCGGCAGGTGAATTGTTCTTGGGCAACATGGGCTCCATTCAATGGGAGATACGGCCTTCTATTCAAAGAGAAGATCAGCTGACCATGGAAACGAAACTTGAACAAATAGCAGCGAAAGCTCGACGCGAACCGAAACTGCGCTTCACGTCGCTGGCTCATCACATCACGCGCGATCGAGTGCGGAAGAATCTGTTGCAGATTCCGAAGCGGTCGGCCGCAGGGGTGGATGGACAGACGGTGGAGGCGGCGAAGAAGAGCTTCGATGGATGGATAGAGCCGATGCTCCAGTCCATTCACCGTCAAGGATATAGAGCGCCGGATATTCGGCGGGTCTATATCCCCAAGCCCGGCAAGACGGAAAAGCGGCCACTTGGCGTGCCAACTGTCGCCGACCGGGCGCTCCAGCGTAGCACGGCCGAAGTGTTGACTGCCATCTATGAGCAGGACTTTCTGCCTTGCTCATTTGGCGGTCGGCCAAAGCTCAGTGCTCATCATGCCCTGGCGACCCTCAATGAGGCTATCGCCGGCGGCAAAATCGGATGGGTACTGGAGGCGGATCTGAAGAACTTCTTCGGGAGTCTCAATCATGATTGGGTCCTCCGCTTCGTCGCGCTTCGAGTCGGTGATCCACGCCTGATCAGTTTGATCCGGCGCTGGCTGAAAGCGGGCGTTTTGGAAGATGGACAGGTCCATCCGAGCGAGAAAGGAACTCCGCAAGGGGGATCGATCAGCGTACTCTTGAGCAACCTCTATCTTCATTTTGTGCTCGACCTTTGGTTCGAACGCGTGGTGAAGAGCCGGTTGCGGGGCGAAGCCCGGCTGGTGCGCTATATCGATGACTTTGTGATCTGTTTCCAATATCGATCGGACGCCATCCGCGTTCAGGACGCCTTACGCCTTCGGTTGGGAAAGTTCGGTCTCACTCTTGAGCCGACCAAAACCAAGTTGGTTGAGTTTGGTCGGTTCGCGCAGCGACACGCGGGCAAACGCGGCAGAAAGCGCCCGGAAACCATCTACTTCCTGGGGCTGACGCTGTATTGCACGCGAAACCTGAAAGGTAACTTCAAGGTTGGGATGCGTACCGAGAAATCTCGCTTGCGGCGCAGCCTTTTGTCCCTGCAGGAGCTCATGCGGCACATACGACATCACACGATCGGTGACCAGGTCGGCGAAATCAACGCCTTCCTACGCGGCCACTATGCCTATTACGGTGTAGCCGGGAATCTTCGGTGTCTCGTAAAGGTGTACCGCGCCGTGGAGCGTTACTGGCGCCGGATGTTGCGCAGCCGCAGCTGGGCCGGGCGATGCTTGACCTGGGAGAAGTACCACCAGATCAAAGCAAGGACGCCGTTATTGAAACCAAAGCTGCGTCTCCCTTACCCGGAGTTGCAGGCTCTTGCAGTGCTGTGAATCACCTGCCGAACAGCGTGGTGCGGTAAATCTGCACGCTACGTTCTGTGGGAACCGGAGGCGGGCGACCGCCTCCGGTGACCCGGTGCGCGGCATCGCGAGGTGCCCCCTATCCCGATCAAGGCTCATCGCAGGTCGCCGTCGTTGCGCTTCTGACGCATATTGACAATGACCGCGTTGAGCTCCCCGCCATAGATGAAGATCGTCGCCGTCCAGTACAAGAACACGAGCGCGATCATCGCCGAGG
>JAMQPH010000386.1 GCA_023717605.1 Pyrinomonadaceae bacterium
GGCATCTACAAAGTCGATCTGATCAGCGCGACCGCGGAAAGCCTCAAGCGTCTCGCACAGGACCCAGTGCTGGAGAAGGTTACCGACGTTCCCGCGAAATAATGGCATTTCAACCTGTCCGGCTGGTCGACGTGCTGTCTAACGTTATGGGTGATAAGCGCGGTCTGCCGCGTCCTTCTCAACCCGATGGTTAGCCGTTCTGTTGATTTGGCGGTTTCTTTATCGTCGCTAGGACCTCATCAAGTGTCAGATCTTTGAACAAGCCTTCCCGTTCCTCCGTGTAGTTTCCGTACCCGGTCGTGAACTGGTTCAGAAATCGGACAGTGTCTACTATCCCCATCTCTTTGGAGAGCAGGTCAATCGCGTTTCGCGTGATCTCACTCAAGGATTTTGCTTGAACGTTCATTGCGTTACCTCCGTAACCAGTTCCAGCGGAGAAACGACTTTGGTCTGTCCCGTGTTCACCGCTTTGGCTCGTTTCAGAAATCTATCATCGCACGTGCAGAAGTAATCGGCATTTGCGATTACGGCCGACGCCAGATGGAGCGCGTCCAGAGGCCTCATTCCTTCGGCTTGAAATGTCCGAGTACGTTCCACAACGTCATCATCCGTGGGAACGAAGACCACAGCTTTAGCCAACACTTTGAGGGCATACTCTTTGCGCACAGGATGCGGGTTGCGTGCCAGCTCGAACAGCAGCGTGTCGGAACTCATCAACTCCACCTGCCCAGCCTCGCAAAGCGCCAGTGCCGCCAGAATGGCCTCCGCTTCCACGGCAATACGGGGCTGAGTTTTAGAATCAAGCGGACGCTGGATGCTGCACATGTCGAGGTAGATCTTCACGGCACCAGTCTAACCTTTGCATTATTGGGCAGCAAACCGCGTAAAAGAAGGCTAACGGTTCAGGCTGAGAGGACAAGACCAGCAAGCGTAGCGAGCGGGTCGAAGATCCTCCTCAAGCCGATTGGTTAGCCCGTGCACTCTCACTTGGACCACAGATTATGGAATACACTCCAGGGCAGAGCCATCCGATAGAAGGTAGATGTGAAAGTCGCTGTCCAGTGTGAAGACTCGTCGCATCGCCAGTCGTTCGGCTGCCACGACAAGTGAAGCATCCGCTAAATCCATCGGTCGGTCTTTGTACTTGTCCATCAGCGCGGCCATCCGATCAACTTCGTTAGCAGTAAATTCGTGCAAGCTCAGTCGTCCTGCGGTCCGCCAACGCCAAAGTTCCGCTTGGGCAGGATACCCTCCAGCCTGGAACACCAAATACATTGCTTCAGTAAAACACGGCCAGGTTGTGACGAAAGGTCCTGCGGGCAACTGCTTGGTAGCGTCGAGGCACCTTTGATAGTTCGGGTCGTTCCGATTAACAAGCGCGACCAACGGACCGGTATCTGTGAGGATCACACATGTCCTCGCCGCTGCTTTTCAACGAGCCCGTCAGCAAAGCGTCGGCCGCAGTCTTCCGAAAGCGGTTCGATTGACCCGTTGACAGTGCCGGCATAGCCATCAAGGAAATCAAAGAGAGTTTCTCCTTCAGCCAGTGTTGTTTGTTTCGGAGCCGGAGTGAAAACCTTGCGCAAGCAGTCCACCGCCAGTAATTCCGGTGTCGTGCCTTTTTTCCGCGCCTCTTCGGCCAGTGGCTCTTCTACTTCGGGTGGGAGTGTAATAATCGTCATAAATCCCTCGATACAGTCGATCATATTATACGCGGATCGAG
>JAMQPH010000852.1 GCA_023717605.1 Pyrinomonadaceae bacterium
GGAGGTATCGAACTGTTCCTGCAGAGAAATGAAGTGGATGTTGAGCGAACGAAATTGCTCTAAGGCGGTGAGGAGATGTTTCACCGAGCGGGCAAACCGATCGAACCGCCAGACCAGCACGGCTTGGAATGTCCCGGTCCAGGCTGCCTTGATCAGGCGGTCCAACGCAGGCCGTTTTTCTTTTGCACCCGAATAGCCGTGATCCACGAACTCCTCGACGATAGTCCAGCCACGCTGAACCGCATGGGCTCGCAAGGCTTGGAGCTGCACTTCTGGATCTTGCCCATCCGTGCTGACGCGAGCGTACAACACGATCTTCATTGTCCAATGCTCCTGAGGCCTGCTCGATTGGGTATCGCTGGATCAGAACCCCTCCAGGACGTTTTTGACCCACTCGATTAGGGTGATCCCTGCGGTCGCAGCCTCGTCGTTACCGCGTGGGTCGTGTATGCGCGGTCACCCATCGCAGCCCCCTAATCACGCGGTTCCAATCGTGTTCCAATTCGGGTACTCCGAAGTCTGTGAGTACGTCCTCCAGGTCATTTCCCGTCAGCTCCTCGTCCCTCTCCCTTTGCGACGCGCGTTGTTTCCAGGTCCGGTAGGCCTCCTCGCGCCGCCACGACACCCATCGATTCCGGATCGTGATCGCGAGCTGGTGTAAGCCCCACGGTTCATCCCTTGAGACGCGGGCCTGCTGGAGAATGCGCTCGCATGCCAGTTCAAGGCGGGCTACGTCCCGGCTGAGGCCGTACCAGTCCTCATATGTCGGCCATTGATTGGCACGTGCGATGGGATCGGATAACCGTCTGATGGGCAACGAGTCACGCAGCTGTTCCCGCCGAGCCCGCACGGGTTCGTGTACACGAAGGACCACGTTTACCCCCTCAGCATCCAGTCGGCTCCCCAGGGTGATCTGCTGGTTCGGGACGCCAACCACTCGTGTACCTGGTTCAACCACTGGTTCCAGTGGTTCACGTACCTGGTTGAACGCCGCTGGTTTCCGCCCGGGACAGGCGCGGCGATGGCCTCGGATGCCTTGGATGCCGTTGCACACTTTCCCGCAGTCCTCACATTCCATTGGACCGTCGATGTTGTTTTCTGTCATGGCTTGGCCTTTTTAACTGGTCCGATGATGCGAGCGCCGTTTCCTGTAGACTCCACAGGTAGGGGTGTCATAGGGCACAGGTCTTTGGCGTGGCGGTTCTGTTCGAAGAGACTGTACGATCGTTTCCCACATCGGCACACATACTCATACTTTCTCATCGTGTTTCTCCTTCTCCGTGTGGGGAGACGTTCGCCGCCTCACCCACACGAATCCCTTCTACCATCACTCTCTACTTCTCATCATCGAAGTCTGGTGCATCGGACTCTTCATCTGTTTCACGATTCGTTTCCTCGTTGTCGTCATCAAACCCCAATGCCTCTGCGATCATGTCGTAGATCTCCTCTAACTTCTGTCTCAATGCCGCGTTGTCTTGCTGTAGTTGACGCTTCGTCATCATTGCTCACCTCCGCTATAGGGTTACGCACGCTGATCGCATTTCTCACTGCACTTCCACACCTGAATCCGTATGATTCACTGGTACCGCACGTTATCCACTCATCTCATTCACTCATTCACCTCCTTTCGTCGTAGCACTTTCAAATCACCGCATTGGCTTGATTGGTTTCACGCGCCACCATTGTTTTGATAATTCTGGCAGGCGTTGAGCCTGGGGCTTTTCTTGTCCGCATTGCCCACCTTGGTCTGCAACCACTCAGAGCTTGGAGTTTTGGCGGACATTTTGTGTTCATCGTTGCCCGCAGGATTGTCCTCACCGTTGTCCGCGATAACGCCTTGAACGGCTGTAGCTTGAGGAGACGCGGACCGTGCGGATCGCTGAGCCAGGGGCACGCACGCGGGGGCACATCTACGATCATGTGGGCCCCTCTCGGCGTCTCGTATTTCACCGCCTTGCCGCGCTCGATCTGGGGGGAGTCGGGTCGACGTTGATAGAGCCCAATTTCTCCGTTCACGTTCCAAGCCGGAATGAGCAACGTGGGGACCTGACATTGTCGGGAGCTAAAGCTCAATCGCAGCAGCTCCGCCTGCTTCGTGACCGAACGGAAGCCACGCGCATGGGCGATTGCTGGTGCAAT
>JAMQPH010000445.1 GCA_023717605.1 Pyrinomonadaceae bacterium
GTCTATAAACATCTAACTCCTACGGAGTAAAGAACCTCCGAACAACCCCGTGGCCGCCAACAAATCGGCGTCAGGCCGGGCTCACGTATGACTTAGGACTTAGCCTTCTGTGTACCCGTACCACTAACTGCCATTGCCGGGTAACCCTTACCTTTCAACGCTGCAATCTCAACAACAATCTCTTTCTTGCCTTTGAAATTGCGGGTGATTCTTCCGCTCTTCTGAGCCATCGTTTTAGGCGAAGCGACTGGCGAGGCGCTGGGAGAAGCAGTAGTTTTGGCAGTTGCCACAGCTTCCTGGTCCGGCTTTCCTTTCGCATCGCGAGACATTTCCTCCAATGCTTCGAGAACCTGAGAGCGTTCTTCCTCGGTTAAGTCTTCGAGTTTGACGCCGTTCGCCTCTAACACCGCGCGGAGATTCTCTTCCGTGTTGGTGTTGCGATCGTAAACGTCCCGGTAGATGTGCAGCTTCCCATCCTCTGCAACAATCGTCTCGTAACGCAGTTCAACCGGCACGGGGTCGCCGAGCGTGACTTGTTTGGTTTCACTTCTGTTCTTCTTGTAGTTGGCGATATCTGCGTCAGACAGTTTCTTTCCGGCTAACTGAGCCAGCACCTTGGCGAAGTCCTGGGCCAGAGCATCCGTTAGTCCAACGCATCCGTGCGAGGCAAACGTACCGAGTTTTGCGGGACTCTTACCCCCATGAATCAGTGACGGTGATCCGATAGGAATCTTCAACAGACCAAGCGGGTTAAGCCTGCTGCCCGCCTCGACCTTTTCCCCGACTTTGACCTTCGACGAACGTGATTCCACCCAGGGCTCATCGGGGGGTGTCCAGGTAGGATTAAAGATGATTGCTCTGGCTTTGCGCACTCCGGTCGGCAAAGGAAACTCCGGGTAACCGATTCCCACTTTGTACGACTTGACCAGGCGCCCAGCGTCGAACACGTCCATCCTGTAGGCAGGCGCGTTAACCACGACGCGCGTGTCGGTAGGCACGGCATTGGGCGTGGTGGGGAGGGACTCTGCAGCAGCGGTCGCCTTCGCGTCCTTTGCATTAGGGTCATCGCCGCCTACGCGCCACCGCTCACTGACGAACGCCGCTAGTTGTGACTCTTTGTCCGCCCCGACGATTTGAATCACCCGGTTCGCGGCAAGCTCACGAGCGGCTGCCGTTGTGCCGCTGTGGTCGCCAGTCTCGGTTTCCCGAAGTTTGCTGGTCTCTTCCCGGGCGACTGCTCGCAGTTGAGTTATTTGGTCATCGGTCAGGCTCAGTTTTGTCTTTAGGTCGGTGGTGAACGTCTCGTCCGATGCGAAGAACGCGTCGAGCACCGGTAGGGTGATTGGCGCCGCCGAGATTTCGGGTGAGGCGGTTGGTGACGCTGATGGCGATGGCGTTGCACGACCTGGTTCGGAATTTGAATTGCCGGTTGGTTGTGTGACGCATGCCGTTCCGAATAGGGCCAATGCGAGACCGAGCGCCAGCCCTGCTAGTTTATGATTTCGCTTCATGATGATTTTTCCTTCCGTATTAGAGCTTGCCTAACTATCTTAGGCTCAGGGGTCGAGTCTCGGCTTGCGCGGAATATCCAGCAACAGGTGTTCCCACAGACGTTCTACGTGTATTGCCTCCGTTAATGCGGTCGTGACTACTGACTCTCGAACGGGCTCTGCACGATAAACGAACGCCGAGGCAGCGCCGCTAGCGAACCATACAGGCAAGCTCCAACGGTTGATCCATCAGTTTCTTAACAGCGGATAGGGATTGATGTTGGTTCCTTCCCAGTAGCGCTTGGGATCGGAAACTACAGCGATTGAGAAGTGCAGGTGGTAATTACCGGGCCCGGCATTTCCTGTGTCTCCGACGTAACCAATGACTTCCCCCTGCAGCACAGATTTGCCTTCCGTTACACCGTCGGCATAGCGCTGAAGGTGCGCATAATAAAAAATCAGCTTCTTGTCCGTACTTAGCTGGTAAATCGTTGTGCCTCCGTGCTCACTCTGAAACAGCTTGACTACCTGGCCGTCCGCCGCGGCAATGACTGGCGTCCCCTGCGGCGCCGGGATATCGATTGCGTCGTGCACTCGTCCCTCGGAACGCGCGTCTGCAAAAGTGTCCACTAGCTGATTCGGCTGAACGCCTGCAACCGGCACGATAAGGTTCAGCGTTCCTACAAACCCGACCGGAGGCGCCTGCGGACTTGAAATGTCACCAGTCGGGGACTGTGTAGGCGAAGCAGAGTAAGCTTCGGGGCTAGGGCTGCTCGAAAGCTGAGGCGATTCAGGCTTGGGCTTAGAAGATGGTTCGGGAGAATTGGCGGTCTCTGTGGGCGCGGGTGAAGCAGGGGTAGGCTGTAGGTCGTCTATGCTGGAGCGGTAGTAACCGTAGTGTTTTTGCAGAAACGCCACAACTACGACCAGCAGGGCAATGCCAATCAGTAGAGCGAGAAAGACTCGTCCGCGCGCGGATATCTTCAATGGCTTACTGCCGACTCTGAGTGTCTTGTTTTATTCCCAGGGGCAACAGGGGACGTGCGGTAGTACCTTCAAAAAACCAACTGGCCCCAACTCTCAGGCGGTGGTGCCAGGTGGGAAGGCGTGAGGTGTAAAGGGCAAAGCGTGCCTGGCGTGCGAGTGCTCCACCAAAGGCCTTGCCTCCCGCCAACACTGCCGCACGTTCAGTTCCCAAACTAACCGCTTCTCCCATTTCCTCGAAGTGTCTTGTGTGCAGTTGCCTGCCGTCGATTAAGGCGCGAATGTTGCGAGCGGCAAGGCCGGCTTGTTGGAGAGCCAGTTGGCCGGTGCCGGCCAGGATTGGACTAGCGTCTTTGAAGAAGGCGATATCGCCCAACGCAAAAACGTTCTGATGGGCGCGAACCTGGAGTGTTGGTTCTACAAGTATTAAGCCACGATTGGTTTTCTCAATAGCCAGGCTGTCGATCACGGGATTGGCTCGAACGCCTCCAGTCCAGACGACCGCGGCGGTCTCAATTTCCGTCCGTGCACCGTTATGTTCCACGGTCACCGTGTTCTGAGTGATCTGCACCACTCGCGTAAGGGTGTGGACTTCGACGCGCGACTCGGTTAGAGCTTCCGCTACAAACTCTCGAATCGCCTCTCCCATTCCGGGTACAATCTTTTGTCCCATTTCGATCACAAGCACGCGTGGCTCGCCAGTCAACGCCCGCCGTTCGAACGCATCGCGCAGGAGATCGGCCATTTTGGTGGAGAGTTCCACACCGCTGGCGCCAGCACCAGTCACGGCAAAGGTGAGCGCCTGGCGAGTGTCCTGCGGTGGGAGATTAGGGGGCACATGATCGAGGGCTGCCACCATGCGACTCCGAAGCAGATCTGCGTGGGCGATCTTTCGGAATGGTATCGCAAACTCCTCGGCTCCCGGAACGCCGGCATAGTTTGTAACTCCGCCGACGGCAAGTACCAGAATGTCGTACTCAATAGGCTCGTCCGAGGCATCAACCATGACGCGTCTTTGGGACAAATCGATAGTTGTCACAGCACCTTGAACCAATCTGAGGTTGTCGTCGAGCAACTCCCCATATTTGGGCGCAATGTGCCACTCTTCCACCTCGCCGCTCAGATACTCGTAGAGCATAGGCGTAAATAGGAAGTGGTCTTCGTCGCTGATGAGGGTGACGGAGCCTGCCCCCGCAAGGTCCAGGGCGGTAAACAGACCACCAAAGCCGCCGCCTACGATCACAATCCGCGGTTCTGTCGCTGGCATCAATGCTCCAGGAGGAAACAAATTGTTGTCGAAACGGCCAGCTGGTAACAAACTGTACGGGATGAAGCACGGTAGTTTCCGATGACAGTTCGGATTTGTGCTAACGAAGTCGGTTTCACGCGAAGACGCAAAGAGGGCAAAGACGCAAAGAAGAAGGCTGTAGACGGCAAAGTTGAGGGCCATAATTTTCATTTTCCGGATCTTCTTTGCCTTTTTGTCTCCTTTGCGGCTTTGCGTGAAACCGGTTGGAAGAGTCAAATCCGCGGCCAATTTCCTGAGGCCCGCTGGACAGTGCCGGAATGGGCGTGTTAGATTGAATCGCTTTTTAAGTTTAGCGGTTGCCGTCTTTAGACGGACTTAACTGCTCCCGAGGAGGATCATCTAAGCAGTGGCGTTAGCAAAAGAGACGAAAGAACAGATTGTTACCGATTTTCGAACCCACGAGGCCGACACCGGCTCACCACAGGTCCAGGTTGCTTTGTTAAGCAAGAGAATCAACGAACTAACCGAGCATTTCAAGACACACAAGAAGGATAATCATTCGCGGCGGGGCCTGCTCAAGATGGTCTCGCAGCGCAGAAGTATGCTGGATTATTTGAAACGCACAGACATAGAGCGTTACCACGAGGTAGTGAATCGTCTGGGCCTGCGTCGGTAAGAAACTATCCCTAGCGTAGTGGGAGATCTTCGAATCTCAGATTTTTATAACGCGCGTCTATCGAAGAGCTTGCGGCAGTGCCGAACGTGACGGCGACGACTGGTAGCAAGTAGACGTGTTAGGCCAAATAGTAAGCACCAAAGGCGGCTGAGCTTCACGGTATGAGGCTTTGCCGCCTTTTGAATTGTCCCAGGTTTTGGAGTTCCCGACGCCTCACGTTGGCCCGGGTGGACTCGAAACGCAAAGAATTTAAACCAACAGAAGCGAGGCGGATGAGACGCCCGCGCGCCTGAATCTCAGGCGTTATTGTCCCGAAGGAGACAAAAACATGCCAGTTAAGAAGTACCTCAACTACTCGATTAAGTTAGGAGACAAGGAACTAACTGTAGAAACTGGGCGAGTAGCCAAGCAGGCTGACGGCTCAGTCGTGGTTCGTTACGGCGATACTATGCTGTTGGTGGCTGCTGTTAGCGCTACCACCCAGCGCGAAGGAATTGATTTCTTTCCTCTGACAGTTGAATACCGCGAATCCCAGTTTGCAGCCGGTCGCATTCCCGGCAACTATTTTCGGCGGGAAGGACGGCCGAACGAAAAGGAAGTGCTAACCAGCCGACTGATTGACCGACCTTGCAGGCCGCTGTTTGCTGAAGGTTTTCGCAACGAGACGCAGGTTATTGCCAGTGTCATCTCGGCCGACCCCGATAACAACCCGGATGTGATCGCGATTACAGGCGCGTCATGCGCGCTGTACTTGTCGGACATTCCGTTTATGAATCCCATCGCCGGCGTGCGCGTGGGTCTGATTGATGGCCGCTATATTATTAATCCGACCTACGATGAGGTGCGCGAGTCGCGTTTGAACCTAATAGTGGCCGGGACTGAAGAGGCCATTGTCATGGTAGAGGCCGGGGCTCAGGAGGTTTCAGAAGAAATCATGGTTGAAGCCCTGATGCTGGCTCATAAGGAGATCAATCGCCTGTGCCGTTGGCAAAATGAGCTCTACAAGGCGTTGGAGATCCAGAAGCGTGAAGTAGTCCAGCCGGAGCTCAACGAAGAGATGTTGGGCGAAATACATAGAAACTATAGCGAACGCTTGCGCACTGCACTCGACACCACCAACCAGGAAAAGCGGTCGAGCTATTCTGCCGTTGATGCCTTGAAAAAAGAGGTTGTGGAGTCCTATCCCGAAGATCAGCCGGCCCTGCAGCAGATGGCCAAGACAATCTTTGACCATTTGAAGGAGAAGATTTTCCGGGAGGATATTCTCGACAAACGGCGGCGCCCGGATGGTCGGCGGTTTTCGGAGATTCGACCAATCACTTGTGAAGTTGGCTGGCTGCCGCGCGTTCATGGTTCAGCGCTCTTCACTCGAGGAGAAACGCAGGCTCTGGTAACGACCACCCTGGGGACGAAGGAAGATGAGCAGTATATGGACGACTTGGAAAAAGGCGAGGTCAAACGCCGCTTCCTGCTCCATTACAACTTTCCACATTACTCGGTCGGCGAGGTGGGACGGTTTGGCTCATCGAGTCGCCGCGAAATCGGACACGGCGCGCTGGCGCGGCGCGCGATTGAAGCCGTGTTGCCCGATGATTCAGTCTTCCCTTACACCATTCGCATCGTTTCGGACATTACAGAGTCAAATGGCTCCTCATCCATGGCCTCGGTTTGCGGAGGCATTCTTTCGTTGATGGACGCGGGTGTGCCGTTGAAGGCGCCGGTCGCAGGCGTGGCCATGGGCCTGGTGATGGAGGGAAACAAGTACGCCATTCTGTCAGATATCGCGGGCGCTGAAGATCATTATGGTGATATGGATTTTAAGGTCACGGGAACGCGAGAAGGTATCACCGCTCTGCAGATGGATATCAAGATTGCCGGCATCAACGCCCAGATAATGGCGGAGGCGCTTGAACAGGCTAAGAAGGGCCGATTGTACATTCTCGATGTAATGGCCAAAGCGTTGCCTGAGCCGCGCACCGAGATTTCGTCATATGCACCGCGAATCATCCAAATCAAAATCAACCCGGACAAGATTCGAGATGTCATTGGACCAGGCGGCAAAATAATCCGTTCGCTGGTCGAAGAGACGGGAGCGAAGATTGACGTGTCTGACGATGGAACGATCTCGATTGCAACTGCCAGTGGCGAAGCAGCCGAAGCAGCTGTGGCTCGAATCCGTGGCCTCACCGCTGAGGCGGAGGTGGGCCAGAGCTACCTGGGTACGGTGTCGAGAATTGTAGACTTCGGAGCTTTTGTTGAGATCTTTCCGGGAACAGATGGTTTGTTACACATTTCGGAGATTGCCGACCGCAGGGTCAAAGATGTGCGCGATGAGTTGAAGGAAGGACAGCAGATCCTGGTGAAGTGTATCGGAAAGGAAGGCAACAAGATTAAGCTCTCACGCAAAGCCGTGCTGCGCGATGAGGGTCACAAAGCAGAAGCGGCTAGCGCAAGCGACAGTGATTAACGCGGTTTGTTATTGCACTCACACTGCAATGCGAGCAGGAAAGGGCCGAGTTGGTAAAGTGGACCTTTACAACTCGGCTTCTTAATGAACTCTCCAAACGCTTTTCTATGGACCATGATTGGCCCACAGCTGTCTGAGGTCTAGAATCAGCGTCTGTGATCCGGACGATCTAACTATTCCGATCCAGGTCTTGGACCAAAAACCGTCGCTGTCGGGCCATGGCCCTCGCATTTTCGCTACCACCACCTTTGTGGATCACTATTTGCCGCAGCCAAATCGCCCAGACTGTTTTTAAGCTGATTGGCTTGGCAGTTTCTTGTTCGAGTTCACCAGGATCACCTTGCCCCCACCCCGCCTTTTTCTTTCGCGGTGTTTCGCTGCGGCAAGCAAGCAAGTTTGGTTATCTCTCTCATCTTCTTGCAATTAAGAAGTTTGAGCTTGGACTCTGACTGGAATTGCCAGCTTATTCATCATCTCCTCCTAACACGAACGAAGCTAGTGAAGGTTTTCAAAAAAATGTAGCCGTAGGATTTTGACCAGTGCTTCTCAATGTTTAAACGATGCAAATCTTCTTCAACATGTTGTTGCCCCGAGGAAGGAATGCCAGGAGGAACTTCCACCCGATGAGGAGTCGAGCTTTTCCCCCAATTGCCGCGATGCTCAGCGTCATGCTGTTGACCGGTCAGGTCAACGCTGGACCAGTTGCAATCAGCGAAGTCATACAGGTCATTGGCAGCTATCAGAATCCCCCTGAGCTCCGACTTCGGAGTTTGACCCAAACTGCGGGTACACCCGTATCAGGAGTGAAAGGATCGACTGTCACTTCGCGTGTGCAACAGTCAGGTGCTGATGGTCAAGGCACAGGTTCTGCCGGTAATGCTTCAGATTCGCTGCTTGCAGGTGTCGCAGTTGTCTCTAACGATCCCCCAGCCGGTGTTGATATCCTCGAAGGCGAATTCGAAGGAACAATTTGTGATTGTGGTGAGCTCACGGTTCCTGGCGGTTTCCCGAAATGGCCGCTGCTTTTCCTGGCAGCAATACCGTTGTTTTTTATAGACACTGACGACGATATCCTACCCAGTTTCACTCCAACGCCAACGCCACCTCCGGGTGTGGTGGACCCGCGGTCCATTCCGGCTTCCACACCACCTCCGGGTGAGGTGGACCCGCGATCCGTTCCGGTACCAGAGCCGGCATCGCTCTTACTGTTTGGTTCAGGCTTGGCTGCTATCGGAGCTGGTCTTCGCCGGCGATATGCCAAGGCAAAACTGGCGCAGGTTGACCCTACTGAGGAGGCTTAGTACACATGAGACCAAGCATGGCCCCGACTCGACATCTGACTTACGGTAAGTTCGCACTCGTTGCACTGCTCGCGATGACCTTCTGTCTGGCGTATCCGACTTCCACTGCATACGCAAAGCGGAACCCTGCTAAGTATGGCACGATCAAAGTTCAGACAGTGCCGGCTGGTCTGCCGATCGAAGTTGACGGCAAACCGGAAGGGCAGACAACAACTGACTGGCGCGCTTGGGACCGCGGCGCCGGTGTGCACACCGTTGTAATTACCCTTCCCAACGGAAAGCGTTGGACACGTGAGATTGTTCTCGACGCCGGACGCATCAAGTGTCTGGCACTTAATTACAGACCAGGTAAGGTTGCGGTCACGTCTCCTTGTCCCTTCCCGGTGAATCTCTCCGCACCTTCTTCGGTCAATGACGGAGAGGTTATAACCTATACCGCGGATGTCGCTTATCGCGGAACTTCAGCGCTGAACCACACCTGGACAGTAAGTCCGTCGAACGCCAAGATTCTCAGTGGACCCGGTACTCCTACGATTACGGTTGACTCAACTGGATTGGCAGGACAACGAATTACCGCCACTCTAGTAGTCGATGATGGATCTGGCGAGTCCACTTGCCGGCAAGTAGCGCAGGCTTCTACTTTCATACCGGCGCTGCCTCCGCGGGAAAATCCGGTTCGGGAGTTCGACGTTTGTTGCAATTGCTCGTTCGACGATCAAAAAGCTCGTCTTGACAATCTCGCGGTTGAACTTCAAAACGATCAGTCGACTACGACTTATATCTTCGCTTACGGTGGCCGCACCAGCCGTGTCGGCCAGGCCGACCGACTTGGTGCGCGGGCGCGAGATTATCTTGTGACTCTACGAGGCATCGCCCCGGCCCGCATCATCGTTCTCAATGGCGGATTCCGTGAAGAGGATTGTGTTGAGCTGTGGATCGTTCCCAGCGGAGCCACACCTCCACAGCCCCGGCCTACGGTCCAGGCGGGCGACGTTCGACCAGCTCGCGAAACGCCTACCCGAAAGCGCAATCACGACTAAGCCAGGAGTTACGGTCGGAGTTAATAGGAGGCAGGAGCTATCATAGCTCTTGTCTCCTTTTGCTTTTGCTTACGTTGACATTTACCATTCGCTAACTTATGAGTGCACCGAATATTGAAACCATCGTCTCGCTCGCCAAACGGCGAGGTTTTGTTTTTCCCTCGTCTGAGATCTACGGCGGACTCGGCAGCGCCTGGGACTATGGTCCTTTAGGCGTGGAACTTTGCAACAACGTCAAGCAAGCCTGGTGGCGTTGGATGGTCTACGAACGGGACGACATGGAAGGCTTAGACTCGTCAATCATTCTCAATCGCCTTGTGTGGAAGTACTCAGGACATGAAGACACGTTCAGCGATCCACTGGTGGATTGTCGTGATTGCAATAGCCGGTTGCGCGCGGACAAGCTGGGATATTTGCCCACCGATGAGGAACTCCGCGAACAGACAGCGGGCGATGCTATTGCGAAAGCGATTCGGGAGCGGCGAATTGCCTGCCCAAATTGTGGATCAAAGGACCTAACTGAACCACGACCGTTTAACCTGATGTTTCGTACACATGTGGGCGCGGCAGCCGAGGATGATCCTTCCTCTCTCGTGTATCTCCGTCCGGAAACTGCGCAGGGCATCTTCATAAATTTTGCCAACGTCCTGACGACCAGTCGTCGCAAACTTCCTTTCGGCGTCGCGCAGATTGGTAAGTCATTTCGAAACGAAGTGACGCCCGGCAATTTCATCTTTCGTACGCGCGAGTTCGAGCAAATGGAAATGGAGTATTTTGTTCGACCCGGCGAAGACGAGGAAGTGCATCAGGAATGGATCGAGAGCTGCTTCAATTGGTTCGCGAGTCTGGGAATCTCAGCGAGCAATTTGCGCTTGTACGAACAACCAAAGGCGGAACTGGCACACTATGCCAAACGCACGGTTGATATTCAGTACCGCTTTTTCCCCGAACGCGAAGAACAAGAGCGCCAATGGGACGAACTGATGGGTATCGCCAACCGCACGGACTTCGACCTCCGTACACACTCGAAGAAACCAGAAGACGCGGAAGGGAAACGACTTAATCCAGACTCGACGGAAGACCTGTCCTATTTTGATGAAGCGACCAAGGAACGCTTTTATCCATATGTGATCGAGCCAGCCGCCGGTGTGAATCGCACGGTGCTCTCCGTGCTCATGGATGCGTATTCACAAAAGACTAACGACAAGGGCGAGACTCGAGTAATCCTGAAACTTCATCCAACGCTGTCGCCCATCAAGGCTGCCATTCTGCCATTGGCAAAAAACAAACCCGAGATCGTTGGGATGGCCAAAGCAATCAAGCGCTCTCTACAGCCTGTCTTGCGCGCGGTATACGACGATACTGGCGGCATCGGGAAGTTATATGCACGGCAGGATGAGATTGGCACACCGTTCTGTGTAACCGTCGACCACCAGTCGCTGGAGGATGAAGCAGTCACCGTGCGGGACCGGGACACCTGGGAGCAGGAACGAGTTAAGGTTTCGGATTTGCAAGAGCATTTGGTGAATAGACTGAAAGGCTAGTCCAATGTCCAACGTCCAAAGTCCAACGTCTGTTTATTCAACTTCGTTTTTGACTTTGGACCTTGGACATTGGACTTTGGACAATCTAAGGCCATGCCGATAGTAAAGAAACGTAACGAACAAACAGAAACGCGGTTGCTATTGGAATCCGGCGATCCGGTGGAGTTACCGCCGGCGGAGGTTGACGAACGCGCGCTACTCGTACAGTTTGATCAGTTTAGGCCTTTCATTCCCGAACTGCTCGAAGAGTTGCGTGACGGCTGTACAGCGGAGCCAGTCGCGGTGATGAACGACGGATCCACATTCGCAATTCACGGTGATACCAAGACCTTCTGGGTGAAACTCTGGCATGCGGCGGGAACCGAGATGACCAGGATCGACCGAGTCCAGGTGCTGAGCTGCATCCCTTCAACTCGCGGAATTCAAATCACAGTCCCCGACGAACCTGAAGAATAGTCCAACGTCCAATGTCCAAAGTCCAAGGTCTCAGAAATTCGCAATTGACTTTGACATTGGACGTTAGACATTGGACATTGGACTTCTATGTCCGAGATTCCCGATAAAGTACTCAAACTTGCGAGTAGCATCGACGCGGAAGGCGGTCGGGCGCTGCTGGTCGGCGGTTGTGTGCGCGACATGCTGATGGGTGGCCAACCGAAGGACTGGGACCTCGAAGTCTATGGCATCGAGCCGGCCAAACTTCGAGAAGTGCTGGACGGCTTTGGTAGTGTCAATGTGGTCGGCGAAGCGTTCACGGTCTACAAACTGGGTCATGACATTGATATTTCTGTTCCTCGCCGAGAGCGCAAGGCTGGTCGCGGTCACAGGGCATTCGTCATTGAAGGCGATCCCGCGATGAGTTTTGAAATGGCCGCTCGCCGCCGCGACTTCACTATCAACGCAATCATGCAGGATCCACTCACCGGCGAGATCGTTGATCCCTTCAACGGCATTCAGGACCTTGAAAATAGATTGCTGCGCGCCGTTTCGCCTGACACTTTCGGCGAAGATAGCCTGCGGGTCTTGCGAGCCGCGCAGTTCGCGACTCGCTTTGAGTTTAAGATTGAGCCGCAGACCGTTGCGCTCTGTCGCGATATCGATTTGACTGATCTGCCGTCGGAAAGAATCTGGGGAGAACTCTCAAAGCTACTGCTGCAAGCGATGCGTCCGTCCCTCGGCCTCCTGCATTTGCGGAAGTTGGGAGCGCTGGAGCAGATCTTTCCGGAGATCAAAGCTTTGATAGATGTGCCACAGGATCCCGAATGGCATCCCGAGGGCGATGTCTTTGTACACACATTGCTGGTGGTCGATCGCGCCCGCGAGTTGATTGATGACCTTCCCTACGCTAAGCAGGTTACTGTAATGCTCGCCGCTCTCGCTCATGATTTCGGAAAGCCGGCAACAACGGAATTCGTTGACGGTCGCTTACGCTCGCGCGGACATGAGGAAGCCGGCGTCGCCCCCACCGAGAATTTCCTGAACGAGTTGAATCTCTACACGCTTGACGGCTACGATGTGCGTGCGCAAGTCATCGCTCTCGTCCGGGAGCATCTAAAGCCCGGCGAGTTTTACAAAAGGCGCGATCAAGTGGGCGATGGGGCTTTCCGTCGTCTGGCGCGCAAGTGTGAGCCGGATTTACTTTATCGCGTAGCTCGCGCGGATTCGCTGGGACGAAACGCCGATTGGGTTCCGCGAGAGCAATGGTATGGAGCAGAAGCGCAAGAGTGGTTCATTGAGCGCGTGCGAGAGTTGCAAGTTGAGCAACGTCCACCGGCGGCGTTGTTAATGGGTCGTCACCTGCTTGAGATGGGTATGCCGCCGGGTCAGAAGATTGGCGAGATCACGCAAGCGGTGTACGAAATGCAACTGGACAATCGCGTGCGCACGTTGCCGGAAGCGAAAGCAGCCGCCCAGAGAATCATCGAATCACAAAAATAGACTGCTTGACATTGCCCGAGAAAGCTACTATTGAAGGACCGACACGCTTAGTTCCTCGCTCGCATCCAAAGTCTGCCTCAGACCACTATGTTCGCAACTCTGACCTCAGCCCAACAAAGGAGTAATTGATCAATGGCCAGCAAATCCTCAGTGAAATCAGCTAAGAAAAGCTCCAAGTCGACCCGCGCTTCCTCAGCAAAAAAGAAATCGTCCAAAAGCAGGATTTCGAAGAGTGAAAATGCGGCGAGCGCCGCACCCGCCTCGTTTCGAAAAAATGAGGTCGCGAGAAACGGTCTCCGCTCATTCGCGTTCCATAAAGGAGATAAAGGCGCTGGTGCCATCCTTGGGGCTATTCGCCCGCAGGTAGCCGCGCGTCGAGCCGGTGGGGCGCGCCCGAGTGCGTCAGCGGCAAGGGCTGGCGTGGGCGCGCTGGATGCTGAGTCGGCCGCACGTCATTACCTGACCAACGCTTTGGCAAGCGAACAACTGCCAACTTTCACGGCTGGTGGACCGACCGCCGAAAAGAGTGACTTCAAATTGATTGCCGTGGAGGCTGTCCCGCTCACCGGGACACAGATGGTGAAGTTCTGCCAATACTATCGACGCACACCTGTCTATGGATCGCTCGTCGTCGTCGAGTTGGATAAAAAGAACGAACTAGTTTCCATTAACTCCACTCTCACTGAGCCCACCAATGTTGACCCGGTGGCGAGTGTGGCGCCTGCTGATGTATTGAAGACCGTGGCTGAGAGTTCGGGTCAGGACCCGCAAAAAATAGAAGCCACGCCCGGTGTCTACTATTACTTCGACCGCGATGCACAGCGCTGGCGTTTGGTGTACATCACTCGCGACGTTCCGAAGCTGAAGGGCGCTGGAGCGACCTTCGATCCGGAAGAGGTTACCGCAGGTGTCTCTAACCGACGCGCGCAGTCATATAGCACCCCTCAGGCATTTGATTATGTGGTTGATGGGCATACAGGAGAACTGGTCGCGGAGCTGCCGCGCTCTCACAACGTGAGCGTTAAGGCCCGGGATGGCCTGAAGAATCTACGCACGATCGGATGTTCTCAAAACAGCACGGGTAACTTTCTCCACGATCCCGACCTAAACCTGCACACGTTCGACTTTGGCTTTGGAAATGTGGACGTTCTGGTGAGCAAGCTCCCCGGTACCTACGTCGCCAATCCGCCCGACCCCTGGGATGCGGCGGCTGTTAGTGCTCATGCCAACGCTGCCGACACGCTGAAGTTTCTCAGCAAGGTGTTGCTTCGCAACGGCGTCGACAATATGGGCGGACCAGTCCGCTCCAGCATTAACTGCGTCGAGGAGAACAACACGAAAGAGTGGGACAATGCGACTTGGTTCAGAAAGCAGATGATGTATGGACAGAGCAACGTCAACGGCAAATTGCGCTCGTGGGCGCTGAGTAAGGACATCGTTGCGCATGAGCTTACTCACGGCGTCACTGACTTCAGTGCACGCCTTGAGTATTTGGGAGAGTCGGGCGCATTGAATGAATCTTATTCAGATATCTTCGGCGTGATTGTGGCCAATATCGACCAGACGGATGTGAAGAAATGGAACTGGCTGGTCGGTGAAGGGCTGTTTGGCCCGGACACCGCGCTCCGCGACATGAAGAAGCCTGAGAATTTCGACCAGCCTTCGCACATGGACGACTATAAGAAGCTTCCCAAGACCGAGGATGGCGATTGGGGCGGAGTTCATACGAACATCGGCATTCACAACAAGGTCGCTTACAACATGCTCACCGCCAAGGATGCTAAAGGGCGCTACTTGCTGAAGCCACGTGAAGTGGCCGCACTCTTCTATTTGGCTCTGACACAAAACCTTTCGCGCACGTCACGCTTCGCCGACAGTCGCCGCGGCGTCGAACTTGCTGCCCGCAGCCTCTTTGCAAACAAGAGTAACAAGCAGGCGCGGTTCAGAGCGGTAGCGAAGGCGTTCGACAAGGTGGGAATAGTCTAGATTTAGCCTGGAGCTCCAAGGCTCTTGGAGTGCGCCGGCAGAGCGCAATTGCGACGGCACTTTGGATTGGTTATGGTGCCGGGAACAGAGGTTGTCGGGAAAAGGGTGCCAATTTCTCAGTCACACCGTGGCTTCAGCCCGGTGATACGAAGGCCAATCTGAGTCGAGGAACCGTTTCAACGGTTTCTTGGCGTTTTAGCGTGTTCGGGGTAGGAAGTGTATTTTGCACCAAAAAACCGTTGAAACGGTTCACCTGTTTTTATCGCGCGCAGATCACCGGGCTGAAGCCACGGTGAGACTGAGAAGACGGCAGATGCCTTTCCCGACAGACCCTAAAAAGGAGTCCAGTAAGGTCAGACTAATTCGGTAGGTTCTGCGCACTGGATTCTTTGTTGAGTCTACTCACCAGAGCCGTTGGTTGCTGCTGAGTCACGCAGTGAATTGTTCCCATGCCCCACACCAGTGGCTCGCAATTAACGCCGACAACGCGTCGATCAGGAAACACTCGTTGCAAAGTTTCCAACGCCCGTGTGTCGTTGGAATGACCGAAGATCGGAGCAAGCACGACGTTGTTAGCAACGTAGAAATTTGCATAACTAGCCGGGAGTCGATCGAGTTGACGTGGAGAGGTATCGTTTGAGGCGCCAACAACGCCCGGCATGGGGAGGGTGATGATATCAAGGGCACGCCCATTGGCGTCGGTGGCGCGCTGTAATCTTTCGAGGTTATCTTCCAGCAGTTTGTAGTTGGCGTCGGCTGGGTCTTCCTCCAGCGCACAGACAATAGTTGTCGCTGACACGAATCGGGCTATATCATCGATGTGCCCGTCCGTATCGTCACCAACAATTCCTTCGCCGAGCCAGAGCACTTTCTGAACTCCAAGAAACGCCCGCAAGTAATGTTCGATGTCGCCCTGGCTCAAATTGGGATTGCGGTTTGGGTTCAACAGGCATTGTTCGGTAGTCATCACCACGCCGGCGCCGTTGACTTCAATTGAACCGCCTTCCATCACAATTCCCGGCTCAAATCGCGGCACTCTCAAAAAGTTCTCCAGTAGCGCTGGAATTGAGTCGTCTTGTTTCAGTTCCTCATACTTATTTCCCCAAGCGTTGAAAATCCAGTCGTTGTAAGCCAACTCGCCCCTGGTATTCAGAAGGAAATTTGGACCATAGTCGCGGATCCAGGAATCGACTGTTGGGATTTGATGAAAGCGAATGTTCTCGGCACCGGCAAAATTACAACGACTGCGCACTCCCAGCTCAGCTTCGGCACTATCAACCAGCAGATTTACCGTCTCGTGAGGGGCCAGCGCAGCCATCATTTGCAGAAAAATGTCTTCTACTAGTGGCACACGATCGGGCCAGGTTAGAGGGTCTTTCGGCCACGAGAGCCATGTCGCCTGATGCCGGCGCCACTCGGCCGGCATGTGATAACCGAGTTCAACGGGAATGGGCTTCTTCATCACTTGCTGGATGAGGGTTCAAGAAAACGTGCCGACAGGGGAGCATAGGAGTCGATGCGGCGATCGCGAAGGAAGGGCCAGTTTTGCCGCGTCTCCTCGATCTTGCTGAGGTCGCATTCGACCACCAGTGTTTCTTCTTTGTCCGCGGATGCCTTCGCGATGATGCGCCCGAATGGATCCGCGACGAACGACTGGCCCCAGAACGTGAGCTTGCCCTCGCGTCCGACGCGATTTACAACTACGACAAAAAGGCCGTTGGCAATTGCGTGCGCTCGCTGGATAGTCTCCCAGGCGGAATGCTGAGCTTGATTCATCTCTTCCTTTTCACCAGGCAGCCAGCCTATCGCTGTGGGGTAGAAGAGAAACTCGGCCCCGGACAGCGCCGTCAAGCGCGCCGCCTCGGGAAACCATTGGTCCCAGCACACCAGGGCACCGACTTTCCCGAAGCGTGTGTCATGTGTTTGGAATCCCAGATCTCCGGGCGTGAAATAAAACTTCTCATAGTAGAGCGGATCGTCGGGTATGTGCATCTTGCGATACTTGCCGGCAATTTTACCGTCGGCATTAATGATGACGGCAGTGTTGTGATAGATGCCGGGGGTTCGTTTCTCAAACAGCGATGCGATAATGACAACCTTTTTCTCCCTGGCAACTTTGGAAAGGGCCTCTGTCGAAGGTCCAGGAATAGGTTCCGCAAGCTTGAAAAGTTCGGTGTCTTCTGTCTGGCAGAAATACTGAGACCGGAAAAGCTCCTGCAGGCAAACGATCCGCGCGCCCTTTTTCGCAGCTTCGCCGATGCGCGAAACCGCTTTCTTGAAATTCAGGTCTGGCTTATCCTCGCAACTCATCTGGACCAGCCCGACGGATACTCTGTTTGACTTTGATTTTTTCGGCATGCTTGAAAGTATAACACTCGGGACATTGGACTTTGGACATTGGACTTTGGACTCGGTAAGATGGCCGGTCAATTATTAACCCCAAGTCCGAAGAGAGAATAACTAATGATTGAATTCGAACTAACCGAAGACCATAAAGCCCTAAAACAAACTGTCCGTGAGTTCGCCCAAAAAGAGGTGGCTCCCTATATCAAAGACTGGGACGAGAAGCAGGAATTTCATCCTGAGGTGCTGAAGAAGATGGGTGAGTTAAATCTTCTCGGCGTCTGCATCCCCGAGGAGTACGGCGGTGCGGGCTTTGATTACATCTCGCTCGGTCTCGTCTGCGAAGAGCTGGAAGCCGTGGATACTTTTCTCCGTGTAGTAATGTCAGTGCACACGGGACTCAATTCGCTGACTCTTTACTCGTGGGGTACCGAGGATCAGAAGCGTAAGTATCTCGTTCCACAAGCCAAAGGTGAGAAGCTGGCGACGTACGGTTTAACTGAACCAGGTGCAGGGTCGGACGTTGTGGGCTCGCGGTCAACTGCGCGGCGCGACGGCGACGAATATGTTCTTAACGGCGAGAAAATGTGGATCAGTCTGGCTGACATCGCCGACAACTTTCTCTTCTTCTGTTGGACTGACGAAGAGAAACGGCGGCAACGCGATCACAGTGGCATGTCCTGCTTCATTGTCGAGCGCAGCATGAAGGGATTCTCATCGGGAACGATTCACGGCAAGCTCGGCATCCGCGCCGGAAATACCGGTTACTTTTCATTGCAGGATGTGCGTGTGCCGAAGGAAAACCTGGTCGGTGAAGAGGGCGAGGGATTCAAGATTGCGATGTTTGCTCTCGAGCAGGGTCGCTACACCGTTGCTGCCGGCGCGACGGGTGTCATTCGCGCTTCGCGAGATGCTTCGGTGTCTTACGCACTGCAGCGCGAAACCTTCGGCACGAAGATCGCGAACCATCAGCTGGTCAAACAGAAGATCGCGGAGATGGAGGCCGACTATCAGATGGCCCATTTGCTGTGGGTGCGTGCGGGCTATCTCAAGAACACTGAGCAGGCAAACGCCCGGGCTACCAGTTTGGCCAAATGGCAGGCCACGGTGAGGAGCGAAAAAGCGGCTTCCATGGCCATCGAGGTTCACGGGGCCAACGGTTATTCCAACGACTATCCCGTCGAACGTTACTTACGCAACTGCAAAGCCGCAATCATCTACGAAGGGACTCGCGACATACACACATTAATGCAAGCCGACTGGGCGCTGGGTTTGAAGAGTGAGAAGTCTGCGCGCAAGACGCTGCCGCCCTGGAGTCCGGTAGACGTTCGCAGAGCGGTGGCTGATTAGTTGTAGGGGCGGCACTCCGTGGCCGCCCGTCGTTTGCCGTCACTCACCTCTGCCGAGAACTCGTCACTGCCGCCACTAGGGGTGCCCACGGACGGACACCCCCTACAACTATCGAGTACGCGGCACTCTAGCGCTTGGCTTCAAAGATCCTGTTGAACGGTGTCTCGGTCGCGCGTCGGAATTGAGTGAAGCCACCGGCAAGCACCGTGTCACGAATGGCCGATTCCGGGGCGACGGCCCCGAGTGCTGGGCCACCGAGGGCCATCGAATTCGCCGTGCAGCAGAGTGTAGATGCGCCGGCAAAGGTGCGGCCGATGATATTGAAGTTTTCTTCGACAGTGTTTCCTGCCATTGGCTCAACTATCAATGCAGCACCGTCGTTTGCGAGCGTTGCAAACGCGCGCTTGCACGCGCTTACCGGGTCGCCCATGTCATGCAGGCAATCGAAGAAAGCAATCATGTCATATTGTTGATCCGGAAAGTCGCTGGCGTTAGCGACTTGGAAAGTGACGCGATCGGAAACACCGGCATCTTTCGCTCGTTGGCGTGCAGTCTCAATCGACTTTTCGTGATTATCAAAACCCCAGAACCTTGATGCCGGATAGGCTTGAGCCATGATGATCGTCGAAGAACCATGGCCGCATCCGATGTCGGCTACCTTGCCCCCGGCCTTTAGCTTTTCCTCAACACCGGTGAGCGCAGGAATCCATGAAGCGATCAAATGAGCGGCGTAGCCCGGGCGGAAAAAGCGCTCCGTACCTACGAAGAGGTCTGGATCATGCTCTCCCCAGAGCATGCCGCCCCCGTTGTTAAATGCATCCTCAATTCGCGAGACCGCGGCCGTCATGGCCTTAACAACATAGAAGCCGCCGCCCACAAAAAAAGGACTTGCTTCATCCGTCAGTGCCACCGTCTGCTCCGGCGAGAGCGAATAGCGACCGCTGGCAGCGTCATAGTCGACATACCCGCCCGCCGCCTGGTTGACCAGCCACTCGCGAATATAGCGTTCATTCGTTGAAGTCTTTTGGGCGAGCTCGGAGGGAGTTACGGACCCCTCGCCAGCTATCGCTTTGTAAAGCCCGAGCTTTTGGCCGATATAGACGAGCGCCGAACTCAGAGCCGCGCCAAAATCTCCAACCACTTTTCCAAGAAACGCATGCATCTTGTCTTCATTTATTGGTCTAACTGCACCAGCCGTTGCCATTGTAAGCCTCCTTATTTTTTAAGAGCGATTAATCTCGGATGACGGGGTTTTAGGACGGATGGCTTTCTAAGCCATCTGGCCCTAACAAGTCAAGAAGCCCTGACGATTCTTATCAAGACACCTTGGGGCACAAGAATCAAACAGTATGAGCGAGGCCTAGGTTGGTTCTGGTGACTCTTCGCGAACAGGTGAGTCTGCTGCTGCAGGTCCGTTTCCTTCGGCGGTCGACGCGCCGTTGCTATTGTCACGCCGAGGCGAGGTGCGAATTTCCTGCCGACGGGCAATCGCGCGAACCACTGTGTCTTCTACTACTGCCAATTGAAAAGGTTTGGACAGATATGCGAATGCTCCCATTGCAAGCAGTTCTGCTGCTGCCTCGTCGTTGGATTCTCCGGAAATCACTATCACCGGGGTAGCGGGATGGTTTTCTTGAACGCGTTTTAGAATCTCGCGGCCACTCAACCCGGGCATTGAAATGTCCGTTAAGACTACGTCGTAGTTCTCGACCTCCAGATAGGCCAACGCTTGTTCCGCTCGATCCGCTGTATGACACTCGTTAGAACCCGAGAGGAGCTCGGCGAGCGTCTCGCGGATGGTGTTATCGTCGTCGACGATTAAAAGAGTGGCCATGTAAAGTCTACTCCTGCAATGCCCCAGGGCCCCTACGAGCCAAACACAGCACAACCCTGAGTAGGTTGAACTCGGGACATGTTGCCCCTAACGCAGTCTAGATGCAAGAGAGTTTTGAAAGTTTCAGAACTCAGATCTGAGATCTCAAGACTGAGATCGTCACAGTTTAGTCCGCGACCGTCTCGCTGAATGAAGGGGCGAGGCCCAGGCGTTCGCTAGTTGGTGCAATTGGCGGAGTGCTTGTTTCTTGAGTGGCGCGCCCGGTAGCAAGCTCGGCTTCTGCTTCAAGTATTATATGAGTGGTTTGAAGAACCGTGTCGGGGTTTAGCGAGATTGAGGAGATGCCCTTTTCCACAAGGAACCGGGCAAACTCGGGGTAGTCTGAGGGTGCCTGACCGCAAATTCCGATCTTCTTGCCGGCTCGATGAGCCGCTTCGATTGCCAACGTTACCATTCGTTCGACAGCCCCATCGCGCTCGTCGAATAGGTGCGCCACCATTTCCGAATCGCGATCCAGTCCGAGTGTTAGCTGCGTCAAATCGTTTGACCCAATCGAATAGCCGTCGAAGACCCGCAGGAACTCATCGGCGTAGATTACGTTGGCGGGCAATTCGCACATAGCGTAGATTTCGAGTTCGTGCTTGCCTTGTTTTAGTCCAAATTCCGCCATCAAGCCGACCACTCGTTCGGCTTCCGCCACCGTCCGGCAGAAAGGAATCATGGCCTTCACATTCACCAGGCCCATCTCATCGCGCACACGCTCGAGTGCCAGGCATTCCAGCTTGAAGCCCTCTCGGTAGCGATCGTCGTAGTATCGCGACGCCCCGCGGAAGCCGAGCATCGGGTTCTCTTCCGTTGGTTCAAACTCCTGACCACCAATCAACATGGCGTACTCGTTTGATTTGAAATCAGACATACGCACGATCACCGGCTTTGGATAAAACGCCGCAGCAATGCGACCGATACCTTCGGCCAGACGGCGCACAAAGAAGTCGCGAGGATCTTCTTCTCCGATGCGACGCTCAATCTCGCGGACCACTTCAGGACTTTGCAGATGCGGATAATGCACCAGGGCCATTGGATGGATGCCGATGTGATTGTTGATGATGAACTCCAGGCGTGCCAGTCCTACTCCGTCGTTCGGAAGTGAGGCTACCGCAAAGGCATGATCCGGATCCCCAACGTTCATCATTACTTGTGTGCGCGGCCTCTGTTCGTCGCCGACGATGCGGCGGTCAACGGCGAATTCGATCCGACCTTCGTAGATGTTTCCGTGTGCGCCTTCGGAACATGAAACAGTCACCTCAGTGCCGCTCTGCAAAACCTGAGTAGCGTTTCCGGTGCCCACAATGCAGGGAAGCCCCAGCTCCCGGCTGATAATGGCGCTGTGACAAGTCCTGCCGCCGCGGTCCGTAACAATTGCCGCGGCTCGTTTCATGATCGGTTCCCAGGCTGGGTCAGTCATCGAAGTTACCAGGACGTCACCTGCTTTGAACTCGGCCAGGTGATCGGGGTCCGCCAACACATGAACGCAACCGTGGCTGATCTTCTCGCCTACCGCAATGCCGGAAACGAGCGGTGCAGCGTGGTCGCCGGTAAGTCTGAATGTTTCGATGTAGTTCTGGTGGTTGCTTGCATGGACCGTTTCGGGCCGGGCTTGCAGAATAAAAAGCTCACCCGTGTATCCGTCTTTGGCCCATTCGATGTCCATGGGCGTGGAGCGGCCGGCGAGTGTTGAATAGTGTTCCTCGATCAAGCAACCCCAACGGGCAAGTTCCAAAACCTCGTAGTCGCCCAACACGAATCGGCCACGTTGGGCCTCCACCACTTCTCGCGTGCGCGTTCCGCGTCCGTCAAGTCCGTAGACCATCTTCACTTCTTTGCCACCGAGACGGCGGCTGACGATCGGACGAGCGCCGGTTTGCAGGGTGGGCTTGAAGACAACCCACTCATCAGGTGTGGCCATGCCCTGAACAATCGCTTCGCCCAGGCCCCAGGCGCCGTTGATTACCACCACATCACGGAAACCTGATTCTGTATCCAACGTGAACATTACACCTGAGCAAGCCTGATCAGAGCGCACCATCGGCTGCACCCCAATCGACAGCGCTACTTCGAAATGGTCAAAGCCGCGAGCCGCGCGATACGAAATCGCTCGATCAGTCCAAAGCGACGCGAAACAACGGTGGCAGGCCTCAATCAAACGATCTTCGCCGCGTACATTTAGGAGCGTGTCTTGTTGCCCTGCGAACGAGGCTTCTGGTAAGTCCTCGGCGGTCGCCGACGAGCGCACTGCTACTTCCGGTGTGCGGCCCAGGCGTTGGCAGAGTCTTCGGTAGGCGCCCAGGATCGCCTGGTCCACCTCTTTAGGTAGCGGCGTGTCGAGCATCAATGCGCGAGCTTCGCGACCGGCGTCGTTAAGCGCCCGGATATCGTTGTGATCGAGCCCACTCATCAATTCGCGCAGCCGTTCACCCAGTCCAGCCGTATTGAGAAGCAACCGGTAAGCCTCGCTGGTGGTGGCAAAGCCGTCGACGGCGCGAACCCCGCGCGGGACCAGCGTGCGAAAGAGTTCACCCAGGCTGGCACACTTGCCGCCGACGAGTTCGACGTCCGCTGCGCCAACTTCACTCAAGTCGAGCACGAGAGGTTTGGAAGATTTCATCGTTGTGGTCTCCGAGAGCAAATAACTGAACGGTGTGCCGATGGTAGGCGTCTCCGAGTTTATCCCGAACTATGGATTGCCGTCGATGCCCTGATCTACAACTTCAGGAACAAGCTGCTTTTATCTAAAGAACAGTGCGAATACCACCGGCCTTTCAGCCAGATTCCGGGAAACTGGGAAAGCATTGCGGAAGGCCCCTCTTCCAAGGTCATCTCGGCTAACATTGACCAAACCGTAAGGGGTTTGAAGATCCACGTCCTCCCGTCTGAAACCTTTGGCCAACTACAAATTCCCGGAGCCCTCTGTTAGTATGAGGCGCACTTCTACATTGCGAACGGCGGCAATCTTCACTGTTTCGCAGCCAATTCCGGAATCAGGAGAGATAGAAATGGGTCATGAGCTAAAGACAGAGCGCGAGCTGTCTCTGGAGTTCTTGCGAGTATGCGAGGCGGCGGCGATTTCTTCGGCACGCACCATGGGCCAGGGCGATCGGAAGTACTCAGATCATGTCGCGGTCGAGGCCATGCGCGAGGTCATGGACACAGTGCCGATGCGTGGACGTATCGTGATCGGTGAAGGCGAGCGCGACGAAGCCCCAATGCTTTACATCGGCGAAGAGGTCGGCGGTGGCTTTGGCGTCAGCCAGGAACTCGCGGAATCGTGTCCTGAGGTGGACATCGCTGTCGATCCACTGGAAGGCACGAACCTCTGCGCCCTGGGCGCCAACAACGCTATTGCCGTACTGGCGGCCGCCGAGCGCGGGGGGCTGCTTAACGCACCGGACATCTACATGGACAAGATTGTAGTTGGACCGTCATCTCGAGGAGTTATCGACCTCGACGCGCCCGTGAAAGAGAATCTGAAGAATATTGCTCGCCGGCTGGGCCGCGATGTCGAAGACCTGACTGTTATTGTGCTCGACCGCTCGCGGCACAAGAAATTGATCGCCGATGTCCGGGAAGCAGGGGCCCGCATTCGTCTGATTGGCGACGGCGACCTTTCTGCCGGCATCTCGGCCGCGGTCGCCGGAACGAACATCCATGCTCTACTTGGCATTGGTGGTGCGCCAGAGGGAGTGATTACCGCAGCCGCTATGAAGTGTCTGAACGGAGAGATTCAAGCGAGACTTGTATTTGATGCTGATCGGCTGGGCGTCGACAAGAACAAGGTGCCGGCGAAGGAGGTAGTGCTGGAACGCCTGCAATCGATGGGGATTAACGATCCGAATAAGATTTATGACACTAATGATCTGGCGCCAGGCAAGAAGATAATCTTTGCAGCCACGGGCGTGACCGATGGGGCTTTGCTCAAAGGCGTGAGATTTTTTGGAGCAGGGAAACGGACGCACTCCATGGTAATGACAACCGAGTCGCGGCACATTCGGTTTGTTGATACGCTGCACATTGAAGGTGGCCCAGACACGGTCATTAGATTTTAGATTTGTGATTTTGGATTTTTGATTGTTGATCGAAAGCCTGCGAGCTCGAAGGTCAAGTGTGTTCCTGAACAATCAAAAATCTAAAATCCAAAATCTAAAATCTGCAAAAGCGATATGTTAAGTCCTGGTCAATACGTTCCGCAGTGCGTGCCCGATCGGCGTCCACTGATAATGTGGTCGTTGGTTGTGGTTGGCGCTCTTTTGTTCGTTGGGTTACTCGTCCTTGCGCCACTCGCACAGGCGAACGGATTGCAGTGGTTCTCTTTCGCAGTCTACGAAGCGTTCAGCCATGTCTGCCATCAAGCTCCCGAGCGGTCGCTCTATATTGCCGGCTACCCATTAGCAGTTTGTGCTCGTTGCACAGGGCTTTATGTTGGCTTTGCTGCCGGAGTTGCGTTCTATCCGGTTATGACTTCGTTGAAACGCACTCACGCGCCCGAACGGAAGTGGCTCTTTATCGCGGCTGCACCGCTCGGAATCGACTTTGGACTGGGATTCCTTGGAATCTGGGAAAACAGTCACATTTCGCGACTTCTGACGGGCGCACTCCTCGGGTTTGTCTCCGTCTTTTTCATAATGCCCGGGCTGGTGCAGTTGAGCCTCTACCAGCGACTGTTCGGTCCAGGATCAGCAAAGCAGAGCGAACTCGAAGCTGCCCGCTCCCCCGCGACCTCGGAACAAGTGACTGCAGCACCCAGCGACTACGGTGCGCCTCTTCGACGCATTTAGGTCCTATTCGTACCATTCCGGGTGATTTGGTGGATCGTGTGCCCACACCCCGGTTTTAGGTAACGACGCTATATGGGTTAGAATCACCTGCCCGGATCGGGGCATCACTTAGTCCAAGTAAAGCGAGGTTCTAAGTTACTGCAATTCATGATGTTGTTTTCTCTTTTTCAGTCTGCAACCACGCCATCCCTTACCGGTGACCTCTGCAACGATTTCCCGGGTTACTGTGACGCGATCACGAAGACAGCCGCCAACATAAGCCCGCTCTATCGTCTCGATGGCTTTGATTGGACCATACTGATTCTCTATTTCGTCATCCTTACGGTGCTGGCAGTCTACGGTGGCTACCGCGTCAAGCAGGTCATCGATTTCTGGCGGTACCGCAAGTTTATTCCCGAGCCCAAGGGTAAGTTCGCTGAAGAAGATCTGCCGGTCATTACCGTGCAGCTTCCCCTCTTCAATGAGATGTACGTTGTTGAGCGACTAGTTAAGGCAGTTACGGAGATCGACTACCCGAGAGAGAAATTTGAAATACAAGTCCTCGATGACTCAACGGATGAGACCGTGAAGCTCGCAGAGGCGACGGTCGCAAAGTATGCGCAGCAGGGGTTCGACATTCATTATCTGCATCGCTCCGATCGGACTGGGTTTAAGGCCGGCGCCCTGGAACAGGGACTCAAAGTCGCTAAAGGTGAACTACTGGCGATCTTCGATGCCGACTTCGTACCAAAGCCAGATTGCCTGCGCAAGCTCGTCGACTTCTTTACAGATCCGCTGGTCGGCTGCGCCCAGATGCGTTGGTCTCACATTAACGGGGATTACAATCTGCTGACCCGCTTGCAGACCATCATGCTTGACGGTCATTTCGTTGTCGAACAGACCACTCGCAATCGTACCGGCGGCTTCTTCAATTTCAACGGCACGGCCGGAATCTGGCGGCGTCGCGCGATTGCGTTGAGTGGGGGCTGGCAGCACGACACCTTGACCGAAGATACGGACCTCAGCTTTCGCGCACAGTTGATGGGATGGAAATTTGTTTACCTGCTTGATGAAGAAGCGCCGGCCGAGATTCCGGTTGAGATCAACGCCTTCAAGGCGCAGCAGCGGCGTTGGGCGAAAGGTGTCATGCAGGTTGGGATCAAGCTTTATCCTCGGATCTGGCGCGCGCCGCTACCGTTGCGAGTTAAACTCGAGATGTTTTTCCGGTTGACCGGGAATATCAGTTACCCGCTAATGATTGTTGCCAGTTTTCTGCAGTTTCCGCTGTTGCTGGTTCGTTACAATCAACCGTTTTACCACCTGATGATTCTCGATCTCCCTCTTCTCTTTTTCTCGTCAATTTCCGTCTTTCTGTTTTATGGCACCGCAGTCTGGTACCTGGATAAGCGACGAACGCCACGAATGTTGCACCTTCCGCTGGTTATGGGACTGGGCCTGGGTCTCGCTTTCTCGAACGCGAGGGCGGTCATGGAGGCCTTGCTGGGAATCAAGTCAGACTTTGTGCGAACACCGAAGTACAGTGTGGAAGAAACGAGTGACGAAACCTGGAAGGCCAAGAAGTACAAACGCAAGCGAGGACTGCTGCCATTGCTCGAGTTGGGCTTCTCTATTTATTTCCTGTTGGCAATTATCTATGCAGCGCATTTGCACATGTGGGGAACCATCCCATTTCTTTCGCTGTTCTTCTTTGGCTTTGGCTATATGGGCATGATGAGCATTCTCCAAACAACGAGCGGCAAGCGCGTGTTATCTCTCTGGCGTCCTGTGGAAGTAAATCGACGCCTATGAGGCTGCTCTTTTTTCGGGCCGGCGCGCGGCAGCGATTGGTCCGACACTCAACAACCAGTAAACCGCAATCAGTCCCAAATTTGATGGGATGATTCGAGACCCTTCCGAGCCGGGGAGGCTCGGTTGTGTACGCTAACGAACATACGTGTTATAGTGGCGCGTCGATCATCTGTGTGACATCTGGACTAGTTTTTCAAATCCCGTCCTCTTGCCATTCTGTTGCTCGTTCCACTCCTCTAAACAGACAAACAGCAAAGGAACTTGGGATAGTGAAAATCTTACTGTATAACCCTGATAACGGCGTGACGCGTAATTTCATGCCGCATCTCTGGATGTTTTTGCTCCAATCGCTCACTCCTCCCGAACACCAGGTCCTGCTAATTGATGGTAACGCCAAGCCTCTGACTGAAGAGGAATTGGTGCAGTTTGTCCGGGACGAAGAGATTGGATTGGTGGGAATTGGCGCGATGACCCGGATGGTGGCCAGGGCCTACCGGATGGCCGATGCCATTCGAGCCGTGGGAGTGCCGGTCGTTATGGGTGGTCCCCATGTTACAGAAGCAGCAGATGAAGCGCTCGGCCGAGACGGAGGTCCGCGACATGCGGACGCGGTGGCATTGGGTGAGGCTGATGAAACGTGGCCGAAAATTGTAGCTGATGCCGCGCGAGGCCAGCTAAAGGAAGTCTACGAGCCCGTCGATGAAACCGGCAAAGAACGCAAGCCAAGTATGACTCCTTATCCGTCCATCCCCTGGGAGACACTCGACCTCGATCAATTCAACCTGGTGCCGAAAATAGCGCGTTCGCTTCTCGAGCGACACGGCGCCGGTTGGGGAACGTTCCATATGGTTCCCATCGAATCGGGTCGCGGTTGTCCCTACGGCTGTGAGTTTTGCACGGTCACAGGGTTCTTTGGCGACTCGATTCGCTTTCGCACAAATGAAAGCGTAGTTGACGAACTTCTGCGGCTAAAGATGCGCGCGCGCAAGAACCTTGGTCAGATAGCCGTCTTTTTCATAGACGATAACTTTGCCATCAATATCAAGCGCACGAAGTCGCTTCTTAGAGACATTATTGCCGCTGGTGCCCAGCTTCCCTGGACCGCGCAGATTAGTGCCAACCTCTTGCGTGACGAAGAGCTGGTGGATCTGATCTCTGCTTCGGGTGGAAGGTGGATATTCATTGGAATGGAATCAATCGATCCCGCCAATCTTGCGGATGTGAATAAGAACTTCAACAAGCCCGGCGAATATGCCGCGGTGCTCGAGCGACTCGCAAAACGGAATATCTACGCGATCACGTCCTTCATCTTTGGCATGGATAACGATACGCCCGGTGTGGCGGATCGAACGTTAGAGCAGATCGCGACTTGGCCTCCCGTGCTGCCCGTCTTCGGACAACTTACAGCCTTTCCCGGTACGCCGTTGTACGCCAGGTTGGGAGCTGCGGGCCGAATGACTCGGCCCCGTCACTGGATGGATTTTGCACCCTTTAAGATGGCCCACACTCCCCTGAAGATGACCATCGAAGATGCCCAGATGGAAGTGGACAAGGCATGGAGAACGTCTTATAGCGCTGAGAGCAACCAGAAGGCGCTACAGTCAATCGCTGACCGGCGTATTGATGACAGACTAATGCACCTGATTGCGCGCTTGTTCTTCCGAGGCATTTATTTCCCCCAGTTGACCAGGCGCGACTGGACCAAACTGGTGGCTCAAAATCGGCGGCCGGTTTGGAAGCTCGCCAAAGAAGCCTTCGGTCTCTATCGGGCCGCGCGCAAGAATAGTCCACGAGCCGAAGCACTCACGAGACCCCTGCAGTCGTAAGTGCTGATCGTGCGCAAATCTCCTCCCTCGCAAATCATTACGTTGTTCCCGCTTCGATTTGGTGTTGAGGATCAAATTCCAGGAACGCGCGGATGAATGGATCTTCAGACTGCCACAGTTGCTCATCTGTTCCTTCGAAGATGATTCGCCCACGGTGAAGCATTAAGAACTTTGTGTTGATGAGACAGAGCTTGTCGCCCTCCTCTGCTATTTCGGCCTGATCACCCCATGCGGCAATGATAAACTTCGATGACAGAAAGCGCACGTCTTCGAGGCGGAAAACGACCCCCATCTTATTTCGCACGCGATTCAGATCTTCCTCGCCAAGCTTTGTGATCTCCTCACCCTCAATGAAGATCTCGCCGCTGTGGGCTTTTCAAGACCGAGCGCGAGCTTGATAATCGTCGACTTACCACCGCCAGACTCTCCCAGCATCACCTTCATTTCGCCTGGCGCCACCTTGAAACTGACATGGTCCAGCACCATGACTCCCTCATCGAAAGCCAGAGAAACATCGCGAAACTCAATGCGTGGAGCAGGTGGCATGTCGATGTGCTGATCAACTTCATTCGGGTTCTCGTTTTTGGTCACGGCCATCTCTCTTAATCGTTGCTGAGCGCAGGTGCTCTCATGGTTTGAAGTCCTTAATTAGCACGACATCGCTGTTTACTACACCGCGTGAGAAGGCCATCTGTTTGCCATCACGTGACCAGGCAAAACCAAAGATGCGCTGGTCCTTGAAGTCAGTTAACTGTCTCGGTGCGCCCCCGGCTAGACTCTGCAACCAGATATTGGAGACACCTCCCTTTGTATCGACATAGGTCAGGTCACGGCCGTCGGCCGTCCAATGAATCGTTCGGCCAAAAGATCCCGGTATGTCGAACATCTTCGCTGGTTGCCCCCCGGCAAAGGGTAGTATAGCTATTTTATAAGCGCCGCCTGGCTCCTCCTGATAATTGCAAGCGAACCACTTGCCGTCTGGTGAAATGCTAGGCAGCGCCGACTCTTTATCGGTCATTCTTACAGGCGCCCCGCCTTCGGCAGAGATCTTCCATATTGACCAAAAGCTCGAGGCCGGATCGTAGGCCGTATACAGAATCCATTTGCCATCCGGTGAATAAGCGGGAAGGTACTCGCCCACACCAGTGGTGAGTTGTCTCGAGTTTGCACCATCGAGGTCCATCCGCCAAAGGTTCGTGTTGCCACTGCGTTGGTAGGCCCAGACGATGTACCTGCCATCAGGGGAAACGACCGGATCAAAGTTCTGACTCGCATTGGTAGACAATTGTCTTTGGCCGTTGCCGTCGGCTGCCATGATCCAAACGTTTGGGTTTCCTCCAGCGACCGAGCGATAGATAATTTTGCCGTCAGGGGTCCAGGAAAGACCACGCATCCCGTCGTCTCTTTCGGTGCCGGAGGTGATCTGCCTGGCACTGGCGAGGTCCCCTGCGTTTGCCATCCAGATATTCACCAGGCGATCCGATCGCACAGAGACCAACGTCTTTGAATCCGCTGTCAAACCAGCATCGACATAACCATTAAGGTCGTTTGTTATTCGTTTCGCCGCTCCGCCTCCGTAAGGAAGATGCCAGAGCTGTTGCAGGCTGCCCGCCTCTTCCGTTGCCAACACGATCAACCCCTTTCCGTCCTGCAACCATGCTATCTGCCCAGCTTGCCACCATCGGTGGGTGGCAATCGGCACTTCAGCTCCGTCTGCGACACGGACGCCAACCACAGTTTCGTAGTACCCCCCAGACGTGTTTTGGTAGACACACGCGATCAGGCTTCCGTCAGGTGACCACGCCGGCGCCATCGTCGAGAAAAAATCCGGGGAGGAATGTTTGGCAAGTTCCCTTTGCTGACTACCATCGGTGTTGGCCACGACCAGCGCGTTTTCTTCAGGTGAGGAGTAGCGCACGAAGGCGAGTTGCTTTCCGTCAGGAGCGAGTGTGATGGGACTCTGAATATCCACCAGCATCTTCCTCGCCACGCCGCCAAGGACGGGAAGTTGGTACAAGGCGCCGTTAGAATTGCTTTTGTCAACAGCGACAAAGTAAAGAAACTCTCCGTCACGAGTGAAGCTAAGACCGCGGTACTGAACCTCGGCAGGTGCAATGATCTGTACCTGGCTGGAGGCGGCAACCTGTCCAATCCAGACACTTTGTTGCCCGGCTTCTTCTTCAACATACGCTACATGCCTGCCGTCAGGTGAAATTGCGGCATGTACCGCTTTGCCATTCGCAGTAAATCGCGTGACATTCATCGGTTGGGAAACCACCGGCGTCCTGGTGCGTGAAAGCGATTTGTATAGCCCGAAACCTCCTGCGATTACTGCAGTAGCAAACAAAGCAAGCCCGATAAATGCAAAACTCTTGTGGCGCTTGATATTGCTAACGATATATTCGGCACTTGAGGTGGAGTATGCCGATTGCGTCGTATTTGTTCGCTGCACGATCCCATCGGCAGTTCTGGTTACATGAGAGCCGCTTGCACGACTAACTTGAGTTGCACCGCTGGCTCTGGACGAGAAAGATTCAAGCTGCATCTCAAACTCGAGCTGCTTTTTCAGCCGCCGCAGATCAACAAGCAGATCCTTGACGCCCTGATACCGCTCATCTCGATTCTTCATCAGGCATTTCGCGACAATACGCTCAAGCTCCGCTGGAACGTCAGGCAAGATAGTGGAAAGTGGTGGCGGTTCAGATCTAAGGATGGCCGCTATGGAGTCGCTGGGCGTTTCCTGCTCAAAAGGAAGGACCCCCGCAACCATCTCATACAACAAAACTCCGCTACTCCAGATATCCGTTCGTTCATCGACCTCTTTTCCCCGTGTCTGTTCCGGAGACATGTAAACAACTGTGCCCAGTATGGTGCCGGGCACTGTTTCCACCATTGTGGCAGCTTCTGAATTCACCTCAGGTCTCCAGGCGCCTGTCAATTTCGCCAGGCCAAAGTCCAGCACTTTCAGGATGCCGTCGCGACGCAGCATGATGTTCTCCGGCTTGATATCCCGGTGAACAATTCCTGCCTGATGTGCGGCTACCAGCGCCGAAGCAATCTGAATGGCCAGGTCTAACGCTTCCAGAATCGTCAGGCTTGTTTCCTGCAGCCGCTCGCGCAGAGTCTCTCCTTCGATAAATTCGGTAGCAATAAACAAGATCGAGTCGGCCTGGCCGATTTCGTAAATCGTAATGATATTGGGATGGTTGAGCGCGGACGCTGTTTTTGCTTCCTGAATGAAGCGTCCCATGCGCTGCTCGCTGGCGGCCACATCAGCAGGGAGGATCTTTAAGGCAACAGTTCGCTCGAGTGTCGTATCCTGGGCCAGGTAGACTTCGCCCATCCCGCCCGCTCCGATGCGGGAAAGGACACGATAACGAGAAATTACATCGCCCTCGAGGCCGTCCGATTTATTCACGATCGTGCTCGCTTGCTGGAAGGCAACCCATTGCCACTGGTACCGAGAGAATGCTGGGCGCATTCATCAAGATGGTCTGCTGCATAAACAGAAATTAGCTTGGACAGCATTCTATCAGACTGATGATTCCGGAACAGAGGTCTCGTAAAATTAAGATAGGTCTTCCCGATAACCCTGTGCTATTTTTATGTTGGATCTAGCTATCTTCATTAGTTTCTCTTTTCAGACTTCTAAGCTGCAAGCGTTTTCAAAGTCCTTCGAGTCAGTTTTCGCGCTTCGGAGATAATCTTAGTCTGCAAAAATAAGGTGATAAGAAGGGGGAAATAATATTTACAGATCAGCGGCTGCACAGGGTTATTAAAGTCGCGAATGGTAACGTATCAACACTGGCAGGCAATAATATTATTGACCCCTGTTCACAAAACATCGCCGGCAGAGCACAGGAAGGTTATAAAGACGGGAAAGCATTAACAGCTCTGTTCAACTTTCCGAAAGGCATCGCCTACGACAGCAAAGGAGATCTTTTCATTGCAGACATGAGTAACCCACTGCATCCGAAAATTATCACCCGACGGAATGGTAACCACATTTGCGAAGTAGTACGCACACAAATGAAAACGGGCAGTCAAGTGGGGCTGCCCGTAACTCATTGATAGGGTTTGGCTGGGAGGCAGGGATTCGAACCCCGATAGGCGGATTCAGAGTCCGCAGTCCTACCGTTAGACGACCTCCCAACGGGAAATTCAATGTACGTGCAAGAAGCTTTTCTTGTCAACCGCGCGCAATAATGGCAGCCAAGGTGCGCGCCGCCGTGAATCGTGAATCGCAAATCGTGAAGCGAAAGCAAGGTTACAGGTAAAAACCAAACAGTGTTTCAAGCGAATGGCCCAACATCCGCCATCCTCGATTGCAGCTTCTTGCTATTACAATTCATTATCCAAAAATTAGTGCTTGTTCATTCCGCACAATCGAGGCACAATAGCCAAACTCACTCGCTCGCGCCCAGCAGCGATCCACGAAGACTGTAGCCCTCCCACGTTCGATAGTTAAAAACAGACCAACCGTGAGGTGTCGATGACTGAAGGACAGGGCCAGACTGCAGCAGTTGATAGTGAGAAACTACGTGCGCGTATTGCTGATTGCGAAGCAAGACTAGAGGAGATGACGGAGCTGGTTGCCCGCGTGCGTCACGAAATCAACAACCCGCTCACCGGAGTACTCGGACAGTCTCAACTGCTACTGCGCGAAGAACTGAACGAGAAGGCGCGAAAGCGGGCGCAGACAATAGAAGATCTGGCTATTCGTATGAGGGATATCGTGGCTCAGTTACGTCAAGTGCAACGACAGCCTAACCATACCAGTCAGGATGGAATTGAGTGAAGCGGAATAGATGTGCGATGGGTTAACCTGTTTCAACGACCTCGGACGACTGCCTCGCCATTCACGAACACGTTGTAGCGCTTGCCGGCCGGGATGAATGCGTCCTTACCCCGTTTAAAACCATGCAACAGCGCCACCGGCGCGATCCAAAACAGCAGGGCGCCAGTGACGACCATCTGCGTGGCTACTTTGGCAGCCTTGCTATCACCTCTCAGCCGTTCCTGAACTGCTCGCAGCGGAACCTGTGAGCCATCGACAGCCGTAACAGTCTGCATGGTCCAAACAAGCAGCCCCGCCTTGCCAAAATGCCCACCTCGTTTGGCCTTCTCGATGCGGCCGGTCGCATTTGCCCCTTGCTCAATCACGGTGACACCATTGAGCTTGATCGGATTTATCACGCGGAAACTGATCTCGTCGTTCGGCTTGAACTCTTTTGAATTGACCCGGTAAGGCGACTCGATTTCTATCAGAGTGCCATCGGAAATCTGCACGGGTTCAGTCCCCTGAGGCGCGGAACGTGCGGGCTCTCCAGCGTTAGACGTGGTCGTGGTTTCCGACAGGTGCAGGTCTTTTCTGGCAACACTTTGTCCCGTAACCACTGCAGGTGTCGTTTGCACGAGTAGCAAAGCCACTAAAAATAACGAGATTGGCCGCGTCATATGCCTGGACTCCCAAAAGTCAGGTTGAACAGCAATCAGATCTTTGCAATCACGGTGCCGTCCCCGGGCTAGACCAGTGGGAATCTGAGCCCAGCTCCGCTATCGCTATCCAATCATGATTGGGGTTGAAGAATACTGACGCTTGTTACTCTTTAATTAGTGTCACAGGAATCCCTCTATGGAGTGCGCCGGCAGAGCGCAGCGGCGACGGCGCTTTGGATTGGACGCAACTCAACCTGATCCTCGTAGGGAGGGTACCCGAGTGAGAAGAAATCCAAAGCGGTGTCCCGCTGCGCTTGCCACCGCACTCCAAAAAGTTGGGAGCTTGGAGAGTTAGATGCTTCGTGGTTGGCCGGCTTTATGGAGTGCGCCGGCAGAGCGCAGCGGCGACGGCGCTTTGGATTGGACGTGCAGAAGGCTACCACTCATCCGCGGCCTCGTAATCGTCATAAACTCTCAGGCGATCAATCTTTAGTGAGTAGATTGTCTTAATTTGTGCCGGCCGCGCGGTTCGTTCGAACCATCGCGCGGAGCACCAAGGATTCTGGTTAGCTACCATCACGAGACCGTGCTTCACAGGGTTCTGGTGGACGTAATTGAGTCTGGCAAGATAGGACTTTTGATAAGTGAGTTTCGTTTCCCAGAAATTGTGCCATACCTGGCGTCCGCGACTGTCGTCTAAACGATTGATCCACTTCGCGGTTTTCTCGTGGAGCAATCCGAGCATCGCCGAAAGACTTTCGGCGCTGTCGTCGTGCTCGGGCGAGTGAGCTACGAAATGATAGTGATTTGAGAAAACGGCCCAAGCCTCGAGGTTCCATCCATAATCGCGGGCGACGGTAAGTAAACCGCGATGGAGAACCTGAAGACGGTCGGCGGTGCGGAAGAAATGCTCTTTTAGGTAAGTGCCGGCTGTAACAAAGTAAGTGCCGCGACCAGAAAGTTCATGAACAGGTGCGTGAGGCCAAGGGACTTTTTTCTGGCCTTGTGAGGTAGAGGCCTTGAGGATCATTTTGTTGCCTTAATCCAAAGCGGTGTCGCGCTCCGCTTGCCACCGCACTCCAAAAGGGGCCGACGATCAAACTCGAACTGTATCTTCCTCGTGTTCTTCTACCAGGTACGGAGACACGACCTGAGGCTTGACGTCGGCGTCTTCGGCTAAGACGGCCTGGATAATCGGTAGACTGAGTGAATGCTTTCTGGAAATCCCAGGAACGTCGTGGCCCGCGGCATAGACAGCATGACGTCCGTGTTCTTCGTACCACTCGGCGAGGTCAGCGGTCTTGTGCATGTTTTCGATAATCTGCCGCCAACCCACGCCCGTGTTGTAAGCACAGAATGAGATCTCGCCTTCCTGGGTGCCGTAAGGGATCACGCACATTTCGGTGCGGCGAAAATCGTAGTTGAAGAGATCCTGGAACCACATGCCTTCGACGCAGAGCACGCGCCAGATGTCGTTGGGATCATCCTGGATTCCGGTCGTCTTCATCCGATCGTTGCGGTCTGAACTGGAGTTGGTCGACGAAGGTTTGAAGAGATTCAGAATCTGCGAAATCGGGAACCCTTCGGGCGCACGTTCAGCGTTGAAGTTTCGCAGGATCGCCATGCCGAGTTGCGCATAGGAAAGCTTCTTGCTGCGCGCCGTGTCCGTGATCGTGCCGACGTCTTTCATGAATTGCTCGTAATCGAAAAACTCAAACAGCGAAGTAAACTCACCGGTCTTTCGATTGACCACCATCAAAGTGAAGATGCCGCAATTCGGGTGGCAATTGCAGGAAGACCAACCCCAGGGCGCGTCTGCGCCTTGCAACATGTCCATCACGCTGGTGAATGCCGAGTAAGAGGAAAGTGGATACCAGTCACGCAGCGGTTGCAGTTGTCCGCGAAGTTGGTCCTTCAGATCATGAGTCATGCCGGCGAGGGTGTAACGCTGCTTGATTCGCAGTGCGTCGGAAATGTCTTCGTCGCGGCCGGTGAATGAGACGGGTTGAAACGCTATGGTCTGCACCTTGTCGATATTCTTCGCCGCGAACTCAGCAATCTGGCCTATGCCGTCATTGTTGATGGTGTTTACGATGGTCGTAACCAGCGTGACCTTAATCCCGACGCTGGCGAGATTCTCAATCGCCTGCTGTTTCACATCAAACAAGTTGCCGACGCCGCGATGTTTGTTCTTTTCTTCACTCACGCCATCAAACTGAAGGTACACACCATGTTGGCCCGCAGCCTTCGCGGCTTTGCAGAACTCAATGTCTTCGGCGAAGCGTATGCCGTTTGTGGCGGCGAGGATTCGGTAGAAGCCAACTTTCTTCGCGTAAGCGACGGCCTCGAGGTAGTAAGGCGAAAGTGTGGGCTCACCACCGGAGAAGAGGATAATGATCTGCCGTTTTGGTTTAAACGAAACTGCGCGATCGAGAATCGCCTTCGTATCTTCATACGTGGGCTCGTGAACATACCCAACCTGGTTTGCATCCATGAAGCACGGATTGCACATCATGTTGCAGCGGTTGGTTAGGTCAACGGTCAAAACGGCGCCACGACCAAACTTGATGTTTGATGTTCCATGGTGATGCACGTGCGAATCTTCAGCCGCGCGAAAGTCGCGTCCAAAGAACAGCGATTCGATCCGCTCGAGAAATGCCGGATCAGTTGCCATCACGTCAACAAACTCGCCGTGCTTCGGACAGGTCTTGCGCATGACCACCTGTCCGTTCTCTTCGACTATCTGAGCTTTGATTTCGCCTGGATGCTCGTTCATCAACGACTCGAGAGTCGTCTCGCCGCTGATGACGGCGTCGCGGACTTCCTTGACGCAACGCGGACAAAGGCTGTCAGTCTCACGTGGGAAGCCGAGCGGTGGAGAAGTTCGTTCATAGGATTTCAGCAGTGGTCCGGGGGCCCAGTTGGGCCGGATGGCTTCGCCTTCCGGTAGTCGACGGTTGACTGACTGAAAGGCGTTCCAGGCTACGTCTGAAAGGTTTGAGAGCAGCTTGGAGCTCTTCACGCCTGATAGCTTGCCCTTCTCGGACTCACCTCTGCGAAACTGGTCACTAAACAAAGATCCTTCTCCTCAGGCACCTAATTTGGCGCCTCAAAAACGTTTAAGATCAACTATTACTTAAGTAAACGCCGCGTGTGGACAGCTAACTGTACCTCTTCGCGGAGTTGCCATGATAGTTTGCCGGGCAAGCAATGGCAAGCACAAAAGAAGGGCCGCTGGTCCCTCCCGCGTCGCACTTCAACTGGGCCGCTGGACCAGCATTCAATCTGGAAAGGCCAGGTTACTTGAGAAATACGGCTCTCTCGCCCCTCGCTGCTGGCGGCGCAGATCGCTTCGTTTCAGTTCTGAGGTCTGTAGGAGACGGAGCAAATTAGAACGATCCACGAAATCACACTAAACAGCACGAAATAACAACTTGGGAACAAAGTTTGCTTCGAAGGCCCAAGCTATGAGCACTCGTTCTCTGTCTTATGGAGCTTATTAAAACCAAGTATGAATATGCCTCCAACTCCGCAAGCTACCGCCGCACCGATTAGCAAAACGACTGCGAGGCAGCCAAGCAGAACCTTGTTTGACATAGCAATACTTTACACGGAAAGGTGCCTTAATTTCGAAGGCGACACTACCGAAGCCATAAGGAGCGTTCGGGTCAACGGCCGGCCCGACGCAGCATCGGCCCTTCGGGCATCTGTCGCCTGCGTCGACGAACAATCCCGGCCAGGCCAGCCAGCCCGGTCCCTAATAACAACATCGTCATCGGCTCAGGCACAGGTGCATTTGATGGCTGCACCCTGACCGAGAAACTGAAAGGGTTTGTTTCCAGGACATTCGTGCCGTTGTTGGACAGAACTGAGAGCACTCCCGCGTACGTGCCGGCAGTAGCGCCTGCGAGCATCTCAACCGTAAACATGTCAAGAGGCCCGAGAGTTGTCCCGGGGCCGACGGTTTGAAACAGGAAGTTAGTAACAAACGGACTATCGTCGAGAAAAAGCGTGCCGGCTCCATCATTGAAGGTGATTTGACTGGAAACAATCTGCACGGATGGCGCGGTGACGTTCAGCACGCTTCCGCCAAACGTCAGGATGCTCCCAACTGTGCCACTCTGATTTGGGTTAGTTAGCGTTAAGGTTAGTGGATCGGCCTTGGCGCTTGTTGACAGCAGTGCCAGCAGGGAGACCGCTAAGGTCGTGATTATTAATCGTTGCGTGGTTTTCATTTTGTCCGTCCCTTTTCCAAAGTGATTAAGACTTGACCCGATGCTTCTCATGCTTGATCACGCTTGCTCCACTACTGAATCGATCGGGCCGTTTATATCGATCCCATGCGGCATACTCCTGACGGTAAGACCATCGCCATCGGCGCGAGCACGGCGGGCGGGCGCGATGAAATCCTGACCGTGGGTGTCGCGGACGGTGTCGTCAGCAGAATCGGCGACCGTGATTGGGCCGAAGTGAGCAACGTGGTGTGGCTTGCGGACGGCAGTGGTCTGGTGATGGTGGGCAGAGATGGAGGACGGAAGAACCAGATTTAGCTGCTTGCTTACCCGAGTGGTGAGACGCGCAAGATCACGAGCGACTTGGACCACTATCACGTCGAGAGTTTGAGTTTGTCTGCGGACGGCAAGCTGGCGGTCTTGCAGGGGCAGATTCGTCCTTCAATCTGGATTGCGCCGGATGGCGACCCCCGACAAGCACGCCGCGTACTTGAAGGGACTGAAACCAGGCAAGAGGGGCTTAGTGGTCTGGCATGGACGCCTGGCGGACAGCTACTTTACGCAGCTTCCGTCGGCGACAGCCGAACGATCTGGGAGACGAATGGCACTGGCAGTCATCGACAACTGATACCGCATCATGCGAACGCGGTTGACCACCAGATGGCGTCACTGCTGATGGCCGTTACGTTGTCTTTCAATCCGATCGCTCCGGCAGCGTTGAAATCTGGCGCGCAACTCTGGACGGGGGCGACCTTAAGCAGTTGACCACAGGCGGCGGCAACTCACAGCCCAGTCTTTCGCCGGACGGACGTTGGGTCGTATACACTTCGGCACGTGAAGGCATAACGACACTCTGGCGTATCCCCGTGGCCGGCGGGGAGGCTACCAAACTTGCCGGCGGACCTTCTTCATGGCCTCATGTCTCGCCCGACGGCAAGAGCATTGCCTATGCACAACCTTCCGACGTAGACCCTTCCGAAGTGCCGTTACCGAGACCCTTCGGGCGCGCTGACGTAAAATTGATGATCATTCCATTCACAGGAGGAGAACCCGTGAAGGGCTGGTCCGTTCCCATGACAGCATCTCTGGGAGGAGGAAGTGTGACCTGGACCCTGGGATGGGAAAGCAATATTGTACAAAGACTTAGTTCAAGGGCTTTGGCGGCAGGCTTTGGATGAAGAAGAACCGCAGCCGGTCAAAGGCTATGAGGAGATTCGCGTCTATCACCTGGCACGGTCATTCGCCGTTCAGACTTTAGCGTACACGAGCGGGAATACGACAAGGGAAATTATCATTATCGAGAACTTCAGATAAGCAGGAGCACACAGCTCGAAAACTGGTATGAGCTTACACAAACGACAAGTTGTTATGGACGAAGCAGGAAAACTGAAAACAGTCGAGCCGGCCCAATCGGCGGCCGAGTCTCAGACGACGCGCAGATCAATATCGAACGGATCGCAAGCATCGAATCCGCATCGAAAACTTCAGAGGGGTTTCTCTCACGGTAGGTGAACTCTTTGGTTCACTCGGTCTGCGCGAGCGCGGCGGCCTCATCCGGCATGAGCACCTGCCGGACAGATCAGGGGTCCGCAACAAACACACGGAAGTTGTCCCAACGGTTTGTCAGGGCCAAGCCGGGCCCATTATTGTACAGCCCCACCCCATCGCTATTGGATAGCAGGCTACTGTTTGTTGAATAGAGCAGCGTGCCGTTGGCGTACACGCGAACCACTCCAGCCCCCGTAGTGACTACTCGCATCGTCGTCCAGCCACTTGGCATCGAAATCTCGGATGCCAGTACTGTACGCAGTCCTGCTATGTAGTGACCTACGGTCAATGTCTGAGGCAGCGAAGCGTCCGCGCCGTCGCTGGAGTAAGCAAAAAAGTAATTGTTTGAATCGACGACTCGAAAGCTAATCCCAGTGTTGTGACCCGTACCAGAATTACGGGGACGTCGATCGGTTCTAATATCGAAATTAGTACCGCCGGAAGCCATATTCAGCCAGGTGAGAGCTTCTGCGTTGGCGAGAAGTACTCCGCGACCGTTAAGAATTCCAAACGGCTGTGGACCGGCTCCAGCTGCATTCGTTCGCCAAGTCTTCGGTCCTGCCTCTCCTCTCTCGGAGGATCCCAGACCGCCTACACCGCCCAGCGCGTAGGTAGAATTGCGTCGCGAAAAAGAGTCAAAGATCAGAGCGCCGTTAGGGACGTTAGCGGGAGTCTCAACGGGAGCAGGCGGGAATCCTGGCTGGTGCGGGTTGGCGAAATCAGGTGCGGTTGGGTCAATCACGAACTCCGGGAGCGGGCATTCAGGACAGGGATGAAGAACTCCGTTAGCAGTGCTGCGCACCAAGCCTGGGTGCTGCCTACCGTACTGCCCATACAAAGAAAGATCGGCGATGTTGTTAGACGGGCGGAAGAAATAGCTGAGAAGACTTCCATCTACTGAGAAGACGGTCTGCGGTGCAAAGGTTGCGAACACCGAGCTGCCGATCGCTTCGCGTGGATTGTAGGTCTCGTAGCCGCGTACTTGAGCGATTCGCCCACGGAAATTGGCGTGGTCAGAGCCGCCGATAAGTAGCCTACCAGTGCCATGGCTACCACCTGGTGTAATTCGTGGTCCGACGAATAGAGTTTTGCCGACGGGTACGCCATTAAAATAGACGATTATGTTGCTGCCGTCCCAGCCGACGGCAAAATGGCCCCATTCATTTGGTGCAGGTCCTTCGTCGCTGCCAAAACTGGTAAGGCGCGTGCCGTTCCAAATATTACCGGCTAGTTGATAGCGACCCGGTTCTCTGGCGCCGATATGTGAAACACCGAACAATAGCGCGTGCGCTCCGCCATATCCGTCTGAGACGAGATAAGTCCCGCCCGCATTATTGCCAGGCATCGCCCAAAACTCCCAGAAGAAATGGCCGTAGTCGAGTCCATCTGGCCAAAATAAGTTGTAGTCACCCGGTAGCGGCATACTGTGGTCCACGCTTTTAGGCGCACCGTCGAACTCAAGAACATAGGACGGCGACAGGCTTAGATTTAGTGCCGCCGTGAAGTTTGCTACCCGGCTTTCCCCAAGCCCGGTGAGGGTGCTGGTGGCTGGTGTGAAAGAGTAATAGTCCTGGGCCTTCGAAGGGATCAAGGTGTAGTTTCCAAGCGAGGCTACGACGAAAGAATAGGTGCCGTCGCTGCGTGTGAAGGTCTCCCCGCTCTGCGGTCCACTCCAAGTTATCTTGACGCCAAAGACGCCTTGATCGTTCGTGTTACTTATGCGCCCGCTCAATACAATGTTTAGAGTTGCTATAAAATTTACGTGGCGATCGCCATCTATTTGCAGTAGCGAATGAATAGGAGGCTCGAAAATATAATCCTCCTTCGAAGCTGACAATAGGTAATCGGCCGCTGATGCCGCGAGAATCGAGTAGTTGCCAGCGGTGTCCGTTAGAGTGCTCGCGGAAGCGCTGCCGCTAAGGGACACCGTAGCGCCAGCAAGAGGGTTTCCGTCGACGGTGATACGACCGCTTATAACGTAAGGCGGCGCTGGAGTGGGGTGTGATCCAGGATCATCCAACGGACCACCATCCCGATGACCTATCGCGATGCGTACTCGGTTGCTTGCCCTACCTTGGTGACTAATGCGGACCAGCACATCACCCACTCCTTCCATCTGATCGTTCAACCTCAGGCAGACAGCGCTCATCCACTGATGGCCGGGCACAGGTCTTACATACTCGACATCCATTGAGTGCTGACGGTGCAACCCGTCCTCAGCGACGGCAGTTACACTCGAGGGCTCCTCGCCCGGTTGCAGGTTGAGATTTAATGCAAAGAGTATGACGCGAGTGCGCGTGTCTTGTCTCCATGAAATCAGCGAAGTCAATGGGAAAGGCTCCCGCGTGAAGGTAATCGACTCCAACGCTATGGCCCGCGTAGAGGCGGTCTCGCTAATCAGCACCAACGGGCGGTTTTGACTATGTACACTCCCAGCCAACGTCAAACACAGCAACAATAGAATCCCCAGCCTTGTGTATAGCGTGGGACCAAGCGCGAAAGTTAGCAAGTCGCTCTGGCTAGCGCAGACTTTCACCGGAACGAACATGGAGCGGGTCAAGGGGCAAGAGGTGAGTGATGAGGAAAACATAAGATTCAAAGTGGGAACGAGGAACTACCAGATTAACGCATAGGAACCTAACGCAAAGAGTGAGCCCGGCCTTTGAAGTATGCCATTGTCTTCTGCAGATTTCACTATTTCGTTGCGGTGCAGCTGGAGTGTCATTGCCGAAAACGCCGCAAATCGGATAAGGTGCGACAAATGACTGATCCCATGAGCGACACAGTTAGAGCGAAGAGCGTTGAGGAGTTGGCTGCCTTAATCGGCGCCCGCGCCTTAGGCGACACTCAGATTGGTATTGAAAGTGTCGCAAGCGTCGGGTCCGCAACGCTCGGGACGGTGGCGTTCGTTGAAGATCTCAAAGCCTTGGAAAATGCGCAAGATTGTGGTGCTTCCGCTCTGATAGTGCCTGATGGCGCCGGCGAACGCGCTCGTAAGATTGCTCAGAAAGTACCTGCCATAATTGAAGTGGCGATACCTAAACTTGCCTTTGCTCTATTCGCTAAAATCCTACATCCTCAGAAGCAGCGCGAGCCTTCGATTCACTCGACTGCCGCCATTGCCGAAAGTGCCGACATCGCATTAACGGCTTACATTGGTCCACACGTCTCCATCGGCGAGAACTCAACCATCGGAACGGGGACCAGAATCGAAGCGGGAGTTGTCGTTGGTGACGACGTAACGATCGGAATCGACTGCGTGTTGCATCCCAACGTCACGCTCTACGATGGAGTCACAATTGGCGATCGCGTCGTTCTTCATGCGGCCGTTTGCATAGGAGCTGACGGCTTTGGTTACGTGCGCGACGACGTGGCCTATCACAAGTTTCCGCAAGTCGGCACAGTAATAATTGAAGACGATGTAGAGATTGGCGCGCACACGTGTGTAGATCGCGGATCACTTGGGCGTACGCGCATCGGTCGTGGGACGAAGCTGGACAATCAGATCCACGTGGGCCACAACTGCGACATCGGAGAACGGGTTGTGATCGCCGCGCAAACCGGTATCAGTGGCAGCGTTACGATTGAAGACGACTGCGTGATCGGTGGCCAGGTTGGCTTTGGCGATCATATCCGTGTGCAGAGCGGAGCGGTAATCGGATCAAAGGCGGGCGTGCTGCCTGGTAAGATCGTGCGGCCGGGTGTCTGGTGGGGCATTCCCATCCAGCCGCGGGATGAATACAAACGACTCAATGCCCACGTTGGGCGACTACCTCAGATGAGAGAAGAGCTTAAGGAACTACGCACGCGCGTGAAAGAATTGGAAGAAAAGCTTCTTCCAAACTCAGCGGATGATTAGGGGATGCGCATCGGGTGGGGAGTCGTAGCTGCGCGGATACGAGCACTCAAGTCACAGAACCGCTTGCCGTAGCCAGCGGATCCTAGCTTTCAACATTATCGAAACTGCTCAAGCCCCTAAGACTTGGAAGTAGGGCATCAACAGCTCTTTCAGTCAAGATGTCACTTGCGTCCGCGGCGAAC
>JAMQPH010000461.1 GCA_023717605.1 Pyrinomonadaceae bacterium
AAGGGCGGCCACGGAGTGCCGCCCGTTCAGTCGCAGTCGCGCTGATCCTGTTCGCGTTAACTGCAGTGTCCTGCTGAATTCAATTCATTCCATGCGAGTCGCGACAGCCGTCGCACATCCGGTTGACGTTGTGTTTCCCAGTGTGTCAAAGAATTCAACTGCGGCATCGCTGGTGAAAATGTCACCACCACGTTCAAGCTGGATCTCCTGAGTGATTCTTTGCCTGGAGACCCAGGCTCCAGCTGGATTGAAAAGAAATGCCTCAGACAGGGCGCGGTAGCTGTGCCCACCTGTGCGACTCCAGACTCCATGGTCAGGTCCCCGCTGAGCAGGTGGAAATGCCGTGGTCGTTCCAGTCAACGTGCCTCCCTCAGCAAATGTTAACATCGCAGGAAAGGTCCGAAGCTCCGCCCCGCTCTGACAATTACGCTGCGTGACCTGAACTCGCCATGTGCCTTCAAGTTTCCTGCCCTGGGACTGCGATTTTCCGTCGTCGTCCCGTTCCTGAGCACTAACAACCCCATGAGAGTTGTAGGAAGAACCCAGCGCAAAAAGCGCAACGCCGGTTGCTACTGCCGCGAAAAGAATTAACCTTGTGATCGATCGTACGGTTGTTGTCTTCATTTTTGTTTCTCCTTAGCAAGTAAAGTTTTGGCGTATCCGCCGTGTGTGCTGATACTCTTCCCAGACGCTCTTGAAAGTCCTTAGACTGTTCTGAAAAGTTCTGAAAAAGACCGTAGCGGCTGATGAGCACGCAACCTCCAACACAGCAGTACATCTACGAGTTCGACGACTTTCGCGTCGATACTGCCAGACGTCTTCTCTTGCAAGCGGATCGGGAATTGACGCTTACCCCGCGCATCTTCGACGCGTTGCTGTACCTGGTTCAGCACCAGGGAAGAGTCATCCCTAAGGAAGAATTGATGGAGGCAATCTGGCCCAACGCCTTTGTTGAGGAGAACAATCTTCCGCAAAGTATCTCCGCATTACGTCGCGCGCTGGGCGAGCGTAGAGGCGAGAACCGTTACATCGTGACAGTTGCCGGACATGGTTATCGCTTTGCCGCGCCAGTGAAGATCGTGAGTATCGTGAGTTCGGCTAATAAAGAGGGTTCAGCGCGCGCTGCAAAAACCGTCGCAGTGCTGCCTTTTAAACCGTTGGTTGAGAAGCACCGAGACGAGGCGTTGGAGCTGGGGATGGCAGACGCGCTGATCATCCGGTTGAGCAACAGCGGCGAGATCATCGTACGGCCACTGAGCTCGGTTCGCAGGTACGGAGGCCTGGAGCAGGACGCACAGAACGCAGGTCGTGAACTCGGAGTGGAGTCGGTCCTGGATGGCAGCATTCAACGTTCGGGCGACGGCATGCGTGTTACCGCTCGACTAACAAACGTTGCCGATGGCGCCGCCGTGTGGGTGGGCACGTTCGATGAAAAGTTCACCGACGTGTTCACCGTACAAGACGCGATCTCTGAACGAGTTGCCGATGCGCTGAGGCTGCGCTTAAGCACAGAGGCACAGCGCGGGCTAACAAAGCGTTATACAGACAATCCAGCGGCTTACGAACTCTACCTCCAGGGACGTTACCACTGGAGCAAGTTGATTCCGACCGAAGTGAGAAAAGGAATTCAGTTTTTTCAGCAAGCCATCCAACTGGATGCGAACTACGCGCTTGCTTATATGGGAATGGCTGTGGCTTATGTTTCGTTGCCAATCTCGTGCGATGCGCCACCTCAGGAAGCTTTTCCGCAGGCCAAAGCGGCGGCGCTAAAAGCCCTGGAACTCGACGACTCGCTCTCCGACGCTCACGCTTATTTAACTCTGGTGAAGATTTGGTTCGATTGGGATTGGAATGGAGCCGAGCAGGAGATCAAACGAGGCCTTGCACTAAGTGCAAATTCAGCTGAGGCGCATCGAGTGTACGGTATTTTGCTTTCGCAGACAGGGCGTTATGAAGAAGCCATTACCGAGGGTGTGCGCGCTCGTGAACTCGATCCACTGGCGCTTATCACCCGGACGAACGAGGCGCTCTTTTTTTATTATGCGGGCCGGTACGCTGAAGCAGAAGAGAAAATCACCAGGACCTTAGAGCTGGAGCCAAACTTCTGGATTGCACTGCTCACCCGAGCCAAGATCGTTTTTCAACTGGGAAAACATGATGAGGCAATGGCGGAACTAATCAAGGCGAGAAAATTTTCCGGCGGCAGTGCCCACCCGCTCTCCATGCTGGGCTACATTTCAGCAATCACCGGGGATCGCACTCAGGCGCTGACAATCCTCGACGAACTGCAGACGCTGTCCACCCAACGTTATGTCCCGCGTTACAACTTTGCTCTCGTCCACAATGGCTTGGGGAATGACGATGAGACATTTGCCTGGCTGGATCGTGCCTACGAGGGCCGCGATGTGATGTTGGCGGCCTTCATCAATATTGAGCCTGTTTGGGATCGACTACGCGGCGAGGAGCGTTTCAAGAATCTGCTAAGGCGGATGAACCTGGAGTGAGTCGTATCCGCCGATTACGCAGATTACACAAGATTACACAGAACATAAGGCACTAGGCAGAGGACAGGTTTGTCTCCTACTGTTAGTACCTTGTTTTCATAATCTGTGTAATCTGCGTAATCTGCGGATGGTCGTGTATTATCTCGCAAATTCTTTGGTGAGGATGCTTCCATGTCAAAACCCCTGGTATCAATAATTGTGTCTTGCCTCCTCGTGGGCCAGCTGTCCGCCCAAGTACCGCAAACCACGGTTGCGGATGATTACAACAACATTTTCAAAACAGTTAAATGGCGATCCATAGGCCCGTTTCGGGGCGGGCGTTCAGTTGCCGGCACCGGAGTGGTGGGCGATCCCAAAACTTATTACATGGGAACGACTGGAGGCGGTCTCTGGAAAACAGATGACATGGGAATCACCTGGCGGAGTGTCTCCGATGGTTATTTTAAGACCGGTTCCGTCGGTGCTATCGCTGTAGCCGAAAGCGATCCGAATGTCGTTTATGTGGGCATGGGCGAACACGCGGTCCGCGGTGTGATGACGCATCATGGAGACGGCGTTTACAAATCAACTGACGCAGGGAAGACATGGAAGAGAATTGGATTGGACTTGACTCAACATATCTCACGGATCGTCGTCGATCCGAAAGATCCCAACATCGTGCTGGTCGCGGCACAGGGCGCCTTGTACAGCCCCTCACCGCAAAGAGGTGTCTATAAATCCATCGACGGCGGAGCCACCTGGAAGAACGTTTTATTCGTGGACAATAAGACCGGCGCAGCGGAACTATCAATGGACATGACTAATCCACGAATGCTTTATGCAGCGATTTGGGAACACGGCCGGCTTCCCTGGAAGGTGATCAGTGGCGGTCCAGGCAGCGGTTTGTATAAATCCACCGATGCCGGCGAGACGTGGGAAAAACTGAAAGAGGGATTGCCGGAAGAAATGGGCAAGATGTCGATCGCGGTAAGCCGTTCGAACCCTGAAAAAGTATATGCACTGATCGAAAGCGATTCTGACAAAGAAGCCGGTGGATTATTTGTCTCGACAAATGCCGGTAAGAAGTGGAGCCGGATTACTAATGACCACAGGCTGGTGCAGAGAGCCTGGTATTACATTGAGCTGTTCATTGATCCAAAAAATGAAAACACTATTTACGTTTTGAGCGCCTCTGCACTGCGTTCAGCGGATGCCGGTAAAACATGGGAGACCTTGTCAGGCACCCACGGTGACTTTCATGACCTGTGGATCAATCCCGACAATCCCAACAACTTCATCATCTCCAACGATGGCGGTTCCGCAATCACTTTCAATAGTGGAAAGACCTGGAGCACGCAGAGCAACATGCCGACTGCGCAGTTTTATCGCATCAACGTAGACAATCAGTTTCCCTATCGCATTTATGGAGGACAACAGGACAATACATCTGTTTCTATTGCCAGTCGTGAGTTAGGGGGCGGCGGGATTACCACAGCAGGCTGGACGTATTCTGCCGGCGGTGAGAGTGCTTTTGTCGCATTTGATCCGAATGATCCCAAATATGCATTGGGCGGCAGTTATCAGGGAACGATCGAGGTACTCGATGTAAACGCGAAGGCCGGCACGAATATCATGGCTGCACCCATTCAGTACCTGGGGATGGATGCGAAAGACGTTAAGTATCGATTTAACTGGAATGCTCCGATCATCTGGAGCAAACACGAACCCAATACTTACTACCACGGATCTCAATATTTGCTGAAGACAAGTGATATGGGTAAATCGTGGAAGGAAGTCTCACCTGATCTCACCCGCAATGAAAAGGAAAAACAGGGCAAAGGCGGCGGGCCATATACAAACGAAGCGGTCGGTGCGGAAAATTATGGCACGCTGAGTTACGTCATTGAGTCACCCCACGAAAAAGGGGTGCTCTGGACCGGCAGTGATGACGGACTCGTTTATTTGACTCGAGACGGTGGCGTCAACTGGAAAAATGTAACGCCGACAGGTCTGGCGGAATGTTTGATTAATGCCATTGAAGTATCCCCGCACGACAAAGCAACTGCTTATATCGCCACCACACGATATAAATTCAATGACCACACTCCGGGTTTATATAAGACCACCGACTATGGAAACACCTGGACAAAGATCGATAATGGCTTGCCTGCCAATGCATTTAACCGCGTGGTACGCGAGGATGAGGTGCGAAAGGACCTTTTGTTTGCGGGTACTGAACTCGGTCTATTTTTGTCCTGGAATGGTGGAAAGGATTGGTCACCATGCCAATTGAACTTGCCCGTTACTCCGTTAACTGATCTCCGAATACACAAGGGAAACCTGATCGCATCCACGTCCGGAAGATCGTTTTGGGTATTGGATGATTTGGGTGTCATTCGTCAGTACAAAAAGGACTCGGCTCCTTTCGCCATCTATCGACCCGAGAATGCTTACATGGTAAATGGGTCCAGCGAGTTGGATCAGTCGATGGATCAGGCTGCGGCGGCGGATTTTACCGGAGCAAACAGTTTCAGGGGCGTAAATCCCTCAACCGGAGTCGTGGTTTATTACCAACTGCCCGAGCTGAAAAAAACGGATGAAATTAGTATGGAGATCAAAGACGCGGCAGGACATACCATTCGCAGCTTTTCCTCAAAAGCTGATGAAAAGTACGTGAAATACGATGGCGCTCCCAGGCCAGAACCGCTTTTGCCCAAAGGTAAAGGGCTGAACAGATTCGTATGGGATATGCGTTATTCAACGATGCCGGGTGTGCCCGGGGTTCGTATCGAAGGCAGTTACGCCGGACACAAAGCACCGCCGGGAAAATACAGCATAACGGTAAGAATGGGAGACCAGACGGTGTCAACTGACACTGAGATACTTGCCAACCCTGTCTACCCTACAAACGCCTCAACATACATGGAATATCACCAGACCATGCTTGCTATGGAAAACGAATTGACTTCCATGCACCGCCTGGTGAACAGCCTATACGAAAAACAGAAGCAGTTAGAATCGCTTCTCAGTTCATTACCGGCCGGTGATAAATTTAGCGCCGTCAAGAAAGAAGGCGATGCGCTGTTAAAGAAAATGAAGACCTGGGATGAGGATATAGTGCAGCGTAAATCAAAAGCATACGACGATGTTGAGAACTTTCCGAATAAGTTCACTGCGAACTATATGTTTCTGATCAACCAGACAGAAAGTGATATTCCGAGAGTGAATCAGCCGTCGCTGGATCGCATGAAGCAACTGAATACAGAATGGTCGGCGTTGAAAGCGCGGGCTAACGAAATTCTCGACAAGGATCTCCCGTCGCTTAATAAACGACTGTGGGAAGTTGGACTCGGAGCTATTTGGAAGAGCTAGGGTCGCAGACATTAACTGGTAGCGAGGTAAGAGAGTCAACTCTTACTCCGCTTAATCCCATGCAAGGAGAACAGAATGGAACGTAAGGTAGCATCCGATTATCCGCAGGAGTTGTTAGACCTGTTTCACAGATACCAGCACGGCGACATCGACCGTCGCACCTTCCTCGACCGCGCCGTCAAGTTTGCGGTCGGGGGCCTGACCGTCGCGACAATTTTCGAGAGCCTGAAACCCAACTACGCCTGGGCGCAGCAGGTGCCGCCGGATGACAAACGCATCAAGGTGGGCTACGAAGTCGTGCAATCCCCAGCGGGAAACGGCTCGATCAAGGGGTACCTGGCTCGTCCGGCAAAAGGGAAAAAGCTGCCCGTCGTGCTCGTCATTCACGAAAACCGCGGACTCAATCCCTATATCGAGGACGTGGCGCGTCGTCTCGCCCTAGCCAATTTCATCGCCTTTGCGCCCGATGGATTGACTTCGGTCGGCGGCTACCCAGGCAGCGACGAGAAAGGCGCCGCCGCCTTTCGCACGGTGGATGGAAAGAAGATGACCGAAGATTTCATCGCGGCGGCCAGGTGGCTCAAAGCGCGTCCCGATTCCAACGGCAAACTGGGCGCGGTTGGATTTTGTTTCGGCGGCGGGATGGTGAATCAATTGGCCGTGCGGCTGGGCGCTGATCTGAATGCCGGTGTTGCATTCTATGGCCGCCAGGCAGGGGTAGATGATGTCCCAAAGATTTCAGCGCCGCTGTTGTTTAATTACGCGGGCAACGATCAGCGGGTCAACGAGGGCATCGCGGCTTACGAGGCGGCGCTCAAAGCCAACAACAAGGTGTATACGTCGCACATGTACGAGGGCAAACAGCACGGCTTCCACAACGACACGACGCCACGTTATGACGAAACTGCCGCCAAACTGGCATGGACGCGCACTCTCGAATTTTTCAACAAATACCTGCGGTAACCCCTAACTACGCGACGGCACCACGGCTTTGTTCCCGTTCCACAATTGCATTGAGCGATTAATTCAAGGTTGAAGCGTGCGGGACTTAAGCGGGGGCGCATTGAGTTTTCCGGACCTTCAAGCTAATCACTGCCCCCTTCCCAACTGCACATTTGTTTAGCACTTGAACAATGCTTTTGATCCCTATAAAAGTGTGGCATTCTGAGGTTGGTATTTAGGATGCACCTTGTGATGTGTTGTCCTAATTGAAAGACCCTTCGTCTTGTCCCCGCTCTCTCACCGCAAGCCAAATAGATCAGAACTGGGAACTACCCATTATGAAATTCTTTATCGCTGTCGCACTCATCATTTGTTTGCTTGCTCCCTGCGGGCAAACCTCAACTTTGGGTGCGCACGCCACCCAGTCGCGAGACACGTGGCGGAGCGTTCGCACGAATAACCTGTTCCTTGTCGGTAACGCGGGCGAAGGAGATCTGCAACAGGTGGCTGTGTGGCTCGAGTTCTTTCACAGCGCTTTTGCGCAACTGGTGTCGAGATCCGTGCTTGACACCTCCGTGCCCACCACCGTCGTCGTTTTCAAAGATGACGCCTCGTTTGTTCCTTTCAAACCGCTCTACCAGGGAAGGCCGGCCAATGTGGCAGGATATTTCGTGCCAGGCCAGGACAGGAACTACATCGCACTCTCAATTGAAAGAGGGGAGCGGGGCGGTAGAGATCCCCTGAGCACGGCATTTCACGAGTACGTCCACCAGCACCTGATGAACACCGTTCCCGGTGTCCCGCTCTGGCTAAACGAAGGCTTGGCGGAGTTCTATGGATCGCTTGTGCAGGCAAACGGTGAGGCCGTGCTGGGGGTTCCGCTTTCCAACTACATCCGACACCTTCGCAGCCAACAACTCCTGCCACTCGCTACCCTTTTTTCGATCGGCAATGACTCGCCACACTATAACGAGCAGGACAAGAGCGGAGTTTTCTATGCGCAGTCGTGGGCGCTGGTGCATTACCTGATGATGGGTGACGGTGGTCGGCGCCAACAACAATTCAAGCGCTTCCTCAGCCTCGCATTTGCAGGCGATTCAACCGGGAAAGCTGTGCAGGACGCCTTCGGCGTGAGCCTGGAGGTGCTGGAAAAGGAGTTCAAGGAATACGTCCGCAGAGGCGAGTTTGCTTCACAGCGCATTGCGGTCGGGAACGGGCCCACAGGTCACATCGCGATGCAGCGCACCGCTGTTTCCGAGGGCGAAGCAAACTTCTATCTGGGAGACCTGCTGCTACACATCGATCGGGAGGCCGAGGCGGAAAAATATTTCCAGCGGGCTATTTCGCTGGATTCCGGCTTTACTCAAACCTACGCCTCGCTCGGTCTGATATGCGTGCGTCAGAAACGGTACGCGGAGGCAAAACAATACCTGCAACGCGCGACAGAATCACCACAGAGTTATCTCGTTCACTACCTCTACGCATACCTGCTGAGCCGCGAAGGTGTGACGGCCAGCGGAAGGATCAATGAATATTCGCAGCCCAACGCCCAGATAATGCGCGACCAACTCCGCAAGGCGATTAAGCTCGCTCCGGAGTTTGCTGACGCCTACTATCTTTTGGCCATGGTCAACCTGGTTACTAATGAGCAACTGGACGAGGCCGTCTCTTTCGTGAAGAGGGCACAAAAACTATCGCCGTCGAAATTGGCTTACGGGCTGCTGCTCGCGCACATCCACCTGCGTCAGCGCTCACCTGAGTCTGCTCGTCAGGTTCTTGAGCCCCTCGTTCGGCAGAACGGAGACCCGCGGGTGCGCTCCGATGCCCAGGCTCTCCTTGACTCCCTGGACATAACGGAAGTGGGCGGCTCTCGCAGCAGGTCTAGTTCGGCGACCGCTGACACCTCGATCATCAGAGAGTTGGACCAGCCGCCGGCAGCCACGTCAGGAATAGTCTCGGGAGGGTCGATTTCCGGAAGCGCAATAAGAGACGGTAGGACTATTGACAACTCAGGGCCGATGCCATCCGTCAACGAGCTCATTGACAGTTATGTCGAGGCCGTTGGCGGTGGAAAAACTCTGGCGGCTTTGGCGGCGATGACGAGCCGCGTAGCAAAAGGAACAGTCGATGTCGTGGGCGTCAGCAGGGGAGGCACAGTTGAGATTTACTCCAAAGCCCCGAATAGAACTTTAACCGTCATGCGAGCCCACCCGTTTGGTGTGGTCAAACTTGGCTTCAACGGCAGCATGGCGTGGACGACGGGAACCACCGCGAAGGGAGCGGAGGTAAGCGCTATTCATTTTTACAATCCCGGCGAGCTCAGGGCCAACTATCCGAAAATCACACTGCTGGGGAAGAGCAAGATTGGTTTTCGCGAGGTCTACCTACTTGAATTGCAGCCGGCAGTTGGCGTGCCCGAAAAACTGTTCCTCGATGCGAACACGCACCTGCCGGTTCGAGTTAACGCGGCAAATGTAGAGATCTATTTGGATGACTGGAGAGAGGTTGACGGCGTTAAGATCCCTTTTAGCATCACGCAACGCTTCCCAGCGAGGAGCCTGAAGATCACTCTCAAAGAGATTCAATATAACGTCGCGTTGGAGGATTCGCTATTTGAGAAGGCCGGGAAGTGAGTTGGGTGACAGTCACCCCCTGCGCACTCGAGTATAAAAAGATCGCGTAATACTGCTAAAAGTAAGTCTGCTGACCGAAGTGTGCCAGCCTGGCAAAACTTGATCTCTCCGCCACGCTCAAGCGACGCAAAAAAATATAATGAAGGCGCACTCGTGACGCTCTGAAACCCCCTGTGAGTCTGATACTCTCTCGTTTGGATTTCGAATCCCAGTGGTGAATCTTACGACGAGAGAAAACCGACTGAAAACAGATGAATAAAGAACTGGTGGCCAATACCAGTCTGGCGCATTACCGCATCGTTTCGAAGCTTGGCGCCGGCGGAATGGGGGAGGTGTATTTGGCGGAGGATTTGAAACTGGGCCGGCAAGTAGCTCTCAAAGTACTGACCAGCGAACTGACGACGAATCCGGAATACCTGCAGCGTTTTGAACGAGAGGCGCGTGCTGCTTCGGCACTCAATCATCCGAACATCTTGACCGTCTACGAAATCGGCGAGGCAGACGGAGCTCGCTTCATAGCGACAGAGTTCATTGAAGGGGAATCATTGAGCCAGCTTATCAAGCGCGGCCCGTTGGAATTGCCGGAAGTTCTGGACCTGGGCATTCAGATCGCCTCGGCCCTCGCAGCCGCGCACGAAGCAGGAATACTGCATCGCGACATCAAGCCGGAAAACATCCTGGTGCGCAAGGACCGCCTGGTAAAAGTTCTTGACTTTGGTCTGGCCAAACTAGTCAAGCCGGAGGAGTCAGACCGTGAGGCGGTTACTCAGGCGTTACTTAGAACGACTCCCGGCGTCGTCATGGGCACCACCAACTACATGTCGCCTGAGCAGGCACGTGGTCGCGAAGTCGATGAGCGCTCAGATATCTGGAGCTTGGGCGTTGTGCTACATCAGTTGGTAACGGGCAGGGTGCCGTTTGCCGGCGACACGAGGAGTGACATCATTGCGTCGATCCTGAAAACAGATCCGCCGCCACTGGTTCATGAAGAAGAAGCAGTGCCTCGCGAGCTGGAACATGTAGTCAGCAAGGCCTTGCGCAAGAAACGCGAGGGTCGCTACCAGCACATCAAGGATCTGTTGATCGATTTGAAAGACTGCAAACAAGAGTTGGAGTTCGTTTCAAAGCTGGGCCGATCCACCCCTCCGAAGCAGCCCGGCAGCCAATCGTCATGGCAGACTGGGGGAAGCGCGGCTGTTGAGACGAGCAGCGTAACCAACATCCACACCACTTCAAGTGCTGAGTACATCGTCAGTGAGATTAGACGCCACAAGCTCGGTGCAACGACGACTCTCCTCGTTTTGATTGGTGTGGTCGGCCTGGGGGTTATTGCCTTCTCGCGCTATCTCTCCGGCAGCGACCAGACAGGCATCGATTCCCTTGCGATCCTGCCCTTCACAAACGTCACGGGCGACTCGGAAATGGAGTATCTATCCGATGGCCTGAGCGAAAGCTTGATCAACAATCTCTCGCAGTTGCCGCGGCTAAAGGTGATCGCCCGAAGTTCGGCTTTCAGATACAAAGGCAAAGACGCCAACGCAGAGGAAGTGGCCCGCGCCTTAGGCGTGAAGAGTATCCTGACCGGCAGAATCTTGCGGCAAGGCGAGAACCTGCAAATCAGCGTCGAGTTAATGGATGCGCGTGATAACACGCAAGTCTGGGGCTCCCAGTACAATCGCAGCGGCCGGGATCTAATGGCGGTGCAACAGGAGATTGCTCGTGAGATCTTGCGCAGCCTGAAACTCAAGCTTTCCACTGCCGAACAAAGCCGCGTCGGCAATCTGCACACTGCAAACCCCGAAGCCTATGAGCTCTACCTCAAAGGCCGCTTCTACTGGAACAAGCGCACCGCTGAAGCGCTAACGAAAAGTGTCGTTTATTTCAATCAGGCAATAGAAAAAGATCCGAGCTATGCTTTGGCGTATGTCGGGCTTGCCGATGCCTACGTCGTCATTCCGTACTATTCCGTAGGCTCGCCCAGGGATTCTTACCCGAAAGCAAAGGCGGCCGCCCGACGCGCGCTGGAGATCGACGATACGCTCGCCGAAGCGCACACCACCATGGCTGCCGTGCTCATGAATTTCGACTGGAACCTACCCGAGTCAAACAGGGAATTTGAACGCGCCATCGAACTTAATCCCAATTACGCGACCGCTCATCATTGGTACGCCAGAGAAAACCTGACAATTATGGGCAAATTCGACAAAGCTCTGGCAGAGATGCGGCGGGCTCACGAGCTTGATCCGCTATCGTTGATAATCAATGCCAACTATGCCAAGGCCTACTTCAATGCGCGACGCTACGACGAGGCTATCCAGCAATTGCGAAAGACAATTGAGATAGATCCGACCTTTTTCGTGGCGCATCATTACCTCGGATCAGCGTACGCGATGAAGGGAGCCTATTCAGAGGCTCTGGCCGAATATCAGAAGGCTCACCAGTTGAATGAATACGATCCTCATGTGGTGGCGCTGATGGGACGCCTGTACGCCGTAACAGGCAAAAGAGCAGAAGCACTCAAAGCTTTGGCGGAACTGAAAGCGATTGCGAGTCAACGCTATGTTGCCGATTACAGCGTGGCCCTGGTTTATGCAGGCCTCGGCGACAAGGACCAGGCGTTCGCCCTGCTTGAAAAAAGCTACCGAGACCACACCGTTGATATGCTCACCCTTTACTATGATCCGCTCATCGACACGCTTCGATCAGATCCGCGCTTCGCGGACCTCTTACGACGAGTGGGATTCCAATACCACTGATCCGCCCAGCAAGCGTGAACCCAATCACGTGGAGTAGGCATACTCAGCCGAATCTTGTAACGAGTCAGACTCCAGACCTTCACCGGCAGGATCACCTTTTCAATTTATTTCGAGATCACTCCAAGCTGTTTCATCAAGCTCAACAAATCCGTGGTCACCACCTCCTCGATGAATCTGCCATTGAGGATGCGACTGATGCTGATACCTGACGTTGTAACCTTCTTGCCGGTCGGTGCGATGCCATTCAACTCGCCTTGATGAGTGCCTGTGAATGTCCAGTAAGTTGCGACCTTCTGGCCCTCGGCGATCATATCGTTGACGGTCAGATGCAGATCGGGGAACGCGCTGCGCCACTTGGTTGCTGCTTGTTGCGCACCTTCCACGCCGTGCAATTTGTCCGGCGAAAACAACTCGATCCGCACCCAGTCGGCAGCGACGAATTGCTCGGCTAATGCGAGGTTGCCCTGATTCCAATACTCTTCGATAAAGCGGCGCACGAAGGCTTTGTTGTCTTCAGCGCTTGCGATTGCAGTTGACATAACGTTTTCTCCTTTGAAAGTTGAACGGTGCAGATAGCCGCCGGACGAAGGAGTAAGGTTTTGAGCTTCGTGCCGTGGCACGCTGCTCATGACTATGGGACGCGGGTAAGTTGTGTGGCGACTAACTGCCATTTCCCCTGTCGCTTCACATAAACTCTTGTATACCTGGTCTGACCACTGATGTCTTTGCCACCGTCTTGGCCTTTCACCGTAGACCGGCCAGTTACCACTGCCGTGTCCCCATAAGGGTAAACCTTAAGCTCCTCGAACTTGACAGATTCGTACTTTATGCTTCCAGAGTCATAGGCTGACACCATCTGGGCTTTGGTTCTGATTACTGCATCTTGATTCGTGAAGACGTAGTCGTCGCCTACAATACTTCCATACGCTTTGGGGTCGCCTTTCGTGATGGCAACACGCAGATCCTCCTCCATCTGCATCACCGCTTTTTCGACACTGTCGCCCTTTTGATTAGCGTAGTTCGCTTTCTTGCCAGCCATTTGACCAAATGCAAGAGATGAGACCGCCATTGTCATTGCTGCAACAGCAAGTATTCG
>JAMQPH010000473.1 GCA_023717605.1 Pyrinomonadaceae bacterium
AATAAGCTGCCGCCGTTGATAGCACCCCAATCATCACTGCGCCCCAGATGAAGCACGAAGCCGGCCAACGTCGAGCGAGGTCTGATGTAGGGCTCCAGTTGAAGTGAGCTTTGCCTGAGCGCCGCTGACTGCGGGGAAACAACGGCGAGGGGCGCACCATTTTCCCCGCTTCGCGAATGCGCTTGTCCCAAAAGAAGTCGAGAGCCTTGTTACCAGGAAGCGGCGCGGCGCGCGGCTTCGCAGCTTTCTTCCCCTCGGTCGGGGTTTCTGGCAACAACTTCGTAGTACGCAGGTAAGGCATCTCGGTATCGTGTATATCGAGGACGATGCCGATTTGGAGAGAGACCTTAAGCACCAGTGCGCTTTCCCCGCGATCGACCTCCAGCCGGAAGGGACCCAGTTCCACGATATCACCCGGCGCCAGCGCTTCAGTTTCCTCGACTGCCCGGCCGTTTAGTTTGGGAGGATTTCCAGGACGGAGACTAAAGAGGTAGTAGACGTTGTCGATCCACTTTATGCCCGCCTGCGCTCGAGACACCGCGGGATGATTCAAAACCAGTTCGCATTGCTGGAGACGCCCGATGAGCAAGCCATCCGTGAGAATCGTTAGCGGATCCTGAACCAGATCCTCGCGAATGATTATGAATCGACTCATTGTGTTCCGTGGAAGGATTAGTTTACTTGATGGCGAAGTAGACTACCTGGATTATATGGACCAACATCAGCGCCAACATCAAGGAGGTTGAGATTACGTGCGGTGGCACCCACAATCTTAGGACCTTGTGCAGGAAAATCAGGGCATCTACTCGTCGCAACGTTACGGCCGTTTCGACCGCATTCTGCAATAGCAAACGCTCATCATCGGTTGCCAGTCTGGTTAATCGATCTTTGAATTCTTCCCGGGCTTCGGCCAGTACTGTCTTAAGGTCCTGTCGTCGACTGAGCTGGCGAAATAGAAACGACTTGCTAAGAAACCTGCGGGAAACCTTCTCCTCGATTTCCTCGCGCAACCAGCCGCGGCTGTTTTCCGTAATCTTATCCAGCTCTTCACGCAACTCGGCGCGCCTGGCTACCAGATCCTCCACCAGTAGCGGCTCGCCTTCGATGCTGGTCATCAATCTTGGCGCGATGACATAAGCAGCGATTCCGAAGAGGCCGGTGGCGATAACAAAGTTAAAGGTAACGTAGAGCGATGTGGTGAGTAGTCCTCCGGTGCTCGTTCCTCCGTGCAATAACAGCACCACGCCCGCGAGCGCGCCTAAGTAGACGTGGGCCAGCATCCAGTAGCGAAGGGCGCCCACCCGCCTTCTGTAAATCTGCTTGCGAACAGGATAGGTCATCACCGCGGCGACGCCGAAGAGACCTACCAGACCTGTGATCCATCGCATCGTCAGCCAGGTTCCCCCGAGACGACCGTCAAGTCCATAAGTTGCCAGCCCCCAGACTGCCGCCACCGCAGACGACACTGTCAGCGTGATACCGCCCACGTGCCAGAGTCGAGCGATGGGATCGCTCTTGTGAATGTTGCGCCCAATCGCGTGTGTCTGGTCGCGAAAGATGATCCCCTGGGTGGCGGCAATCTCGTCGAAGTAAGTCAGTGGGTCAACTCGAACGAGTGCCCCCGTTGGACAATTCTCTTCACACGAATAGGCGGGCCTTCGCGCACCGGTTGGATTCAAGGGTGTGTGCTCGCAGAGATTGCATTTTATCGCAACCACATCGTCAGTGGCCGGCGGCGTCGGTGGGGGAACGGGAAGGCCAAGACTCAACTTCTGTTTCAGGGTTCCGAAGAGATCGAAGTTGTGGCCGATCCGTCCATCTCGAGGGACCATAGAAATCGCATCGTAAGGGCATTGCGTGGCGCAGTCGAAGCAACCTATGCAGGTCAACGGATCGATATCAACGTGTCCCATCGGATCGCGAAAAATAGCGCCGGTGGGGCAGCCAGTCAGACACTCCGGATCCTTGCAGTGCATGCATACCTGAGGTGAGAGTACGTGCTGCGTGCGGCTCACACCTAATTTGACCGGCCTGGCGATATGAATGCCGCGGCGCAAAAGTCGCGACTGTCCATGAACCTTGTGGCAGGCAAGCGAGCAATTGCCGCAGCGCATACAAAGGTCCATGTCCATCACCAGCAGATTTGCTCCGTCAACTATGCCGGTAGCTATTTCCTGCTCGGCCGCGACCATGGGCCGTATGTCGGGGAGGGACTCGATCGTGGGTGGCAGACTGTCGTCGGCGTTTGAGAACGCTGCGAAGGCAAAACTGATGCGCTCGCGCAAGCCAGGGTCTGTGGCCAGAGGCGCAACCGGGACCTCCAGTACTTCAGTGCGAGCCATCAATGAGACGCTGTATTTCCAGACCTCTGTTTGCATAGCGCCTTCAAGGCCCAGGCAGTTTCCAGCGCCAAGAAAGTCCACGCCAATGCTCGCGCCGACTCCCATTGATACGCCCGCGGAGGCAGCGTCAAAAGGAATTCCGCGAGAGCGTCTAACCCAACCGCTCCTGATCAAAAATACTTTGTCAATCGGGGCGCCTTCCTGACAGAGGACATGATGCTTGCCATACACCACAAATCTGGAAATTTCCCGCAACTTTTGCACGATTTCTTTGTTCAGTGGATCGTCAACGACTTGCGTCAGGTCCTCGAGAACGCGACCAAAGCCGTGCAGGCGATAAGTTTCGTCGAGCGCCTGACCAAATCGCGGAAGTTTTCTCAAGAGACGCAAGGCGGGACGGGTCACTTCCAAAACCGTGGCAGCGCCGCCCGGGGGCACGGCAATGGTGGCGTTTCGCTCGACGCCGGCAAGCACCGCCATTTCTCCAAAACAAGTTCCCGGTTGAAGTTGATTGATTTTTCGGTGCTCACCCAGCCCGTCTCTGACGAGTACGTCCAGAGTTCCCTCGACTCCGATGTAGAAGGTGTTTCCACCCCACTCACCCTGTTGCATGATCTCTTCACCAGGCTGGTAAGTAAGCAGCCGCATGTATGGGCCAACCCTTTTCCCGTTGCCGTAATCACGTCCGCTCAGGATTACTTCAAGGTCGGTCGCATACTTAGGCTTTCCATTTTGTTCGTCGAACAGCTCGGAGGTGAGTTCGAGGTTCTTGACTGCTTCCACCAGCGCTTCGTGGTTCGTGATTTCCTGAGGCATCTCGGTTTTATACTACTTAAGCAAAGAAAGATAAATAAGTTCCTTTGCTGAATGAATTTCTGACTATCTAGTTCTCCCATGCTAAACTCCCTTCGCGATATCGACGAAGGAAGGGTTGCGACTGTTCATTTGAAGATGCCATCGGATTCACTCCACTCAATTCCGCTCGAACAACAAGTAGGACAATTTTTCTTCATCGGCCTTCCGGGCACAGAACTCGACGTCGAGACGCGCGACCTGATCGAGGAAATAAAACCCGGCGGGATCATCATTTTTGGCCGCAACGTTGCCAATCCGCAGCAGTTGAGGAATCTGGTTGACGGTGTGCGGGGACTCCTTCCGGTTGAGCCACTGGTGGGCATCGATCAGGAGGGCGGCCTCGTCGATCGGCTGCGAAAGATTTTTACTCCCATGCCGGCAGCCCGCACGATTCGGCAGCATGGTGATCTCGCTGCGTCCCGCGCGCTGGGTCGCATCACCGGTGAAGTGCTTCGCATGCTGGGCTTCAACATGAACTTTGCGCCCGTTATGTCCATCATGACCGACGAGCGCGACCTGCTCTCCAATGGACTCTACTCGCGATCCTTCGGCCGTTCCCCAGGCGAGGTACTCGGTTACACGACCGTTTACCTGCGCGGGTTACAGGAAACGGGCATCCTTGGTTGTCTCACACACTTTCCCGGGATTGGCGCCGGGGAAGTTGATTCACACGAGCAGATGCCTCTGGTCAAACTGTCGCATGATGATCTGATTGCACAGGATCTCGCGCCCTATATAGAGCTATTTCAGCGGCATGATGATCGAGTTCGTTGCGTTATGGTGAGCCACGGAGGTTTTCCCAAC
>JAMQPH010000488.1 GCA_023717605.1 Pyrinomonadaceae bacterium
CCAGGATCGCCTCGGCATGTTTCACTGGAGCTTGCTGAAGGCGCACATCGAGCTCCCGTTGCGGGTCGCGCGGCGCCAGCTGTAAAGGAATTGGTCGAGCCATCGTTGCTACTCCTCTTCTACCTTGCCTGTCTCGGTTGGATCTGTACGAGTTGAGGTCCCGGTGTGCGATAGTCCGCACGTTGCCACTTTCGCTCGACCTCTACGCCGTGCTGCGGCGTCGGATGACCCCAGCGCGAGTTGGTCCGGGGCAAGGGGTTGTCGCCGATCTCCGGCAACACAGTCATCTTCACAGAGGTTTCCTTGTATGCCGGGGTATGAGTCACAGGATCGGTGCGGCTACTCGTTAATAAATTGACAGGATCGACCGCTGAGTTCATCGGCATGTAGAGCTCTTTGCCGTGAACTCGATCGGTAACCAAAGCGCGCACACGCACCTTGCCGTAGCGCGAACTGAGCTGCACCCAACGTCCAGATTGAATCCCGCGCTCTTTGGCGAGTTCCGGTGAGACTTCGACAAAGGTATCGGGTGTTTTCTCGCGAATTCCTTCGGTTCGATAAGTCAGATTGCCTTCGTGAAAATGTTCCAGCAGGCGTCCATTATTCAGATGGAGATCAAACTCGGCATTCGGTTGCTCCGCAGCTTCCAACCAACGCAATGGAAACAGCCTGGCCTTGCCGTCCGGGAAGAAAAACTCTTTGGTGTAGAGCAACGGTTGGTCGCTGCCATCCGCGGCTACGGGCCATTGCTGCGACTTGTATCCCTCGAGCCTTTCATAGCTCACTCCTGCGAACATCGGAGTCAGCGAGGCGATCTCCGCCATGATTTCCGAGGGGTGCTCATACTTCCAACCCGCGCCGAGATGATTGGCCACATCCTGGATGATTCGCCAATCGGGCCGACACCCTTCTAACGGCTCGAGCACCTCATACAGTCTCTGGATTCTTCGTTCGGTGCTGGTAAACGTACCTTCCTTTTCCAGACTTGGAGCTGCGGGCAAAACTACGTCGGCATATCCGCAGGTGACGCTGAAAAAGATGTCCTGCACGACGAAGAACTCGAGCTTCGAAAAGGCATCGCTAACGTAGTTTGCATTCGAGTCAACGATGCTCATCTCCTCTCCGATCAAGTACATCGCCTTGAGCTTGCCTTGTTGAATCGCCTCTACCATTTCGGGATTGTCCAGTCCTTTGGTCGAAGGTAGAGTGACTTTCCAGTTTGCTTCAAAGCGAGCCCGCACCTCCTTGTCATCAACCGACTGGTAGCCTGGTAGGTTGTTTGGCATGGATCCGAGGTCGCTTGCTCCTTGTACGTTGTTATGGCCGCGCAGAGGGTAAGCGCCGGTTCCCGTACGCATGTAGTTACCGGTGAGGAGCAGCAGGTTCGAGATCGCCGTTGAAGTATCGGAACCCTGACTGTGTTGCGTGACGCCCATCGCAAATAGAATGCAGACACGCTCAGCCTCGGCAATCATGTGAGCCACTGTCTTCAACGTATCAACCGGCAGTCCGCAGCGTTCAGACGCAAACTCCAACGTGAACGGCTCCAGGGTCTTGCGATATTCTTCGAATCCATTAACCCAACGATCGATGAAGTCAGTCTTCGCCAAATCGTTGTCGATCAGGTAGCGACTGACAGCCGAGAGCCAGATGAGATCGGTTCCGGGGCTCGGGCTCAAGAAGACGTCCGCGCGGCGCGCCATCTCGTTCTCGCGCAGATCAGAGACGATTAGCTTTTGACCATGCAGTTTGTGAGCCCGCTTTACGCGCGTCGCCAGCACCGGATGACTTTCAGCGGTGTTGCTGCCAACAATAAGCACCAGGTCCGCCTGCGCGATGTCTGTGATCGAGCCTGAGTCTCCGCCATAACCTACGGTACGAAACAGACCTACCGTCGCCGGCGCCTGGCAGTAGCGCGAACAGTTGTCAATGTTGTTTGTACCGACCACTGCCCGGGCAAGTTTCTGCATGAGATAGCTTTCTTCGTTGGTGCACTTCGAGGATGAAATCAGCCCGATCGAATCCGACCCGCTCTTCGCCTTAATTTCGGACAAGCGCCGAGCTATCAAGCTCAGAGCTTCTTCCCAGGTGGCTTCGCGAAAGCTGTCTCCCTCGCGGATAAGCGGCTTCGTCAACCGCTCGGCGCTGTTGATATGGTCCCAGGCAAACTTTCCTTTGACGCAAGTCGAGATGCCGTTTGCCGGGCCGTCCTGTGGCTCGACCTTAAGAATGTGTCGATCCTTCGTCCAGACATCGAAACTGCAACCGACTCCGCAATAGGTGCACACCGTTTTGGTCCTGCGAATACGCGATTCGCGCATTCCCTCCTCGGCTTCCGATACGCGAAGAATTGTTCCGTAACCGGCTTCAGGCTCTATCCCTTTCACCACGTCAATCATGCCCTTCAACGCCCGCTTGGGGATTGCAGTTAAGAAACCCGCGTGTCCGAGCATCGACTTTTCCATCAAGGCGTTGCAGGGGCAGACCGTCACGCAGTGGCCGCACGAGACGCAACTGGATTCGCCGATCGTCGCACCGCCGTCCCACAGCACCCGAGGGTTTGGGTCTTCCCAATTAATCGAAAGCGTTTCATTTACTTCGACGTTTTGGCATACCTCTACGCAGCGGCCACAAAGAACGCACTGATCCGGGTCATAGCGATAAAAGGGATTGGTGTTGTCGATCTCGTATGGTTTGGTCCGAAAAGGAATCTGTTGGTGTTCTACAGCCAGCAATTTGGTCGTGTTGTGGACCGTACAGTTACCGTTGTTGTTATCGCAGACGGTGCAGTACAGGAGATGATTACTGAGCATGCGGTCAAATGCTTCTCGCTGTGCATCATTCGCCGCTGCAGAGTTAGTGACGACGCTCATTCCAGGCGAAACGGTGGTAGCACATGCCCGGACAAGACTGCCGTCAACTTCGACCATGCAGGTATCGCACGTCTGGATTGGGCCAAGCTGAGGGTGGTAACAGACTTGCGGTACTTTTGTACCGCTCCGGTTGATGACGTCAATGAGACGCTCAGCAGCTTTTGACTCCTGGACCAAACCATCAACTGTTATGCCGAGCATTCGTATTGTCTTTCCCGCCAAATGTCCTACCTAAACTTCTTCAAGAGCTGTTCAGATAGAAGGCACCAGCGCCTGGCGCGTATCGACATTGAAGTTGGAGTTTATTGGAGGCCGGCTCTCGGGTCTTTTCCGGCTTTGCTCGGAATGACTGTTCTTTGCTCTTGCTCCGCTATCGATCAGCATCAGATGCATGAAAACTCCGACAATCCCGGAGTGGGTGAAACCGCGGTGGCAAGCTCCTAAGTAGGTCCTCCGCCAGCACCGCTCAACCACAGAACCATTTGCCGTAGCCAATGCATCCTAAGTTCGACCAGGCCCGCAGCTAACTCAGGCCTCGGTTAAGTGCTTTATCCGCTGGTGCCTCAAATAGTTCTGTGGTTGAGCGGTGCTTGAGCTGGTTGAACTTAGGATCCATTTGCCACTCAACTCCGAGGTAATCGAGTTAGTAGCGCCTGTAATAACGTCGATGACGCCTCTGATTTCTATGTCTTTGGATCAGGTATCCAGTCCCAGCACCTGCGCCGGCGCCAATCACGGCACCTGTCCTTCCGCCCAGCAGTGCACCTCCAATTAATCCTGCCGCGCCTCCGATCAGCGCTCCTTTGGTCCTGCTGTGGTGAGGGCGGCGGTAGTAGCGTCTGGAATAGCGCCCCTGAGCACTAACATTCACGCTTCCAAATGTTCCTAGTAAGAGAGCCACGCTAAGGAATGTGGCCAACATGCGTTTGTTTCGAACAACTCCGATCATTTCATTTCTCCCCAGATTCTAAAGCGCACAGCGGCGCTGGTATATTTCGTTTTATGCAAGAGCAAGTTGGTGCCTCATGGAACCAATTACTCAGATCGCAGCTCACCTATTTCAAGCTTTGCCAAACAGCTCGTTAACACGAAGACAGCCTGAGTGTTCCGATAATAAGCTCCGAGCTTCCCTGGGGCTTCCCTGTATTTGCTCTAAACTGCGATGTCTTGCGTTGAAGGTATTGTGTGCTGGGAAGGCTCGGACAATGACCATCCGCAGATTACGCGGATTAAACAGACAAAGACGTCAGCAGGCAGGGATACCAACTCTTAGTCTGTTCGATCTTGTTTTGCGTGCTTATGTGTAATCTGCGTAATCTGCGGATGGTCATTGTCCGCGCCCGGCTGCCTACCGTTTGTACTCAGTGCTGGTTCCTGTCGGCCTTCCCGTCGCCGGCTCCGGGCTCGGTTTGCGGAGGTAGCGGTTGCTGATGAGACGCACGTAGTCCTGTGTCTCTTTGTAAGGCGGAATTGTCTGACCATACCTGATGACTGCGCCTTCGCCTGCATTGTAGCCTGCCAGCACCAAGTCAATACGCCCATGGAACAGTTGCAGCAAATCCTTCAGGTAGCGAGTTCCACCCATGATATTTTGAACGGGATCATTTGCATTTATCACACCGTAACGTGCCGCCGTGCCTGGCATCAGCTGCATTAAGCCTTGAGCGCCTTTCACGCTCAACGCGGTGGAACTAAAACCCGACTCCTGCTGAATCACACAATAAATAAAATATGGGTCCACACCGTAGCGCGCGCCATTCAAACGGATCAACGCATCAATTCTGGCGTTGCCAGTGGTCCACGCCGGTGCAGTTTGAGAGAGGGCAGCCATTTCCGCGTTTCGCAGTTCATCCGGTTGAGGCTGTCGCCTGGCCTCGGCAATTGCTATCTCTGCGGTCGCAATTTGCTTGCGCACCTCATCTACTTTCAATTGCGCTTCCACAATGTCGCCCGCTGTCGCCTCGAATTCTTGCCGTGAAATTAACCCATAGAGGTAAAGCTCTTTCCTTTTCGCTGAGTGCTCGGTGAGTTTCGTGACCTCGTTTTCATATAAGGCCAGGAGCTTCTGCAGGCTGGCTTTGTAGTCTTCGCTAGCCTTGATGAAGTCTTCTCTGAAGTCCTTGATTGAGTCCACTTGTTGCACCTGTTTGGTCTGCAACTGGCCGTCTGACCGATTCAACATTCTCTGGGCCTGCCCAGACCCAACAGTTGCCAACAGGAGAATGAAAGCGAAAACTTGTGGATGATCTCTGGGCTTCATTGCTAACGGTCCCGATCAGGCTCTAGCACGAGGGTATCAACTAGGGTTAGAACTCCATTAGATTCCGTTCATGAACAGTTAGAACCCGAGATCGCTTAATCCCGGATGGTCATCTGGACGACGCGCGAGCGACCAATGATATTTGCGCTCCGATTCGTTGATTGGCAGATCATTGATGGACGCAAAACGTAAGCGCATCAGCCCGTTTTCATCGAATTCCCAGTTCTCATTTCCAAACGAGCGAAACCAATTTCGGGAGTCATCGTGCCATTCGTATGCAAAGCGCACGGCAATGCGATTGCCATCAAAGGCCCAAAGCTCTTTGATCAGCCGATAGTCCAGTTCCTTTGCCCATTTGCGGGTAAGAAAGGCTACGATTTCATTCCTGCCATTCGCGAACTCCGCTCGGTTTCTCCAACGCGAGTCTGGCGTGTAGGCTAGAGCCACTTTTTCCGGATCGCGAGAATTCCAGGCATCTTCCGCAATACGAACCTTCTGAATCGCAGTTTCACGAGTAAATGGAGGAAACGGCGGACGTGGCGTTACCGTCTCTTTTTTCAAGGACTGGGTATTGGCAATCTCAATCACGACGATCTCCCTAAACAGATAGCTCGGCCTCACTCAGTTGTGCACTTTCAAGATTCGGTGCTGAAATATTTCGTCATAGATAATTTGGGCTAGCTCCGGGTCGATAGTCTTCAGAGTGGTGTGCTCTGCGAGCGCCGCGTCCTTCTTTCGCAAGCGAAGATACGCTCGGGCCAGATTTGCACGAATCTGGCCAATGTTAGGATTCAGAGTGGCAGCATCCTTGAAAGCCGCGAGGCCCTCTTTGTTCTTGCCCATACTCAGGTAGGTGACTCCCAGATTGTTGTGCGCAGCCGGGTTATGCGGGATCAGTCTAATGGCCGAATCGTAGTTGTGAATCGCACTTTTGTAGTTTCCGGTGGAGTGCAACGCATTGGCGAGCGCCAGGTAAGCCTCGCCAAAGTCTGGCTTCAATCGAATCGCTTCTTTAAGGAAACCAATTGCATCTTCCGGGCGCGACTGGTCCGTGTAAACTGACGCCAGTCCAAAGTAGGAAAGATAAAAGTTGGGATCCAGGGCAATGCTGCGCAAAAACTGATTGACAGCATCTTCCAATTGGCCGGAGGTGTCATAAGCCAGTGCCAGAAGGTAGTGATTGAGGGCATTCTGGGGTTCGAGCCGACAAGCCTCTTCCAAAGGAAGAATGGCCTGCTCAGGTTTGCCCAGTTTTAGATAAGCGGCTCCGAGAGCGCTTCGCATCGCGGGTGAAGTGGAACCCAGTGACACCGCGCGCTCGAAAGCCCTGATTGAGTGTTCATATTCGGTGCTGCAAAAGTATGCGTAGCCGAGCTCTGCATACACGGCACTTGTGTTCGGGGCGAGTCTACGCGCAGCCTCGAGCGAAGTTATTGCATCCTGGTAATGGCGCGCGTTCAAGCTGGCAACGCCCGCGCGAAAATAGTCCTGCGCCGATTTAACAACAGCCGGCTTACGTTCGTTGGTTACATAAGGACTGGCGATCGAGTTTGGATCGGTCAGGCCACTTGCCCCCGTCGGGTCCGTCTTCGGGATTAGGAGACTCGCTACCTGAGACGTTCGCGGATCTTTCTCTGCCGAAGTTTGCGCGAGAACAGCTGGGGCAACGTTGCCAATCACGAGAAGTGCAAAGCAGATTTGAACTCTGGTCATGGCCCGATCACCTCACTATTTCTGACAAAAACCATTGCCGGCGCTCGGACTGGTCTATCCAGGTCTCAATCAAGCTGGTGGAAGCGACATCGCTGTAACGCTCGCAGACCTCATGTACGGAACGCAGCGATCGAGTCAACTGCTGGTCATCTGCGCAAAGCTCTGCCAGCATGTCCCGCGGAGCGACGAATTCTTCGTTGTTGTCCTTAAGACTCTGATGTCGTGAAATGTCGCTGATGGAACGGAGTGTGGTTCCGCCAATCTTACGGGCTCGTTCCGCGATGTCGTCCGTCATGGCGAAGACTTGTTCGGCGTGCTCATCCAGGAGCAGATGGTAATCACGAAACTGGCCACCGCTCATGTGCCAGTGGAAATTCTTAGTTTTCAAGTAGAGTCCAAACACGTCGGCAAGCAATTCACGTAAGGCACGTGAGATCTCCACCACGCCATCGCGCCTAAGACCAGTTGGCGTTAACAGGTCCTCTTGCTCCAGTTCTTCCAGTTGAGCTGCATTACTTGTACCCATCGTTTCTGTTCTCCTTTGAGTGTTACTTCGTACTGACACTTTCGATCCTCGCTTTCGACAGCGAAGAATAGCGGCGATAGAGTTATTCGTCTTACTTACAGTTGCTCGAAATTGCTGAGTCTTGCTGGACTCTCGATTAAGTTGTAGGGGCGGCACTCCGTGGCCGCCCGTCGTTCGCACAACTCACTTTGTTGTGATGTCCCGTCTCTGCCACATGCGGGCGCCCACAGGGGGACGCCCCTACTACCTGTGTGGCGCGCAACATAGTGATAAAGCCGGCAATGGGAGGAAAGAAAACCACTCGCTCTTGAGTGCTTAATGTGCGCCGCTTAGCGTTAAAGGCAGCTGAGTCGTGGAGAAGAAATATGTGTGGATCGTTAGATTAGCGCTGAGGCGACCATACACGTTCATCGTAATCTTGACGCTAGATACTTCGAGGGTGAGGTAATGAACTAAGAATGTAGGGGAAGGTAGGAGAAAAACTCTAATGCGTTTGTGCGGCCAGAGCGCTAAGGCCTCGCTTTTCAGACATCCGCACCAATTCCGCCAACGAGTCTGCCCGCATTTTCTGCATCACCTGACTGCGATGAACGTTCACGGTCTTCTCACTGATGCTAAGTTCCGCGGCAATCTGTTTGTTAAGCAATCCCGCGACTACTAATCGCATCACCTCGAGCTCGCGTGGCGTAAGCGCCTCGGACCGCTCACGTAGCTCGCGAAGTTCCGTTTGCTCCCTGCGCGCCACGCGGTCGCGTTCTGTCGCCTGCTCAATTGCATCGAGCAAGTCCTGGTCCCGAAAAGGCTTGGTAAGAAATTCCACTGCTCCGGCTTTCATAGCCTGCACTGACATCGGGATGTCACCATGGCCCGTAATGAAGATGATGGGAATATGAATACTTCTCGCCGTTAGCTCTCGCTGGAGGTTGAGACCGCTCAGGCCCGGAAGGCGCACATCGAGCACCAGGCAGCTGGGCACATCCGGCAGCGTTGCGTTGAGAAGTTCCTGCCCTGATCCAAAGGTTTGACAACTGATTCCCACGGCTTCGATCAGCTCTCTAATTGCCGCGCGCATTGATGGGTCGTCATCGATCACGAACACTACCTGCTCTGCTTTCTTCATGATTCGCTCCAGTTGCTTGGAGGCTGGGGAACTGTATTGTCGCTCCTCAGTCCCATGGGCGTGGCCCAAAGCCCGCCGCTATGGGCCACTATGATGTTTCGCGGAGAGCTCAGCTCTCCAGGGCCGCACGAACACTCCCAAGCAGGCTCTCATCATCAAACGGTTTTCCCAGGAACTCAATAGCGCCAGCATTGAGGGCTTGCATTCGCATTCTTGTATTTCCGTGAGCCGTTACGAAAATGACTGGTATCCGGCTTCCTTCCGCTACCAATTTCGCTTGTAGTTCCAAACCCGTCATGCCGGGCATTCGAATATCACTGATCAAGCAAGCAATCTCGTTCTGTACGCCTGATAACAAGAACTCCTCCGCCGAGACAAAAGATCTAGCGTTTATACCAACTGAGCTTAAAAGGTCCTCAATTGCCGCACGCATGGATTCATCATCATCCACAATGGCTACCAAGCCGGTATTGGTCTTTACATTCATGTAGAGGGAAGATAGCAACGGAGGCAATCGCGCACAATCATACTTTGGTGTTATCCGCGGAACAGGTCATGAGTTCCCGCCGCCCTCAACTGGCAGGGTGAAACGAAAGACAGCGCCCTGGGGCTCGTTCGGCATTGCCCAGAGCCGTCCGCCATGGGCCTCAACAATAGAACGGCTGATCGAGAGCCCCATACCCATGCCATCAGGCTTGGTTGAGTAAAAAGAGTCGAAAAGGCGGTTGAGATTCGCCGGGTCAAGCCCTGGGCCGGAGTCTCGCACTTCAACGAACACGTCGTTCGGGTCGCTTCTGCCGGAGCTCAGCGCTAACTCGTGCGGTCTGTCACCGACCTCGCTCATCGCGTCGAGGGCATTCCGGATTAGATTGAGGATCACTTGTTGCAGCTGTACTCGATCTGCCGGAACCAGCGGCACGTCACTAGAAAGGTCGGTCCGCAGCTCGACGGGATGCCTCTGCAATTCGCCCTGAGTCAGGGCGATGACTTCGAGAATGGCCTCGTTGATATCAAAGAAGTCCGTTTGCGGCGGCACTTTCTTGACGAGGTTGCGAACACGGCGGATGACCTCGGCTGCCCGACTGCCGTCTCGCACGATCCGATCGAGAGCCTGACGGGCCTTTTCCATGTCAGGCGGCTGCGCAGCGAGCCAGCGCAAACAGGCGCCGGCATTGGTGACTGCGGCAGCGATCGGCTGATTGACCTCATGGGCGACTGAGGCCGTCATCTCGCCCACGAGCATCACCCGATTGACACGGGCGAGATTGGCCTGGGCTTGCTGCAGAGACTCCTGCGTTTGCTTGCGCTCGGTAATGTCGCGGTTGGTTTCGAGCACCAGTCTTCGGCCATCCGCTTCGCGCACCATCACGTGGCGGCTTTCGACGAGGATCTTGCGGCCATCGCGCGCCGTATGTGTGAGCTCTCCCGCCCATTCACCTTCACGCTCCAGAAGCGCTTCAAAGACCACTGTCGGTAGCGGGTGCTCCGTCCGGAGCAGTTCGTGGCTGGGACGGCCAATCGCCTCTTCCCTCGAGAAGCCATAGAGCTGTTCTGCGCTTCGGTTCCAGAAAATGATCGTGCTTGGGAACTCCCACACAACGATTGCGTCATGGGCCTGTTCCAGCAGATTCGCTTGTCGGCGCAGGGCATCCTCAGCCTGCTTGTGTGCCGTTATATCGTTATTGAGTTCCAGGACTGCAACCGGCCTCTGCCGCTCGTCCCGTTGCAAAGACCACCGGCTAGCCACCACTACCTCGGTTCCATCGGCCTTGGTGTGCCTGAGCTCGCCTTCCCAGCGGCCGTTGCGCAGTACCTCTGCTTCGATCTCATCAACTGGCGCCGGGAAGACCGTCTGCAGCAGTTGATGCGTGGTAACCTTGCCGATCACCTCCCCTGGCGTCCATCCGTATAATTCCGCGGCGCCACGGTTCCAGTAGGTAATCAGGTTATGAGTGTCACGCACGAAGATGCTGTCGTGCGTGAGATTGAGGAGGTCCGCCTGCTCGCGCAGCTCGTCCGTCGAATGGCGCACTCGAGACACGAAGTGAGTTATGATTGCTGAGATTGCCAAAAAGACAATGATGACCACGACCTCGGATGGATCGCTTATCCAGAAAGAGAAAATCGGTGGTGACAGGTAGTACAACAAACAGCCGCCGACGATAAGCGAGACAACGGCCGATGAAAAAAAGTTGCCCTGGAGTGACAGCAGAACGACAACAACCAGATAGAGACATACGGCCGTAGCGAGGTTGACCTGGAGCTGGAAACAGACATAGGTTATTAGGGCGACAGCAATGCTGCCCGCCAAACATTGAGCGGCTGCATGCCAGAATCCAGCGTTTTGGTTAGCCAGCATGAAGCCTACCTCTGCATCTGGGGCCCGGTGATTTTAGCTTTGTCTTCTTAGACTGAATCATGCAACTCTTTAACGATCGCGTTGAATAGTTGCCAGTTTTTCGGCCATTCTGACCAAATCGGCCAACGATTCCGCCTGCATCTTATGCATGACGTGACCGCGCTGAATCTTGACCGTAATCTCACTCGTTCCCAGTTCAGCAGCTATCTGCTTGTTAAGCCTGCCTGCGACCACTAAGCCCAATACCTGACGTTCGCGCGGTGTCAGAGTCGCAAAACGATCGCGCAACGCCAGGGTTTCAGCCTCCTGTTTGAGCGTCGCGGAGTCCACGTCAAGTGCCTGCTGTATAGCCTTGAGCAGATCTTCATCCTGAAAAGGCTTGGTCAGGAACTCCACTGCGCCAGCCTTCATAGCCCGTACCGTCATCGGGATGTCGCCATGTCCGGTTATGAAGATGATGGGAATGCGGATATTTGCCTTGGTCAATTCATTCTGGAAATCAAGCCCGCTTACCCCTGGAAGCAACACGTCCAGCACCAGGCACTTCGGCCCATCCGGGACCTTATAGCGCAGGAAGTCTTGGGTAGACTCGAACGTCTCAACTCCGAGTCCGGTGGATTCCACCAGGCTCTTAATAGCCTCTCGGATAGAGGCATTATCATCGACCACAAAAACCTTAGGCTTAGCTTGAGTTACTTCCATAAGACGCTCTCGCATTGAGCGGGCAGCGTGAACTGAACACTTACCCTGCTTTGTTCATAACTCCCCGGTACTTGGCGGCAGGCTAAACTGTATGGTGGCTCCTTTGTCCTCGTTGGCGGTAGCCCAAAGCATTCCATGATGGTCCTCGATGATCCTTCGACTGATGGAGAGGCCCAAGCCCATGCCTTCTTCTTTGGTAGTAAAGAAGGCATCGAAGATCCTCTCTACATCCTTTTCATCCAGCCCCTTGCCAGAGTCCTGCACGGCCACCACTACGCCGCCAGACTCATTTTTTCGCGATGTAATTAACAACACATGCGGATGCGTGTGGACCTCGCTCATAGCGTCTTTAGCATTTAGCATCAGATTCAGGATTACTTGCTGCAGCTGAATCCGGTCGCCTACTACTGGCGGCAGGTCAGCGGCCAGTTCGGCCTGCAAGTTAACCTTACTCCTGAGCACGTCACTGCTGACCATCTCAATCACTTCCTGAACGGTTTCATTAATATTCAGCAGCGCCTTTTCCGGAGGAGACTTATGCAGGAGATCGCGAATTCGTTTAAGCACGTCACTCGCCCTCATCCCGTCATTGATCATACGACCGATAACTTCACGCGACTTATCAAGATCTGGCGTCTCGCGAGAGAGAAGGTGCAAACACGCACTGCCATTGGTGACTATTGCACCGAGTGGTTGATTGACTTCATGAGCTATCGAGGCTACGAGCTCCCCCATTGACATCACTCGCGTGACATGCGCCAACTCGGCCTGTGCCTTGTGCAGCGCACCCTCCGCCTGCTTCCGCTCTATGGCGATGCTTGCAAGATGAGTCATCTGTTCAATGATATTGCCCTGTTGTGGATTCGGACTTCGCGATTCGCGAAAGTATATTGCGAAGGTCCCCAACAAACGGCCATCTGAGGATAATATTGGGGTGGACCAACAGGCTTTTAGACCGTGTGCCAAGGCTAGTTCGCGATAATCAATCCACAGCGGATCGGTGGCGATATCGGAGACAATCACTGACTCTTTGCGGTATGCGGCGGTTCCGCACGAACCTGCAGACGGGCCGATGAGAGCGCCATTGATTGCCTCGGTGTAACTACTTGGAAGACTAGGCGCCGCGCCGTGGGAAAGGCGCTTGCCACCCGGATCCAGCAAAAGAATCGAAGACAGCGCACCGCTGGAGAGCTCTTCGACAAGACGACACAAAGCATCTAGGATCGGGGGAAGCGAATCGCCCTTGGCAATCATCTCAAGAAGCCGTTTCTCTCCGGCGAGCAGAGCCTCCGCCCGCCTGCGCTCCGTGAGCTGTTCTCGGAGCGCATCCTCTACGCGCTCGCGTTCCCGGATATTGGTCAACAGCCTCTCC
>JAMQPH010000517.1 GCA_023717605.1 Pyrinomonadaceae bacterium
GACGTCAGACCCGCGGCGCCCATGTCCTGGATACCGGCGACTGCGCCGCTGCGCATCGCTTCAAGGCAAGCTTCGAGCAATAGCTTCTCGAGAAACGGATCACCGACCTGAACTGTGGGGCGTTTTTGCAGCGCCTCATCATCAAACTCTGCAGAAGCCATCGTCGCTCCGTGAATGCCATCGCGTCCGGTTTTGGCCCCCACATAAAGCACCGGGTTTCCGACTCCCGTTGCTTTGCCAAAGAAAATCTGGTCACGACGGACCAATCCGAGAGCGAACGCATTCACCAGGGGATTGAGAGCGTAGGCATCATCAAACGCCACTTCACCGCCCACCGTCGCGACTCCAAACGCATTTCCATAGTGAGCGATGCCGGCCACAACACCCGCCAGCAGCGAGCGGTTGCGCCTGCCGTTTTGGGGATGGTCCAGCGAGCCGAAGCGCAGACTATTCATGGAAGCAAGCGGTCTGGCGCCCATGGTAAAGATGTCGCGCAGAATTCCACCAACGCCAGTAGCAGCGCCCTGGAAAGGCTCAATGAATGATGGATGATTGTGTGATTCGATCTTGAATGCTATGCACCAGCCGTCGCCCACATCGACAACACCGGCGTTTTCACCCGGAGGGACAATCACGCGCTCGCCACTAGTGGGAAGTCGGCTCAGGTGCACGCGGGAAGATTTGTAGGAGCAGTGCTCGGACCACATCACCGAGAAGATCCCCAACTCCACCAGAGTCGGCTCCCGGCCTAAGAGGGTCTTGATACGTTGGAACTCGTCCTGAGTGAGATTGTGAGCGGCGATTACATCAGGAGTGATCATAAGAAAGTGATGAGTGATGAGTGATGAGTGATAAGTGATGAGAAAGAAATAACGGACGCGGCGTCTTTTACTCATCACTCATCACTTATTACTCATCACTATTTTACTGCCTACCAACTTTTCGATTGCCGCACGCAACTCGAGCGGTTTAATGCGACCGAAGTGTTTGAAGACTACCTTGCCCTGAGCGTCGTAAAGAAACGTCGCCGGCAAAGCCCCGCTCCACCTTGGATCTATGGCGCTTATGATCTGATCCGGATCCCGCACATTCAGCAGGTAGGCGGGCATGGTCGCGCGCATCTCGCCCAGGAACTTCGGCACCCCGGTTTTGATCTCGGCCAGATCGTCCAGCGACACGGAGATCATGTCGAGGCCCTGCGACCGAAATTGCTTATCAATCTTCACTAAGTCGGGAAACTCTTCCCGACAGGGGTCACACCAGGTGGCCCAAAAGTTAACCAGCAGCGGCCGCGGCGCCGACTCACGTTTCAATATCGAAGTCAGCGAAGGCGCATCGATCGGGCGCACCACCACAGACGGTTTCGCAGCGCCGCTCTTTCGCTTACGAGATTGAGCCGGCGCTGCGAAATTGGTGAGCAGGATAATGCTCAGGCTAATCGAAACCAGAACAAATGGACGGGCCAAGGTCATCTGTTAAGCGCGCTTGATGGTGCAGCCAAAAGCCGAGGCCGTTGTCTTTGTCACAGGTTTGCCGGCCAGGGTTGCTTCAATCGCGTCACGCAACTCGCTGGAGTTGACCTGGGTTGCATCTTTCGCGTTGTCGATGCGTCCGCGGTAAACCAACTTGTTGCTGGCATCCAGGAAGTAAGCTTCGGGGGTCACGGTGGCGCCAAGGCGATCGGCAATCTTGTTGGCCGGATCTTTCAGAACGGGGAAGCTAAACTTGTTCTCAGCGGAATGGGCTTTCACTGCCGCACCAGTTTCGGCAACGTTTGAATTAATGCCAATCACGTTAACTCCACGGGCTTTAAAATCCTGGGCCAACTTTTCCATACGCTCGTTATAGGCGTTGGAAACCGGGCACTTCGTGGCCACGAAGATCAGCACCGACCCGTTTTTCCCTTTTAGGGAATTGAGTGATTGTTCCTTGCCGTCTGCATCCGGAAGGGTGAAATCTTCAATGGTGGCGCCGATTGCGGGAGGAGCCGGCACCTCACCTTCAGTCGATCTTGCAATTCCTGCGACAAACGCGCCGAGAACGACGAAAATAGAGGCGAGGAGAAGTGTAATGGCATTCTTCTTCATAAACGAACTCCTTTCAGAACGGCTGGCAATTTAAGGGCAAGATTAACAGTCAGCAAAAGAGGTGGCAAGTTAGGAGGCATTTGGATAAGAACGATCCACGAAATCACACTAAATAGCACAAAACAACAATTTCGTGTTTGTTCGTGTGATTTCGTGGATCGTTCCTGTCATCGGTTTCTCAAACTAATGATATTACCGGCATTCGGTGTGTTGGTGAGCCTGTCTTCTCATTCACACCGCGGCTTTAGCCCGGTGACAGAAACGGCGCAACCGAGTCCAGGAACCGTTTCAACGGTTTTTGTTGGGGAAACTCAAGTAAGTGTGTATGGCCTAATGAACCTCAGTGGAGAATGTTCTCGTAAGAAAGGTGCATCCGCCGCGAGGCAAACCGTTAAAACGGTTGCCTTGGTTCTTGAGGCCCGCAGATCACCGGGCTAAAGCCACGGTGTGAATGAGAGGCACGTATTGGAATCTCACTACAGTTTCGGCAGTTGAGTGGAAGGTGACAAAACCTTAAAAGAAGACGATCCTAGACCGGGCTAATTTCAGTTGGGTTCGATCGTCGAGTTGACCTCAATAGCTCCACAGCTCAGCCCCCTTCAAGGACGCATCATGCATTACACCGAACACCAACCTTCGCCGGCATTGGCCCAGCACTTGGAGTGTTTTTGGTTTCTGACTTCCACGGACTCATCTCCGGGAACGAGCGCGACTGAGAGAGTATTGCCCGACGGCTGTGTCGAATGGATTTTTCACATGGGCTCACCTTTTCAACGGGCGATCAGTACGGGCATTACAGGGAATGGAGGCGAATGGGAACCTCAGCCTCGCAGTTTTGTTGTTGGTGAGCTCACGAGGTTTCTGTTGCTGCAACGAACCGGAGATGTGGGGGTGATGGGTGTGCGCTTTCGGCCGGGCGGTGCGTATCGTTTCCTGCCTGGCCCACTCTCTGATTTTACGGATCGCACAGTCCCCACCGGCGACGTTTGGGGTCGTGAAGGAACCTACCTCGAGGAAGCTGTGCTTGAAGCGGGCAATAACATGCAGCGCCAACACCTGGTGGAAGGATTTCTCTTTCAGCGATTGGTTAACACCACTGCGCGGCCGCGGTTTGATGCAACCGTCAAGGAAATCATTCGTACGCGTGGCCAAACTCGTGTATTCGATTTGGCGAACAGCGTTGGCTGGAGTTCGCGCCAGCTTGAACGTGACTTTCTCGTCAGCTTTGGTCTCTCGCCGAAATCGTTTTCGCGCATCATTCGTTTTCAGAACCTCCTCCGACTCGTCGGCGAAGGAGCGCTGCGCGAATGGACCAGTCTGGCGCTCGAAGGAGGTTATGCTGACCAGCCTCACATGGTGCGCGAGTTTCGCGAGTTTGCCGGACACAGCCCGGCAGAGCGCGGAGTAGCGGCGGGTGAGTTCGCCTCGAACTTTGTTTCACCCCGGCGACTTGCGGCATTGCTGGGACCTTCGTGACGTGGCTTGTCAGCATGGGTAAACCACTCAGGAGGCAGAAATTGGCAGGTTGGGAAGGGCGGTTTACCCCCGCTCAAGTTTCGCAGCCACTCAACAATGAACTACTGATTCAAGAATGAAT
>JAMQPH010000584.1 GCA_023717605.1 Pyrinomonadaceae bacterium
CGAGAGCTGCGGCGATAAAACCTTTCGTGTCGCAGGCGCCGCGCGCAAATAGTTTGCCATCTCGCTCGGTAAGAGTGGTGGCCTCGGTCCAATTTGGGTCATAAGGAACGGTGTCGGTGTGTCCGACCAGAGCGAGCTCCACGCTGGTTGAGTCGGAGAAGTCGGCTCCGGCAAGGGCAACCATGTTTATCTTCTGCGCTCCATTATCATCCTCGTACGGAAATCGCTTCACAACGAAACCGATGGCTTCGCAATGACTTTCGAGTACCGAAATAATCTCCACGTTCGAGCGGGCTGAGACAGAATCAATACTAACGAGTTGAGCAAGTGTTTCTTTAGCTGTCATGTCAACCCCAAAGCTTCTTCTGCAAATCACTGAATCTCTCAACGATTTCATCCTGGGCCGCGTGTCGACCATCTTCAACAATTCTCTTGCCGTCGACTACTACGTCTTTCACCGCAGGCCTCGAAAGTGAAAAGACAATGCTCGAGAGAAGATCGTCTTTAGATGCACCGACAATCGAAGGGTCGTTAAGATCGACTGTAAAGAAGTCTGCAGGCAATCCCGATTCAAGTTTGCCGCCAGGTGCGTTAATGCTTTGAGCGCCATTGATCGTGGCGCATTCAAAGAGTTTCGATGCCAGGTCAGACTGTCCTGCTCGGTCTCGACCAGTTAGGACTACGCGCTCCTTCTTTTGCAGTCTTAAGTGATATTCAAGCTCGCGAGCGTCTTCGAGCAAGTCAATCTGTATCTGACTATCGGTGCCCAATGAAACGCGCACGTTTTCTTCGAACAATTTATCGACCGGGACTATCCCATCACCGAGATTGCGCTCGGTGGTGGGACAAGCGCAGACCATGGCGCCGGTTTGGCCCAGCATGTGCGCGGCTTTGGGTGTTATATGGATCACATGCACACCGGTGAAGCGCTCGCTTAGCAGCCCTTCCGTTTCCAGCAGTGCCACGGGCGATCGGCCATACTCTTCAATGCAGGCTGAGACTTCCGCGGGTTGCTCAGCTAAATGCATATGAATCGGCAGTCCTTGTTCATTGCCGAAGCGCACCACTTCTTTCAAATAATTGAGCGGAACGGCGCGCACACTGTGAGGCGCTACTCCAACCCATGCCTGCCCAGTCAGCCCGGCAAGATCTTTTCGGAGCTTGATGAAGTGATCGAGATAAACGTCGGGTTCCGCTTCAATGAATCGGGCCTGGCGTGGGTTTGGTCCAGTCTCGAAACCCGCGCGGGCGTAGGCGACTCGCAACAGAGCAATGCGTAGACCTACGTCGCGTGCCGCACGCACTACTTCCCTGGCGAGCAGATTCGGGTCATCGTAGGGGGTGCCATCAGGTTGGTTGTGAATGTAATGAAACTCTCCGACTGCGGTGATGCCGCTGAGGGCCATCTCCAGAAAAGCCATGCGCGACGCGTCGTAAATGGCCTCCGGCGTGAGTCTGGTGGCGGCGCTGTACATCATTTCACGCCAGGTCCAGAAACTGTCCTTTTCGTTGCTGGTGTGATACTCGGTGCGGCCGCGGATTACACGTTGGAAGGCATGCGAGTGGGCATTGACCAGACCGGGCAGCAGAGCGCGGTTGGTGAGACGGACGGTGTTGGTTAATTCCGGAGCGGCGATAGCTAGTTCAACAATCTTCCCACCATCATCGCAAGCAACTCCAAACCCGTCCTCGAATTGGCCACCCCTGTACGTCAAATCTGGCAGCCACAGTGTTTTATCAGAACCATTCAAGATAAGTAGTCTCGAGGTTAGGAAGAGCGGTTTAACTCATTGCCGATTTCCAATTGGCGATTTCCAATTTGCGCGGGGCCGTCTTAATGGTTTTGATAATCGGCAATTGGAAATCGGCGATCGGCAATCACCGTGACATCGATTTCTTCGCCGCAATCCACTCGACAACGTTGCGCTCCAGCACATCCAGGGGCACAGCGCCCGAACCCAACACCACGTCATGAAACTCCCGGATATCGAAGTTGGTTCCCAACTCACGGGTCGCACGAGACCGCAACTCTTTAATCTTCAACTCTCCTGTCTTGTAAGCCAGGGCCTGACCCGGCCAGGCAATGTAACGATCGACCTCGTTGATGATGTCGAGTTCCTGCTTGGCGGCATTCTCCATGAAGTAGTCAATCGCCTGTTTCCGCGTCCAGCGCATCTGATGAATTCCGGTATCTACGACTAGACGGACCGCGCGCCACATCTCGTAAGTAAGCTGCCCAAACTTGGAGTAGGGATCGTCGTACAGCTTCATATCCTCCCCTAACGACTCAGCATACAAACCCCAGCCTTCGACGAACGCCGTGTAGCCTCCGTAGCGCCGGAAGTTTGGAATGTCGCCTTGCTCCTGGGCCAGAGCGATCTGCAGGTGGTGACCGGGAACCGCTTCGTGTAGCGAAAGCGCCATCATTTCCCACTTAGGCCGGCTCTCAGGTTTATAAAGATTCACGAAGTAGGTTCCGGCGCGCGAACCATCGGCGGCGGGCTGGCGATAGTATGCGGTTGTCGTGTCGGGTGCAATCGCGGAAGGAATCACTTCTACGCCGTAGGGCATGCGAGGCAGAGTCTTGAATACCTTGACGAGATTCGGATCGATTCTTTTGGAAATTGCTTCATAAGCAACCAGGAGTTCTTCCGGCGTCGCAAAGTAGAAGCGTTTGTCAGTTCTGAGAAAAGTGAAGAACTCCTGAAGCGTGCCCTTGAAACCGACCTGGTTCATTACCTTTTGCATTTCCTCTCGAATGCGGCGCACCTCACTCAATCCTTTTTCGTGTACTTCCCGCGGCGTAACATTAGTAGTTGTGTATTTCCTGACGAAGAAGGCATACATCTCCTCGCCCTGCGGTAATTGCCAGGCTCCCACCTCATCGAAGGACGCGCGCAGATACTCTTCGACGAAGAACCGCTTGAATTTTACGTAGGAGGGAATGATGTTTGCCGAG
>JAMQPH010000605.1 GCA_023717605.1 Pyrinomonadaceae bacterium
TTCAGATGTTGAACGCCTCGTCGATCAGTACACGACCTCTTCCTGGGACGCACAGACGATTTCGGCATTCCTTAAGAGTTTGCCTCAACCCGGTTCAGTCGCTCGTGAGGTTCTACTGATTCGGCTGGCTAATGAGTTGGAAGATCATTTGGACTACGCTGCTCTCTATTCGGGCGCTGCCGAGTATCGCCAGGAGGTAATAAAGTCTTACCTCTTCCAGTGCGTTGACATAGCTGACAAGCTGGGCCTTCCCGCTTTGGCTTCAGGGCTCTCGCAAGCATTTGAAGAAACGCTATCCACGGACTTGCCGTTAGCGTTTCTCAGCGGAAACATCAATCTTACTCACAACAAAACAGTTCACCTGATTTGCTGGAAATCATCGTTCCTCTTTCCGCCTGAAACCCATGCTTTGCGACTGAAGGTGAGACTGAGTCGAATCTTTCGGCGACGGCTTCTAGCACGTGTTTGTCGTTTTGCTCTTCCACATTAATTGCCATCAGCAATTAATAACAATGACGTTCCCTAATATCTATATCCGGCAGGCTGACAAGAAGTCTGTGATTGATACCGGCCAACTGGTATCAGTAATTATTCCTTGCTACAACCAGGCCCAATTTTTGGGTCAGGCGATTGAGAGCGTATTGTCACAGAGCTATACACACTTCGAAGTGATTGTGATAGACGACGGTTCGACAGACAACACGCGGGAAATCGCAGCTCTTTATCCGGAAGTACGTACCATCCACCAAAACCACGCAGGCACTTCGACCGCACGCAATCTCGGGGTTCGGCACAGTAAAGGGAGTTGCCTGGTTTTTCTTGATAGCGATGATCGGCTCTTGCCTGAAGCACTTCGAGTTGGCTTAACGCACTTGCTTGATCATCCCGAATGCGCATTCGTGTTCGGTCGCCATCGAAAGATTTCCGCCGATGGGACAGTACTCTCGACAAACTCGTTCGTCAGAATCGAGAAGGATCCTTACCGGCAGCTACTGCTCGATTGCTGCATCTACCCACCATCCATAGCAATGTTCCGGCGTAATCTCTTTGAGACAGTTGCAGGCTTTGATCCCCTTATGGTAGGGACTGAAGACTATGACCTTTATCTTCGCATCGCCAGAAAATTCCCGATCTTCGGTTATGACGAAGTGGTCGCAGAATACCGCCGGCACGATACAAATGTGAGCGGCAACAACGCGCAGATGTTAAGAGGTTGTGTTGCCGTTCTGCGCGAGCAAAAACGGAACGTGCGGGGAAACAAAGAGTGGGAAGAGGCTTATCAGATTGGGTTGAAAAATTGGCGGCGACATTGGGGTGAGGAGTTGGCGAGCGAAGTATGGTCTCGCGTTAGGGAAGGAAGAGAGTGGCAGCGCTCCGTTTGGGATATGGTGGTGTTGATCCGATATAGCCCGGCCGTTTTTCCCCGCCTTCTTGCTCGAAGGTTAGTTCGTCCGCTGACTGCGGCACGGAACACTGAGGATCTTCGGAGCTTGGATTTGGAATAGAACATCACTTGAGCCAATGAGAGAGGTCGCGCTGAAGCATGTCCTGAAGTTTAACGATATCCTCGCGAAAAATCTTTATGAGGTTGCGGCGCAGTTCTGCAGAGAGTGGCGGTTTCACCAGATTTCGGCGCTCGATATCACCTTTGATTCGCTGCCGTAACTCGAAAGGGATCAGCGGTTTTATTAGGTTTTTCGCGGTGCGTGACTCAACAAGGAATGCATGTAACGCGGGACTCCGAGGAATCCTGGATTCATTGTGGTGTTCAGTCGTGTCGGGAATAAAAGAGTCGTCCACATCAAGAAAGCGGAAAATGTCCTGAAGCACAGCGAGGGTGTCGTCAGTGAAGTTATCATAAAGATAAATTCTGAGTTGTTCGCGTTTGAAGAGGTCAAAGTACTGCTTAAGTTGAGCAGCGTAGAAGCCTCTGCGGCGCAAATGCCAACGATGGTTCCAGCGGTCGGCGACACGTTGGTCCTCAGCAGCGAGAGCTTCGGTGAAGCTCAGATGTTCGAACCCGTCGCGTTTCAGCATCACGTAATGTGAATAAGCTCTGTCCACAGGATGGCGAAGAATTGCGATCAACTTGACGTCAGGTATGTGGAATCGAATTCGTTCAGCGGCTCTTCCATAGTACAGGTATAAGGGGCTGGATTCACCCCGCGCCTGGTAGTCGGCGGCCGTCTCAAAAAAGGCTCGGTAGTCCTCGATCTTCGAAACGAAGTCATCCTGATAATCGCCCGGCCCACAAAAGGTCGGGTACTGATTTTCAAAAGAATCTGATCTCCTTTGTCGCGCTCATATAAATGTCGGGATGCTGAGCGAGGTAGGAATGGAGTGCAGTCGTGCCGGCCTTGGCCGCCCCGATTACCAGGAAATTTGGCATCATAGATTTCTTTTCTGAGCTCTTACCTTTCGTCCACTATTAGAGAGACGACTTTTCCGTGCCCGCTACCAGAATGGATCAAGGGACGATTGATGATTGGATCGCCATCCGTCGGGCGGTTGGCGAGTGGCAGTCCCTCATGCCCGAAAGAATAAAAGCCATGCTCCTGCAATTGCAAGAGCAAGCAGCAGGCTTCGGAGTCAGTCAGCTTCAACATAGCCTACAAACCGCCACTCGCGCTTTGCGCTCCGGCGCCTCTGAAGAGCTGATCATTGCCGCCTTATGTCATGACATCGGCACGGCGATTTCCGTTGAAAACCATTCTGCGATCGCTGGAGAGATACTCAAACCATATGTCTCGTCGGACGTCTATGAGATCGTCCGCACTCACCAGGATTTTCAGCGAGCTCATTACGAAGCGACCATGGGGAGGGATGTCGAAGCACGAAACAAATACGTCAACAAGTCCTGGTTCAAACTCGCCTGCCGATTCTCTGATGAGTGGGACCAAACCTCGTTTGATCCAGACTACGAAACGCTTTCGATCCAATACTTCGAGGCGATGATCGAGCGAGTTTTCAAACCAACGCGAAACGGTGTAACCCCATCGGCAAGCGGCCGCCGGATCGGATTAACAAGAGCCAAAGATTGGATAAAACGGC
>JAMQPH010000612.1 GCA_023717605.1 Pyrinomonadaceae bacterium
ACCATGCTCGAGGATTTCGGGGGATCGGACACGCTGTTTGCCTATTCCGATCAAACAATTTCAAATCCGTTGCTCCCGATAACTTTCAATGATCAAAATCGCTGTTGACACAAGGATCGAACACGATATTCTGACCCCCGAGGAGGTCGCCTGTCAATCGGCATTGAATATAGACCCGCTATCGGCATCCAATTTTGACCCACCCCCAAGCATAGAAGTTTCCGGTCGAAGCCCTTCCTGAGCAATCGCTTCAGGAGGACCGATGTTTCATTCTCCAGGAGTCGTTTCCGGTTTCGAGGATTTCACAATGATGCGTGAGGCGGTCGAGCATAGCGGTGGTCATCTTCTTATCGCCGAAGACCTGCGGCCATTCCCCGAAGGCGAGGTTGGTGGTGATGATCACCGAGGTCTGCTCGTAGAGCTTGGAGATCAGATGGAAGAGCAGCTGGCTGGCATTTTTAGAGAACGGAAGGTAGCCCAGTTCATCGAGTACCACCAGGTTAAAGCGTGATAAACTGGCGGTGAGCCTGCCCCCACGTCCAGCCAAGTTCTCCTGTTCCAGTTCGTTTGCCAAATCCACCAGGTTGTAAAACCGGGCCCTTGATCCCCTGCGCACCAGATTGGCGGCGATAGCGATGGCCAGGTGCGTCTTGCCGGTGCCGGTGCCTCCCACGAAGATCAGGTTGCTGTGTTCTTCGAGGAAGCCCCCCTCGTACAATGACCGGATCTGAGCCTCATCGATCCCGCAGTCAGCGAACTGGAAGTTGTCCAGATCCTTGAACATGGGGAAGCGGGCCTGCCCGAGGCGGTAGCGGATACTGCGAAGCTTGCGTTCGGCGGCCTCGGCCTTGAGCAGCTCCAGCACTACCTTCTCCGGGATGGCGCGCTGCTTGCGGCCGCTTGCGAGCAACTCGTCATAGACCTCCTGCATGCCTCTGAGTTTGAGCGCCTCCATTAGTGCGAGCACTTCATTGCGCAGCATAGGCCACCTCCTGGAGTAGGCGGTCATAGCGCTGACAATCGGCAACCGGCGGCTGCTTGAGTAGAAGGTGGTCTGGAGGCTCGATCTCCGCGGCAGCTGCATCATCCCGACTGCGGTTGAGCAGGTTGAGCACCACTTCCTTGCTGAAGGCTCCCATCTCAAGGGCCTTGCTACAGGCGGCCGCCACCACATCCAGCCCGTAAAGCGGCACAGCCTGCAGGATACCCACATACTGCCGGTCCCAGTCCGTATAGCGGCTTTGCAACTGCTCTCCGATGCGACCGAGAGCCTTCGGAAGGTCCCAGTGCTTGAATGGGGCTCCGTTGCGCAATGCGCCCGGCTTTCGCTCCAGTGCGGGCAGGTAATGCCAGGGATCGAAGATCGTCTTGCCTCTGCCAAAATGCCGCTGGTGATCCCCGATCACCTGGCCCTCGGAGACGATCACGATGCGCTCGGCGTATACCCGCATTTGCACGCTCGACCCCACTTGTTCACCATTGACACTGTAGCGGTTGCCGTCGAAGCGCACCAGAATGCTCGGACTGACCCCGACTGGGCGCTCGGCATAGCCGTCGAAGCGAGGCTGCAGCGGAATCAAGTGTGGCCGTTCGGCTTCATAGGCGTGCCACACGCTCTGCCCGGCAAGACTGGGATGCGGGTGGGACCTCGCCCACTGCAGGCAACGCTCCTTGAGCCACTCGTTTAGCTCGGCATAGTCTTTGACCTTCGGACGGGGAACAAAGAAACGGCGGCGCACCGTGCCCACCTGATTCTCCACCTGCCCTTTCTCCCAACCGGCCGCAGGCGTTCAGGCCGTCGGTTCGAACAGATAATGGGAGCACAGTTGGCCGAAGCGGTTGTTGAAGTTGCGCTGCTTGCCGGAGAGCACCTTGTTCACCACCGCCTTCAGGTTGTCGTAGATCCCCCGGCGGCAGACTCCTCCGAAGAACTCGAAGGCGCGCATGTGGGCATCAAAGACCATCTCCTGGGTCTCGCGCGGGTAGGCCACCACCAGAAAGTGCCGACTGTGGCACAATCGCAGGTGCGCTACCTTCACCTTCACCGGCATCCCGGCCATCTCCACCCACTCGTGGCTCCAGTCGAACTGAAAGGCTTCCCCGGGATCAAACACCAGCGGGATAAAGACCTCAGCAGTCAAACTGCTCTGCCGTTTGCGCCAATCCCGGACATGCCGCCGAATGCTGTCATAGCTGCCCGTGTAGCCCTCGGCCTGCAGCTGCTCAAAGAGCACGATGGCGGTTCGACGTTGGCGCTTGGCAAGCTTCTGATCCTCTGCCAAAGCCGTCTCCAAGCGTTCTACAAATGCCCCCAAGGCAGGACGAGGCTGAGAGCTGCGTCGATAGGTGAAAGCCGTCTGCTGACTGCGCACTGCCTTCCGGACGGTGTTGCGGGAAACTCGAAGCTCTTTGGCTGTCTGACGGATCGACTTGCCGTCCCGGAGAATCGATAGCCGGATCTTGCGAATAGTCTCCACGGTAAGCATCTCCCCTTCGCCCTCCTTCTGCCCGATTGCTGGCAGATTAGAGAGCCGCAGGGGGGTGGGTCAATGTTGGATGCCGATTGGGCCTAAAGGTGGGTCATTATTGCATGCCGATTCACAGC
>JAMQPH010000630.1 GCA_023717605.1 Pyrinomonadaceae bacterium
CCGCCCCGGCGCAAACACAGGCGGCGATAAACAAAACGGCTTGTGATCAGTACACGAAGGCAGATGGCGAGCTGAATGGGATTTATCAGTCGGTTTTGCGCGAGCATAAAGACAATGCGCTCTTCTTGAGAAAGATGAGAAGTGCTCAACGCGCCTGGGTAGCTTATAAGGACGCTCACATCGCGGCACTCTGTCCATCCGACGACCCGCGACGCGAATCTGGTAGCGTCTATCCGTTGTGCCGATGTACAGCGTTGGAGGAAGTGACGAGAAAGCGCACGGAGGAGTTGCGTCGGTGGGCAGATGGCCCGCCAGAAGGAGACGTCTGCGTGGAAAGCACCAGGAAGGCTCCTCGTAACGACGCGTCTTCCGGAGTGCCCGAGCACGAACGCCTCGACTCGGTTTTCCGGAAGAGATGGACGTTGACACAAATGGGAGAACGCTCGTTTACAGGCACCGAGCCATATCTTGAGTTCGACGTTAAGCAGGGGCGATTCTCCGGTTCCGGCGGCTGCAACCGAGTCATGGGCGGATACCACGTGGATGGCATTGATCTGAAGTTTACCGCTGTCGCAAGCACGAAACGGGCCTGCCTCGATGCGGGCCCGCAGCAGGTTGAAGCGAGTTTCTTGAAAGCGCTGGAAACCACCGACCGCGTAGAGATTCAGGGCGACGTCATACGCTTGTACGCGACGGGCAGTCCGATCCTCACATTCAGGGCAACTGGGAGGGAGCCAAGCCCCGTGACAAAAATAGCCACCGTGACTGGAACTGTGACGTATCGGCAACGGATGGCGCTATCGCCAAACGCTGTCGTCGAAGTGAAGCTGTTGGATGTTTCGCGCGCGGACGCACCGGCGGTGACAATCGCTGAGCAGGTGATTAGACCGGCGGGACGACAAGTGCCAATCAAGTTTGAGATTCAATACGACCCGGGGCACATCGATCAGCGTCATCGGTACACGATCCAGGCCCGCATACTCGTCGAGGGGAAGCTGCAGTTTATCAACACCCAAGCTTATCCGGTGATTACAAGCGGCAACCCCAACACAGTTGAAGTTATTGTCAACCCTGTTAGATGAACACGGAGTTTCATCTTCGAGGGACTCAGGGGCGATACTTTGACACATTAGGGGTCTGAGACTTTGAGACTTGCGGTCTTGGATTTGAGATTTCAGATTATTTCAGATATCTCAGATCGCCAGATCTCAAATCTAAAATCAACAATCTAAAATGCAGTTATAGCGTCGCATCCGCCAGAACCTTTTCGCCTGACTGCTCCGCTGCCGACTCCGACAGAGCAGCTTGCGCTGCCGCAAGACGCGCTACCGGTAGCCGGAAGGGCGAACAACTTACGTAGTCGAGCTTTATCTCGTGGCAAAAGGCGATAGAACTCGGATCGCCTCCATGCTCGCCACAGATCCCGATCTTCAGATCAGGTTTGGCGCTGCGCCCGCGTTCCGAGCCCAGCCGAACCAACTGGCCCACACCCTCGCGGTCGAGCATCTGAAAAGGATCTTCCGGCAGAATCCGGCGTTCAATATAACTGGGAAGAAAGCGCCCTGAATCGTCCCGGCTCAAACCGAAAGTCGTCTGCGTCAGGTCGTTGGTTCCGAAAGAGAAGAAATCGGCGTGGGCAGCGATGCTATCAGCCATTAGCGCAGCTCGTGGCAGCTCGATCATTGTGCCCACGTGATATTCGACGGTCATCCCCTGTTCACCCATCACCTGTCGCGCTACTTCGTCGATCACTTCTCTTTGTTGCCGCAGCTCCTCGCTGAGCGAAACCAGCGGCACCATTATCTCTAAGGTCACCTTCTTCTTTTCGCCTTGCACCTGGCAAGCGGCCTCGAAGATCGCGCGACACTGCATGCGCGTGACTTCGGGAAACAGCAGACCCAATCGACAGCCTCTGAATCCCAGCATGGGATTGGCTTCCCGCGTACGCACCACTTGCCGCAGCAGGCGCCGCTTCTCATCGATCTCATCGAGCAGCTTGTCCATGTCTGAGAGGGTAGCCGCCAAACGCACGGCCATCTTCAGTTCCGCTAGTTCACTCAACAGGTCGTCCACGCTCGGAAGAAACTCGTGCAGCGGCGGATCCAACAATCGAATCGTGACCGGCAAGCCGGCCATCTCGCGGAAGATTCCCACGAAGTCGCCACGCTGTAGTGGCAGCAGCTTCTCCAGCGCTTTTTCGCGGGCACCGACACCGTCTGAAAGGATCATCTCGCGCATCGCCGCCAGACGCTGATCGCCGAAGAACATATGTTCGGTGCGGCAAAGTCCTATTCCCTCCGCCCCAAACTGACGCGCAACTTTTGCATCACGCGGAGTGTCGGCATTGGCCCGTACTCGCAGCCGACGGAATTTGTCCGCCCAGCTCATTATCTCGTAGAAGTCTGCGTTCAGAGTTGGCTGGACCGTGGGCACCTGTCCCAGGAATACACGCCCGGTGGACCCGTCTACAGTGATCCAGTCGCCCTTCGTTACCACCGTTCCGTTGACGCTAAACTGCTGTTGGCTGTAATCAATTTCCAGCGAGCTGGCGCCGCTCACGCAGGTCTTGCCCATGCCGCGGGCGACCACCGCCGCGTGACTGGTCATGCCTCCGCGCGCGGTCACGATTGCTTGCGCAGCTACCATCCCGTGAAAATCGTCCGGACTGGTTTCCTGTCTGACGAGCACGACCTTGGCGCCTTCGCGCGCCAGTTCCTCGGCTTCGTCAGGACTGAATACGACCTGACCTTGCGCGGCGCCGGGACTTGCCGGCAATCCCGTCGCCAGCACAGTCGCGTCAGTCTTCGGATCAACGGTCGGATGGAGCAGCTGATCGAGCTGTTCAGGCGTAACCCGCTGCACCGCCAGGGCGCGATCGATTAACTTTTCGTGGGCCATCTCGACGGCTATCCGCACCGCAGCGGCGCCGGTGCGCTTTGCCGTCCGAGTTTGCAGCATCCAGAGCTTGCCGCGTTCGATGGTGAACTCAACGTCCTGCATGTCGCGGTAATGTTGCTCGAGCAGGTTGGCGATTGAAGCAAACTCGTCGTAAACCGCGGGCAATTCTTTTTTCAGTTGGCTGATCGGATGCGGTGTGCGAATGCCGGCAACGACGTCCTCGCCCTGGGCTTTCAATAAGTACTCCCCGTACAGCTTTTTTTCACCAGTCGATGGGTTGCGCGTGAAGGCGACGCCGGTACCGCTGTCGCTACCCATGTTGCCGAAAACCATGGCCTGCACATTCACAGCCGTACCCAGCGAATCCGGAATTCGATTCACGCGCCGGTAGTCAACCGCGCGCCGGCCCATCCAGGAATTAAAAACGGCGGCGATTGCCACGCGCAGTTGCTCATACGGATCTTCGGGTATCGCGTGTTGCTCGGCGACAATGATCTGTTTTTCGGCGACAATGATGTCACGCAGGTCGTCGGCTTTCAGATCAGTGTCGCTTCCTCCCTCGGTCTGCGCTTTGAACCGATCCATCACTCTCTCGAACTTCTCGTGAGCGACCCCCATGACAATCTCGCCGAAGAGTGACGCGAAACGGCGGTAGGCATCGAGCGCAAATCTGAGGTCTCCGGTTTGTTCAGCCAAACCCTGAACCGTCTCCTCGTTGAGGCCGAGGTTGAGCACCGTGTCCATCATCCCGGGCATCGAGAAAGCCGCACCCGATCGTACGGAGACCAGCAAGGGATTCTTCGGATCACCAAAGCGCTTGCCGACCTTCTCCTCGATCCTATTTAGGCCTTCTTTGACCTGGTCCCAAAGGCCATCTGGAAAGTTCTTGCCATTTTCAAAAAATGCGTTGCAGGCTTCCGTCGTGACGACGAAACCCGGCGGCACGGGCAGGCCGGCTCGAGTCATCTCGCTCAGACCCGCGCCTTTTCCACCAAGTAACGCTTTGTCCTCGCCACTACCTTCCTCAAAAAGGTAGACCCACTTTTGGGCAGTTTCCTCGGCCACCGGATTCTCTTCTCTTAAAAGGTTAGCTTCAGCCACATCGATTACCTCGGGAAAAAATGATAGACCTGCTCGGAAACGTATCTTACTGGAGTTGTCGGACTACTCTGATCAGATTCAAAGTTTGGCCCGCAACTTGTAACATGTCAATCCGTAAAGAATCGCGAACCAGCTCTGAAGGCGCGGCAAGGGTGGCGATCTGGATCGTATCGCAGCATAAGTTCGTAGAAATTAGTCAACGCACAGAACCGCTTGCGGTAGCCAGCGGAGGCTAAGTTCAGGACTAATGGTTAAGCATTACACCGGACAAGCAAACGCGTTGAGTGGCGCCTGTTTGAGTTGCGCGTAGGATCCATTGGCTACCGCAAA
>JAMQPH010000675.1 GCA_023717605.1 Pyrinomonadaceae bacterium
CAATAACGAATCGTTTGTTGCCGCGCATGAAAATCAACTCCAACGTATACTGTCATTGGGCACCTCCGTTTGCGATCACAAACCAAAACGCCTTGAGTGTAACCACTCTCGGCGGGAGGTGCCTGTTTCATGACATCAAAGGTGGCAAAGACGCAAAGAAGAGAATGCCATTCGTTATGCTTGTTGGTCTAATCTCTTCTTTGCGTCTTTGCCACCTTTGCGTCTTTGCGTGATCTCAAAAAGTTCATGCGTTTCGTGAAAGAAAGTCTCATCCGCGCAACACCTGAGCGCGTCTTCGCATTTCACGAACAACCGGATGTGTTAGTACTCTTGTTACCGCCCTGGGAGAGTGCCCGTGTGATACAAAGTGCAAAGATTTCGGAAGTCGGTGCGCGAGCCATAGTCGTAACGCGGATTCTTGGACCGATCACAGTCCAGTGGATCGCCGAACACACCGTTTATGAGCCGCCGCACCTGTTCGAAGACGTTCAAATCAAGGGGCCCTTTCGCAGCTGGCGTCATCGTCACTTTGTTAAGTCTCATGAGGAAGGTGCGACACTGCGAGATGAAATAGACTACGAACCGCCGTTAGGATTTGTAGGACTTGCTTTGTCGCCCGTTCTAATCGAAAGCCGCCTGCGGAAGCTTTTTGACTACCGGCATCAGGTGACGCGTGAATGGTGCGAAGGATAGGGAATAAGCCGGTAGTTTAGAGTTCAAGCTTCAGCTTGTGGCTTCGTAACGTCCAACCTAAAGGTTGAACTCTGAACTACCTGAATCTGTCGAGGGACTTATGCTGACACACATCGTCATTTGGAAGTATCGAGTTGATATTGAACAGGAAGTTCGCGAGGAGCATGTGGGTTTTCTCCGCGGATTGGTGGGAACCATCCCCGAGCTCGTGAGCTTGTCAGTTGGCTTCGACCTGCTGCGTCTGCCCCGCTCCTATGATACGGGTCTGGTCGCTGTCTTTGCCGATCGCGCGGGGCTCGAAGCCTACACTATTCATCCCGCACACATTAAAGTCGCCGAACTTGGTAGAAGCATTAGCGAGCACGTGGCCTCAGTTGATTTCGAAGATTGAAGCATTGCGTGAATCCTGTTCTCATGAAGACCTGGAAGAAGCTCCTACTGCTCTTGCTCGTACTGATCCTGCTCTCGCAGATTCCTTTCGCCTATCGCCGCTACAAATTGGGCCGTCTCAATGCGGCAATTCAACAAACAAACTCTCAGCGCGTCGCAATTCAGGACGACTTCGTTGAGTACAAAGGCGCGATGCATGTCCATTCATTTCTCGGCGGACATAGCACCGGAACCTTCGATGAGATAATCGCGGCCGCTAAGTCGAATCAATTGGACTTCGTTGTTATGACTGAGCACCCGTCGAAGAATTTCAGCACTGCTGAGATGACTTTGAAGGGAATACATGCCGGCGTTCTATTTATCAATGGCAACGAAGTCATCACGGCTGACGCGGACCGCCTTTTGGTCATACCGGGGAATGGTTCCGCCGCCGATACGGACCAGCACTCAACCCCGGAGGTTGTCACTGAGGCGAAGGCTACGAACGCAACGGTAATTGTTGCATACCCGGAAGAGTTCAAGAGTTGGGACTCAACCGACTACCATGGAGTGGAGGTTTACAATCTTTACACCAATGCTCGAGAAATAAATCCAATCGTAATGTTCTTTGATGGCCTTTGGTCGTATCGTAGTTATCCCGATCTCTTGTTTGCAACTTTTTATGAGCGACCGGCTGAGAGTCTGCGACGCTGGGACAATGCAATTGTGGCCAGAAAACAAAGGCTGGTTGCGGTCGCCGGAAATGACGCTCATGCAAACGTTGGCCTGGCACTCAAAGATACTGCTGGAAACACGTTACTGGGACTGAAGCTCGATCCTTACGAAAGAAGTTTTCGACTGGTAAGAGTTCACGTACTCATTCCTCATGGCAGCCCTCTTGGTGCCGAAACCTTGCGAGGCGCGCTTGCTGCCGGCCATTGTTTCATTGGCTTTGATCTCTTCTCCGATTCCGCTGGGTTTCGGTTTACCGGTTCAAACGCAAACGAGATCAGGATTCAGGGTGATGAGATCACACTCGAAAGAGACATTCGGCTAAACGTGACGGCTCCAATTCCCAGTCGGATCGTCTTAATGCGCGATGGCAACCCAATTCAGAGTGCGAGCGGAGTGACCATGAAGGAGTTCGTTGTAACCGAGCGTGGCAGCTATCGGGTTGAGGTCTATCTGTCACAGCTGCCAGGGTCCGTCGGCGAGCAACCCTGGATTCTTTCTAATCCAATTTATGTAAAGTAGTGGGGCCTGGGGCAGGTGAGAGAGTTGACTAGTACTCGAGCCGGGCTGGGCGGACTGAGCGGCTTGGCCGCCTCCCGTGCGGAATGAGCGGCTTTGCCGCCTCCCGTGCGGTAAGGCTCTGCCTTACCGGAACGCTCTACAAAAAATTCGAGGCTATGCCTCTGCCGGTCGGATGGAGGCGTCGCCTCAGTAAAATCGTCGAGTCGGCGCTAAGGCAGAGCCTTACTGCACGGGGGCGGCAAGTCGCAAAGCCGTATGCTCAATTCTTGGCGAACGTTTGGTGAGAATTTCGAAGAACCCGAACACGACATCGCCCCAATCCGGACTGCCCTGCTGACTGTCCTGATTGGGGCGACGAACGCTTGCCGGAAAGCTCCGGCTATAATCGGAAGCGGTGACGTACGTTCACCTTAATACTGTAGAGAGCCTAAGTGTTTTGGACTCTTCTCCCAAGTCTTCCCGAGTATTAGGGAAACTCGAGTACAGCCTTCCATACACTGTTTCAAGTGGGCTTAGTCTAGGCCCTGAAGACCCTCTCTGTCAAGATTCAGCTTGACCGAGTAGTGTCTTAATTTGACCTCACGAGACGCCAGGACAGACCGTGTAAAAGCTGCTCCCCTACCAGCCCCGCTGAATCTCCCACCAATCCACAATTCGACCTCTCTCCAGGACATTGTAGTGTGAATGTTGAGCGGCACTTAGGCACGAGTGATTTGCCAGAACACGAACTCGTGAGCCGACTCTCAATCCCGAAATATCACCGTTCTCGGCCGAAATTTCGCCGTGTTCCTGCGACAGGGAGTCGAGACTCAGCTCCAGATTACGGCCTTCAAGATCCAGCACACGACCGTATCCGCAGGCCGGATCAAACTCAATTGCGCCCCGGTCCTTCGAGAGAGCGATTGCCCCCGCGTCAATGACAATCTTGTTACGCCTAAGGTCCCGATGTACCACTGCGGCCAGAACGGTCAAGGCGCAGTCGTCCAAGGTGCAGCTTCCGATAGCGGCCTGAAATGCGTCAAAGAAAATGTAATTACCAGGCCGCGCCTCATCAACCCCGTCAAGATGGTCGACAATTGTGATAGTAGGCGTCGAACCTATGCTGACTGTCGGGACGTCGATTCCAGAATCTCGCAATTCCTCGGCGAGTTGCTTCATCACATCGCGCTCATGCCTGGCAACGGTCAGGCGCTCATCATGCGAATGGTAGTGATATGAGTGGCCGGCATGTGTGAGAATTCCTGCGAACCGCAGATTCGAAAAACCGGAGATACGTCCAGGAATTTCGAATGCTTCCTTGGAATCTGGCTCGACACCGCAACGGTGGTAGCCACAATCAATCTTCAAAAATAGGTCGACTGAAACATTCTCATTTCGTGCGGCGTCGTTGAGCAGCGCCGGAATCGCAGGATCGTCGGTAATCAAACCTAGACGCTGACAGGATTTGGCCAGCGCGAGCGCTGCTTTAAACTTACCTGGTTCTATCGGGACGCCGTAGGTAATGTCTTGAAATCCACCAGCGACAAAGGCCTTGGCCTCGGCCAAAGTAGACACGGTTATCGCGCCGGAGTGGCCTTCAGTCTGAATGCGCGCTACTTCAATCGACTTATGTGTTTTCACATGTGGGCGCAGTCGGGCACCGAGATGGCGAACGCGGTTGCCGATTCTGTCCGCGTTGCGCCGAACGCGCTCGACGTCAAGCAAGAGTGCGGGAGTAGCTATCTTTTCGAGGTCCATCTTTTGGTTGATTATACAGCACTCCAAAAAGTCAAGAAGTTCAGAGTTTAACCTTTAGGTTGCAGCTTCTCGATGAAGGCAAGCTAAAGCTTGAACTCTAAACTACCGGCACATGCATACCTATCGGTTTGCGCACTATCTAGATCCGTGTTCATAATCACTTCATAGCTGGCTCAACGCTAGTCTTATCCTGAAATCAAATAACGTCATTATGCAATTATCAATAAACACGCCCCGTACTTTTAGTTTCAAGCGCACAGTGATCAGTCATGGGTGGTGTGGACTCTTGCCATTCGAGATTGATCGGGACAGGTGGGTACTCTCGCGCACTCTCGATCTCTCAGACGGCGCACCCGTCACTGTCCTAATAACAGCGAACAAGCGCGCGGTGCGAATTGATCCATCTCGCACTCTTGGTAAAAAAGCCGCTGCGCAAGTGCTGAGAGATGTACGCCACATGCTGCGGTTGGATGATGATATGGCCGGCTTTTATCAAACGATGAAAGCGACACCCGATTTTGAGTGGGTTTCTGAGCAGGGAGCAGGCCGGCTGCTCCGCGCACCTACCGTCTTTGAGGATCTGGTGAAGATGATCTGCACCACCAATTGCTCCTGGTCACTCACGACTAAGATGGTAACGGGGCTGGTTCAGAGTTTAGGAAGGGAGTCGGCCGGCGGACTCAGAACATTTCCGACCCCGGAAGCGATGGCGCTGATGCCTTTAAAATTTTACGTCAACGAAGTGCGAGCTGGTTATCGTGCTCAATACTTGAAGGAACTAGCGGAACGCGTGGCGTCTGGATCCTTGAATGTGGAGTCATGGCTCGCCAGCCCGTTGCCCACCGCAGAACTCATCAAGGAGATGAAGAGCGTTAAGGGAGTTGGCGACTACGCGGCCGAGAACGTTCTCAAACTCCTGGGACGGTACGATGGTTTGGCGCTGGATTCCTGGACCCGAGCGAAGTTCTTCGAAGTGCGCAACAATGGACGCAAAGCTACGGACAAGAAGATCGCCCGTTACTATTCAGGCTTTAAGGAGTGGCGAGGTTTGGCCCTCTGGTGCGACCTTACGCGCGACTGGCTGGACGTCGATGGCCGGGCGGCGGATTGACGCTGGAATTGTAGGGGCGTCCCTCCGTGGGCGCCCCATCTTGGCATGATGTTCGGGACGTTATCCGCTCAATCCCACGATGGGGCGGCCAGGGACGCCCCTACAATTCCAGGGCAAGGCAGTAGCGTCATTGTTTGTAGATGACTCCGTTCTTCATCACAAAGACGACTTTCTGCATGTTGTGAATATCTTTCAGAGGATCGCCAGAAACCGCCACGATATCCGCCCATTTTCCCACGGTCAATGAGCCCAGGTTCTTGTCCCAGCCGAGTAACTTCGATCCATTTAGAGTCCCAGCCACGATCGATTCCATTGGACTCATCCCGCCCCATTCCACCATCAGCACAAACTCCCGCGCGTTTGTGCCATGAGGAATCACGCCGGCGTCGGTACCCAAAGCGATTCGTACCTTGTTAGCGACGGCGATCTTGATCCCGTTGCGCATCGCGGCGGCGGCGGCCAGGCCTTTCTCAGCCCGTTGCCCTTTGAGGATGCCGGCTTTTGCGGCTCGTTCCACCGCCTCACCGGCCATCATGGTGGGCACCAGGAATGTACCGTGCTGGGCCATCAGTCGCGCGCCTTCTTCATCCATAAAAGATCCATGCTCAATCGAAGCCACCCCGGCCCGCGTGGCGATCTTGATTCCCTCCGTGCCATGCGCATGGGCGGCGACTTTTCTTTCCAACTTCGTCGCTTCATCCACCAACGCCTTCATCTCTTCATAATTGTACTGCGTTGCTCCTACCGCATCGCCTTCCGACAGCACTCCGCCCGTCGCACAGGTCTTAATCACATCGGCGCCATACTTGACCTGAAAACGGACCGCTGCTCGTATTTCATCCGGACTATTCGCAATACCGTCTTCGATTGACCGATCCATCAGTCCGGGTCGAAAGCCATTTGAGTCACAGTGGCCGCCGGTAATGCCGAGTGAATGGCCGGCAGACTGCATTCTCGGCCCCGGTACCCATCCTTCATTGATTGCCTTCCGCAACGCCATGTCATCGAACCTGCCGCTCGCGCCCACGTTGCGCACCGTAGTGAACCCAGCCATCAATGTGTCTCTCGCGTTGCCGACGCTGAGAATGGCTCCGAAAGACTCAAAGTCCCGAACCGCAGCGGTCTCGATCTCCGGATCGCCAAGCACCCGGCCGATGATGTGAGTATGCGCATCAACAAAACCTGGCAGAAGCGTGACGTCTCCCAGGTCGATAACCCTGGCGCCGGTCGGAACGCGCACGTCGCCGGCGGTGCCCACCGCGGTAATCTTTTCGTCAGTCACTATCACAACGGCATTGAGAATAGGTGCACTGCCCGTGCCATCGATCAACCGAGCTGCGCGGAGAATTACCAGGCCCTTGCCTTGGGGCGCGACAGGCCTTATGGCGCCAGGTTGTTTTCCAGTTTCTTGTGATAGGAATGTAGAAACACTAGCGGTGAGTATTAAGAAAGCAGTCAGAGTGGTTCTTAACATGCGCATGCTTTGGGGCTCCTGGATGGGTGCGAACAGGTTAAAGCGACATGGGTTGATCTGTGCAAGCCCGCGCATTCTAGTTGAGATCGCCCTCACCGCACCAGCGTCATCAACGCCAAGAACACGAGCCATGAAATCACACGAAATGGCACCAGGAAGATTTTCGTGTTGGTTTGTGTAGTTTCGTGGATCTTATGTGTTGTTGCTGCGGCTATTGGTTGAGCTCGGAGAGTTACTTGTGTATTGTGCATCTTCTTGAACGCTGAGTCTTCGATAGGAGGTTCCCCCGAATGGCTGACGAAAGGTTTGGACCAGGTAGTGGCGCGGGTATTGCGCTTGCTATTGGGCTAGTGCTTGCCTCGGTAATTGGTGGGTGGGCTTTTGTGAAAGGGAAGCGTGGTGACCAGACGATCACCGTGACCGGCTCGGCACGAAAGCGCATCAGATCAGATCTGGTAATTTGGAGGGCAGGTGTTTCCTATCAGGCGCCGGTGCTTGCAGACGCTTACCGGTCTCTTTCGGAGAATGTGCCTCGGGTTAAGTCGTATCTCGTCGGCAAAGGCATTCCTGAGGATCAAATCACGATTTCGTCAATCTCCTCCCAAACCCTGCACGCCCGAAACGACCAGGGAGAAGACACTGGACAGATCACCGGGTATTCACTGCGCCAGGAGCTGGAAGTACGTTCAACTGACGTAGACAAGATCGCGAAGATTGCCCGTGAAGCCACCGAACTGATCAATCAGGGCATTCTGCTGGAGTCGATGGCGCCGGCTTACCACTACACCAACCTCGGTGAAGAGAAGATCACCATGCTTGCCGAGGCGGCTAAAGATGCAAAGGTGCGGGCTGAAAGGGTGGCGGAGAGCACCGGCAGCAGCATCGGCAGCGTGCGCACTGCCAGAATGGGAGTGCTGCAGATCACCCCGGCCGATTCAAACGAGGTCTCCGATAGTGGCATGAACGACACCTCGTCACTGGAGAAAGACATCACTGCCGTGGTCAATGTCGGTTTTGAAATCAATTAGCTCAAGTTCGAATAATATGTTGACAACTCGCAGGGGCATAGGCGAATCTAAGTCTACACTCGCTGCCCCTTGCGAGTAGTCTTAAGTCCAAGAGCTCGAAAAAACAGACATGAAATTAAGTTCCCTCGGCGTCACGCCCCTCGTTATTTCTCTGGCGTTCGTAACAGCTCACGCACAATCACCGGAGGTATCGGAATTGACGCGCCCACGAAGGGTGTCGTCTCCGGCTCCTCAATCTCAGCAGGTACCGGCGCCAGGGGTACCGCAAAAGCAAAGTCAAGAGTCTGTCCAGACTCCCAACCCGCAGCTACCGGGTTCGCCCACCGTTGTACCGCCACAGTCAGTCGAGTTAGCTGGAACGGAGACTAAGGCGGCTGATTCACAGAAGACATTGCGGCCGCTCTTGCCGCAGGCGATTCGCGCGAGAATCGCAGAGGCGGAGCGTTTGTTCAAGTCGCGTCCATTGCCGACATCGATGGCGCCTTCAATTCAATTTGTGACTCTGGCGGCTCTCGACCAGAGCACGACCCGCATTCATAAGGTGACACTTTTGAAGGAAACATTTCTCACCAAAGGATCTGAGTTCCAAACTACTAGTTCCTTAGGCATGCCCCTGAGTGTTCGTGTGTTGCGTGCGAACGGAGTCAACACCGCGGTAACTGTGTTCGACAATCAGGGCCGCTCCCTGACTCCTCTGCTGGTCGAGTTTCCGATTGAGAAGCGCGGCGTTTTTCGTGAGCTGGCTTACTACACTTCGGCACATCCCGCTCTGCTTTCACCGGAGCTGGCACAGTCGGGCCAGCTGTATATACGTAACATGTTGGATCTGGCGGCGAAGCGTCTGGGTGAGAAGGGTGTTTTTATCTCGCCTCGGATCGTCGATGTAGCTGAGCGTCTGTGTCTGGTCGAGCACGTTGACCACGATCGCTTTCGTCAGGAAAACCGCGGCATCCTGTTCCAGGAAGTTTATTCACTCTTTGCCCTTAACGAACTTGATACCTATCGCTATTCAGTCAGCTCCGCGGGCGCGGGCGGCATGGTCCAGATGATTCCGTGGGCCTACAACCTTATGAAGCAGCGTCATCCTGGCGTGGGCCTCACGCCTGATTTTGTCGTGGGTATGCGCAACCATGGAAACGCATTGCAGGCGATGCTGCTCTACATGCAGGATACCTGGAACGATCTCGCGGCAAATGAAGAGGTGCAGTACGCGCTCAGTGCAAAGCTCGCGACGCAAACGGAGCTGCTGGCTGCCGGCTACAACTCAAACGCTGCTCGTTTGCCTAGCTATCTGAAGCGCGGAGGTTCGTCCTGGCGCACACTGATTCCGCGTGAGACGCAGATGTATCTGCAGATCTACAAGAATTTTGAAGCCCTCGTCCCTATGAAGCTGCGGGCGACGCCTCAAGCCTCCAGTGGCAGCTCTGGCGGCGCTAAGTAACGCTTCAACCTTCCGCCAGATAACGGTGCGCGAAGGCCGCCTTCCCCGACCGCCGAGGCGAAACAATTTACCGAACCATGACGAACGTCGCCGGCCGCAAACAGACCTGGCATGTTTGGAGCATTAAGAGTATTTCGCTGCCAGCCGTTTTACTGTATTTGCATTCCGCATCGTACCCGGCATTCCCATAGTGCGCTCGAGCTGCGCGCCGGATACCTTGGATTCGCTGATCTTCTTACGGGAAAGCCAATAGACTTCACGACCATTGGCGTGAAAGTCGTCCACCTCCGAGCGGAATGTCCGGAGCTTTCGTTTGGATTCGGTGCTGAGCTCATCTGCTGTAAAGATGATATAGAGCGCATTTCCATCTTCATTCAACTCCGATTCCTCAAATGGTTTGTAATTCACGATGCTCGCCAACTCCGATGTCGACCTGATAAAAGTCGCCACTCGGTAACCGAGAGTCTCCTCAAGAAGACTCTCGATCTTCCTTTCCAAAGTCTTTGTGCTTTTTGAGGTCGAATCAAATATCACATTCCCGCTGGCGATAAAGGTCTCGACATTGGCAAACCCCAGGGCCTCAAACAGTTGCCGCAGATGGTCCATTTTTACGAGATGGCTGCCAACGTTAATGGCCCGCAGGAAGGCAACATATTTTGGCACCATTATTTCTCAACTCGCCTACTAGCCATTCCCTTAACTGACTTCTCTACGATCTTTGTCAACACACCCAGGTCGACATCAGCAAGTTTCTTTATGTAGAGGCACGACTTGCCGGTCTTGTGTTTTCCCAGACGAGCCATGAGATCCGAGACACCATCGAACCCCCGCATGATGTAGAGGGTCAGGTCATTTTTCCGTGGGGAGAATCCGGTGATCATCCATTCGCCTTTGGTCCCGCTTGCGTACTTGTAACGATAGCGTCCGAAACCAACAATGCTGCTGCCCCACATTTCAGGTTCTTCGCCCGTTGCATCTTTCATAATCTCGAGCACTTTAAGGCAGTCCTCTCGTCGACTCTTGTCTGAAATCTTTTTGAGAAAACCAGAAACACTCTCTTTCGTTGGTTTAGTTTTAAGTTCCGCCATCACCTCTCCCTTGCTTCGCACGCTTAGAAAACTGCCGCTTGAAATTTCGAAATCTGGAAGAACTCCTTGACGGCGTTCACGGCCCTATCGGAGTCAAATTCACCACAGGTGTAAATAATCGTGGAAAGGAACTTTGGGTTCACCCATACGCTGATGTAGATGCCGGAGTCAATCAACGGCACAAATCCGTCAAACCCCTCATTGACATCTTTACCCGCTCCGCCCGTTTGATGGACGATGGGATCGCCGTATGTCCGCAATCCCAGCTCGGTCGTGATATGTGAAAAATACCTGATCACTGTTTCGGCCGACACCTCAACGGTGAAGTAGCCTTCGAAAAGTAATCGTTTCCGGAATATGTCAGGCGCGATGTCAGTTAATGGTGTGGTGTTCATGTTACTCGTCACCGGTCGGTATGATTCCCGCCCCTTCGACCATCAGGATCACGGTTCGTTCGGGTGCTCGTGGGCGATGCATTGTGCCTTTTGAAACTACAAAACCCTGACCGGGCTCGAGTTCCACTGTGCGACCCTCCAGGTCAATCAGGAATTTCCCTGCGACCACGTAGAAGAACTCATCTTCGTCATCGTGTTTGTGCCAGTGATAATCTCCCTGGATAACGCCAACTCGCACAACGGATTCATTCACCTGGCAAAGAGTTTGGTTGTACCAACGGTCGGTGCAAGCTGCGACCAATGCGGGGACGTCCACCACCTCCATCTGAGGGTAGAGCACGTTCAGGTGAGTTACATAAGGGTAGGTCTTCTCTGCATCGCCCATTTTTATTCCTCTCATGTGATAAGTCTCTGGTTGTACCCCGCCTCGATCAACTCTTCATACGCGGCCCAAACATCGGCAGGTATCTCCTGGTAAATCTGAAAACCCTTCTCCGGATATAGCTTGATCCGCTGTAAATCCCCGACCATGATACTGATCACGTCGTCGCGTGAAAGATCTTTGCTGGCATAGTGGTCGAGATATTCTTCGAACGAAACCTGGGGCGACGTAACGATAACTTCTTTCTCCGGCCAAAGCTTCTTGAAGGAGGCAAAGCTCCTGCGTTCCATGTAAGGCTTCTGCACCAGGATGACCTTCTGCGGATCAATCTCCTTCTCAGCCAACAACTGCCTGGTAAACAGAATGTTTTCGCCGGTGTTTGATGATTGGTTCTCGATGAGTATTTTATCTTTCGGCACACCCAACCCTACAGCAACTTTCGCGAACTGATCGGCTTCGGGCTCAGTCCAGAAGTCTCTGGTGATCGCACCCAGACCACCGGAGAAGATAAGTAAGGGTGCCCATCCCTCGTGAAAGAGCTGCGCACCTCTTTCAGCCACTCTGGTGTCGTGGCTACAGAGTACGAGAATCAAGTCAGCTTGAAAGAGCTGGTGATTCATCAGGTGGTAATGCCAGATCTTCTCAGCTAAGGCGTGTAAGTGACCAGCCATGTTCTGGTAATCTGCGTAATCTGCGGATGCATTGCTCTATTGACGGCTGATGGCGAAGAGATGATGTTGCGTTCTCACGAACATCGTACCCGATGAGATTGCCGGCGTGGCCATCATCAACTCACCGAGCGGGTTTGTGGCCATCAGTTGATACAGAGGTCCGGCCCTCACCACGTACATGTCTCCGTCTTCGCTGGGCAGATAAATTCTTCCATCAGCCGCAACCGGCGAGGCACTGAATCCCCCACCCTTATGAGCAAGGCGTTCCCGATAGATCTCTGCTCCCGTCTTCAGGTCGTAGCAATCAAACACTCCCTGGTTCGACAGCACATAGAGATAGTTGCCGTAGATCAGCGGCGTCGGCATGTAAGACCCGCGCGCCTGTTTACTCCACGCGATGTACTTACTCGAAGTTTCTCCTTTGCCGAGAGTTATATCCCCCGAGGCGCCTGCACGGATGACGAAGATAGGCGCCTCCGGACGTCGGCCGCTAGCGACGACGATCAGATCGCCGGAGAAAACTGGTGTAGGCGCAGTGATCTTGGAGCTCCCACCCAATCGCCAAAGCTCTTTGCCGGTCAGAGGATCGTAACCTCGGATAAAGTTCGATGCGTTGGTCACGAGTTCCACCCGTCCGGCTCCGTCGTAAATGTTGGGTGTGCCCCAGGACGGAAGCTCCTCGCGAGCTGTCTTCCAAACGGTTTTTCCGGTTTTGATATCGGCAGCGATCAGAAACGACTCGCCTTGCGTGTCGCACTGCACGATAACCAGGTTCTTGTAAATGATGGCTGAACTTGCTGTGCCCCATTCATAGTCAGGCGCGTCGTAAGCGCCTGCGTTCAGCACGCCGAGGTCTTTGTGCCAGGCGAGGCGTCCCTTCATATCAAAGGCGTAGAGCCCTTGCGAACCGAAGAATGCGACGACATAGCGGCCGTCAGTAACAGGTGTGGAGTTAGCGTAACTTGCTTTGATATGTCGCTTCTCGCGCGGCACCCCTTCGTATGCAATTTTCTCCCAGATCACTTTCCCGTTGCTCCGATCCAGAGCATAAATTTTCCACTGTTGCGGAGAGCGATCTTCGGAGGCATCCCCATCGCCGTAGAGGCCGTGACGGAATGTGTCACCGCCACGGCTGCTAATTGCGGTCGTCACGAAGACCCGATTACCCCAAACGATTGGACTCGAGTGGGCCAGTCCGGGAATCATGGTCTTCCATTTAACATTGACTCCCTTCTGTCCATCCCAACGTTCCGGGAGGTCTTGCCCTTCAGCTACGCCAGAAGCTCGTTCGCCTCTGAAAGATGACCAGCGATTTCTATTGGGGACCTGCGCGGAAATGTCGCTAACTAACAACGCCAACAATATCAGGGACACGCTCAAGTTCAGTTTCATATTTCTCCTCGTGGCGGAAAACCTACTCCGTTCTTAGACATCCGATGCAAACAACTTAATCTCAGACGCATCTTCCGACAATCGGATCATACGCTCAAATCTAAAACCAAGCTTTTCGAGCAGCTTGATCGAGCTTTCATTATCCGGATTGGTGACGGCAACCAGCCTGCTTATAGCCAGAACATCTCTTGCATAAGCCTTCACTGCAGCAGCCGCCTCAAAGGCATAGCCTTTGGACCAAAACGCCGGCAGTAAGGCAAAACCAAGATCGACATCGGGCAACGAGTCCTTTTTAGTCAGTCCGCACATTCCAATCGGAACTCGGCTATCTTTGATCTCCACCAAATACTGTCCGAAACCAAAACGCTCATAGTTGGCCATCGGACCTGTTTGAATGTACTGAACCGCGTCCGCATGGTTGCGAACTCCTTTGTCGCCGATAAAGTGGATGAACGACGGTTGATTGACGAGTTCAAGAATAAACTCGGCGTCATCCGCCATCATCCGGCGCAGGACTAAGCGTTCTGTTTCAAGTATGTGCAAATGAACAGGAGCCGCCATCCGACGTATACGTTACAAACTGCTGAGTACCTTCGCTTCTAACGCCTGTACATCATGATCTCGGTTGAAAAGATCGTCAACGCAGATCTTCTCGTCTTCGAGCAGGTGCTTCACCAACATGTAGTACTTGAAATACTGATAACCTGTCCCGTCCTTTGGATTGGCTTTCCACAGCTTGACGCCTGTTTCGTGATTGAGCGTCGACCCACCAGCCACGTATTCGCTGTAACCTTCTCTCTTCCAGACCGGCATGGTTAGATTTTTCCAATACCCGAAGCGCTTTCTAATCAGCAGGTGTGTGGTTTCGTGAGCGATCACTCCGCTCAAGCTTCGCTGGTTGTCTGCTGCAGCGTTGCGGAAGACCAAGTCTGTTGCGAGATCGGATCTATTAATGAAGATGTTGTTGGTTGGGAGCATGGGAAACCCTTTGCCGAACGAGTTTCCGCCCAGATACAGGCTCACGATCTTGTAAAAACCATGGCTGTGGATGAGGAAAATCTGAGGTTTAACCGACTGGTTGTTTATCGTCGAGGCAGATAGTCTGGTCTCAACTCGATCCAGAACTGCATAGACGTTTTGATCCAGAGGCTCTCTTGAATAGACGGTAAAGTTTTTGTAGGAAACCTCGTGGGCGAAAAGGACCTGCGGAAAGCTCAATAACAAGAGGTACGCCGCCACCAGGGAGATAATCAGACTCCGAACCACTCGGTACGGACGGTTTCGCGCTTTTGCGGCGCGGAATTCTCGGTAGGAGGTCAGCGCGGAGGTCAGGGTTGTTTTCATGGTTCTCTTACGTTGGAGGTGGCAAGTGAGTTTCTGTTAACGCAAAGACGCAAAGGGGGCAAAGACGCAAAGAAGAGTTATGTAGAGTCGGGACCAGTCCATCCTTATACACTCAACCTTTGCTGTCTGCAGCCTTCTTCTTTGCGTCTTTGCCCCCTTTGCGTCTATGCGTAATCAGAACTTCACAAACTCAAACTTAGTACGGAAACTCCTGTAGGGACTATTGTAAAACGTTCCGAACTGCGGGCTGGCGAGGTTGTTCTGCATGTCGCGCGGGTTCCAGTGGTTCGTGATATTGAAAATGGTAACGCCCACTCGCCCCTTGTACTTCTTTCCGCGGAAAGGGATCTTGATCCCTTTCGTCACCAGCAGATCGAACGTCATCAAACCGGGGAAGCGCCCGCCGTCGTTGCGCGGGCCGACGAAGTTCTGATCCTCATCGAGCAGCGAAAATGGGAAACCACTACGCCACTCAAAGACCGGTGTGGCAACGATATCGTAGCGCAGACCAAAGTCGCCCCGGAAGAGTAGTCGGTTCGGAGCGTCAAACTGTTGCTTGCCAAACTCATTTGGACGAATTACGGGTTGACGAAGATTGCCGAAGTAGGTGTTGTAGTCATTAAGATCGCCGCGCGCCTCGGACCGCACATACGACAGGAAGATATTGCGCCCCTCCTGGAGGCGGAATCGCGCCACGGTTTGAAACTCGCGGTACTGCGAGCGACCAGTGTTTTGCAATAAGAGTACGCCTCCACTCGAGTTAGGGGCGAGACTGACCGGTTCCACGAAGAAGTCGTTGCGCGTGTGGCGCTCCTCATATCCGACACGCAAGAGCAACCGCTGAGTGATCTGGTGATCGATCTGCACATTAGCCGCCACGCTGTACGGGTTTCGGAGTCCGCCGCTCGGCGCCGTATTGCGAAATAGCCGGGGTCCGTCAACAACCGTGACGCCGTCGGGCGCGAAGGTCGTGACGCTCTGGTTCTGATACTGTTCGAACGCACCTATGTTCAGCGGAATTTTGTCGTAGAAGAGGCCCACTCCGCCACGCACAATGGTGCGTTCAGAATCGGTTGGCAGGAAGGCGAAACCGAAGCGGGGAGCGAAGTTGTTCTTTGCTCCGATCTGATCGCGGTCAAAGCGCAGCCCCAGGTCGAACGTAACGCGTCCGTTGAGACCCCATTTGTCCTGTACGAAGGCCGAATATTCGTTCTGACGCTGCCGCAATGCAGTGTCACCGACAAACTCGATTAGTTGACTGACGGTGCCATTTTCGCGAACGACCTGGACCGGCTGGCTGATGTCACTACCCGTGAAGTTGGTGTGGCTGAAGTTGAGGCCGGTCTTAAGCGCGTGCGAACCGCGCCAACGCCTGGGGGCAAAGTGGTAGACCTCGAGCCATTCGTAACGCCGGCTCTCACGATGTTGCCGATCGAACCAGCCCCCGAAATTTCTGTCGGGAGTGATCATGTAAGGTGCGGCGCTATTGCCGAAGATATCTACGTCAAATTGCTTGACGCTAAAACTTGACTGCAGGAGCGCGCCGGATTTGAAGGCAGCTTGTTCGTTGAGCGCAAGAAACCAGCCGCGCTGATGAAAGTTTGCGGTGGTATCAGTCGGGTTAAAGGTGTTGAGGTTGAAAAACTCGAGCTTCTGTGGGAATAGCGAAAAGCTGGCGGTAAATCTGTGGACCGCGTTTATTACATAGTCGACGCGCGAGAAGGAGTCGAAGCTCTCGCGTTGGATGTCTCTCTGGCTTACGTCCAGGGCTTCCAGACTGGGTACGTTAGTTCGGACGAACCGGTATTCGAGACTCTGGAAAAAGAAGAGCTTGTTCTTGGAAATGGGACCGCCGACAGCAATGCGCGGTGTCACCGCGCCGATGCCAAAGACTTTGCCGTCGCGCCAACGCGGTCGCGGAAGGACTCCGCTCACCAGATAGCGCCAATCGTTGCTGCCCGCCCGAGTCTCAATAGTTGTGACGGCGCCGGTAAACTTGCCGTACTCGGCGGAGTAGGGATTTGAGTAGACCTGAACGGTCTCGACAGCTTCGAGCGGTAACTCAATCGCCGGACTGCCCGTCACGGGATCAGTCACGTTCAGACTGGAGACTAGTATCCCGCTCTGGTTCGGGCGAGTGCCTTTAATATTCAAAGTGCCGTCCGGCCCGCGCACAACACCGGGCAGCAGCGGCAAGGCATCCTGGAATTTCTGATCGATAAGCGGTGCGTCGCGCAGAGTTGCGCTGGTGATCACGCCGGCGGTGGTGGATTCAGTTTTCTGGGTCTCGGTTTTATCTTCGGTAACCGTCACCGTCTCGCTCAGCGTAATAGGCTGCAGCAGGATGTTCAGGTCCACCGTGGCTTCGATCTGCACGATGGTCTTCTGTTCATATTTCTTAAATCCCTGCAACTCCACAGAAACGGAATAATCGCCTGCGGTAAGCCCCGTGAAGTTGTAACGACCCTCTTCGTCGCTAACAGTCTGCAGGGTTTTCTGGCCCAGGCGCTCGCCGCCCAGAATTACGACGACGCCCGGGAGCGGTCTGCGCTTGTCGGTGATATCGGCCACAACCTGGCCTTTGATACCACCGTTCTGGACTGCGCGACTCTCGAACGCGAGCGGTTCGCTTCTGGTGGCACTCAAGATTATGAACAGAGCCACTGCCCAGGTGCTTGAGGGCACCCGGTTGTAGAGTCTGCGGCAGGGGCTGAAACGACAAAAATAGCTGGACTGCATAGACTTACTTCCCGCTGGTTCTGCTGTCTGCAAGGCTTCCGCTGTTTGACGGCCAACACTTTAACAAATGAGCTTGGTGGCCAGCCTGGCCCACGATCAAGGCTGGTTCCCTTCATGGGCAGATTCGCTGATCTTAGTTTCTGCTTCGTCTTCCTCCTCGTCCGTAGCGGGGTAAGCAAGACTCACGAGCAGCGGAGCACCGCGTACGAAGTAGATCTACATTCATCATGGTGTTTGTCCTGGTTTGATGGTCTCCGGTCAACAGGCCTTCGCCACGAAAATAAGTTCTCCGGGATATTTCGAACCGTAGGGGCTCTTGTCGTAATCTGCGTAAACTGTCTCTACGCCAAAACCACATCGAGCGAGTAAGTGTTCCGCTTCAAACGTGAAAAGGTATCTCATCGGAAATCGGTGCACCAACCGCTCTTCCCGCGCGTCAGGATGCGTCACGTCATAGATCAATTCGTTTTGCGTGATCTGATTGAAGTAATCCCTCGAGATGATACGCGCACGACGCACTACCTTTCGGCCATCCGGGGTGACAAACTCAGGCTCCTCGCCATGTTCCTGTAGATAGCTCTCGTCGGCAAGGTGTGGCAGCGACGGGTTAAAAATATCCAGAACCAGTTTCCCACGATCAGCCAAATGCCTGCGAATATTCGCCAGACACGACATCTGGTCGTCAACAGTTAAAAGATGCTGGAACGGTCGAAAAGGGATTGTCACCAGGCTGAACTTTCGACCCAGCTCAAAGTCGCGCATGTCCCCATGGACTAGACCAGTTACTCTCGATCGAACATCCTGCGAAGCGCGCAAGAGTTTGTCTCGACATACTGCAAGCATCAGCGGCGAAGCATCGAGTCCAACAATTTCGATTCCCGATTCAGCGATGGGTATGAGCACTCGTCCGGTGCCACATCCGAGCTCCAGAACCGGTCCGCCGGAAAGTTGGGCCATTTCCACGAAGAAACTTACATCCTGACGCCCGAGATAAGGCACGACAGAGTCGTAGAACTCGGCGATGAAAGGATTGTCGTCGTAGCCTCCTAAGCTATCCATTCGTGTCTCTATATGATGGTGGGATGATGGTGGGTTCTTAAGCTTCGAGACTTGCCTCCATCGTGATCTCTGCTTTCAACACTTTGGATACAGGGCACCCAGCCTTCGCGTTGTTTGCAGCCGTCTCAAACGCCTGGCTGTCCGCGCCTGGCACCTTTGCCTTGACGTTCAGATGAACCGAAGTGATAGCGAAACCGGCATCTGTTTTTTCGAGTTTCACGCTGGCCGTAGTATGGATACTCTCCGCCGTCAACCCTGCCTGCCCCAGTTGCCCCGACAGGGCCATGGAAAAACAGCCGGCATGCGCCGCGGCAATCAATTCTTCGGGATTGGTTCCAATACCGTCTTCAAACCGAGTGCTGAAAGAGTATTGCGAGTCTGAAAGAACCCCACTGTCAGTCGAGATTGTTCCCTTGCCATCTTTGAGTCCGCCTCTCCAGACGGCTGATGCATTACGTTTCATTATTTCCTCCTAGATGTTCTGGTTTTCTGTTAACCCTTGCATGCTACCCTACCTCTAAAACATGCGGAAAGTCTGTCAGTCAGGTGGCATGTTTCCAGTATTAAGGTTCCATTGCGGGACTGCGGCAAAACGAAATCACACAAACGGCGCTAACTTATTTTCGTGTTGATTCGTGTGATTTCGTGGATCGTCCCTTTATGAGATTCAAAGTGTGCGCCTCGAAAGGAGATGCTCTAATCGAGAGATACCCTGGCTCAATGATGCTTACAACGGCACTAGTTCAGTCGTCGTATCGCGGCGTTTCTTGACTGCGAAGCCTCTAACGAAATGAAGCGAGCCCGGCGTATTGTACTTCTCGCGATAGGGGCGGCTGACCGCATCCTTAATCCGTTCGCTCCTGGTATTCACAGCGCGTACCGGAACCTCGCGACCGCCTGCCACGACAATGCCAGATGGCTCCTCAAGAAACGTGCGGTACCAGCTGCGAGGCTTCATGCTCCATGACCGCACAAAAAGCCTGCCTTCAACCACCACCGCCCAGATGCCTATAACACGGTGTGGCTTCATGCCCGCGCGTATACCCAATATCTTTTCAACGCGGATGGTCTCGAGGATATTCTTCGGGAAACGCTTTGCTTTCATGGGATCCTGGTCGAACGTTTAGATCGCGTGTTTGAAACTTACGAGTCGCATGATACGTTCTAGCAACGTTCAGAACAGCGCCGCATGCCGGAAAATCGATTTCTGGCTCAAGTACCTGGAGCGCAGATGTTTGTGTCACGGTACTTCAGATTCAGAACCTACCCAAAGGAAAATTCTATGAAGTTGATTACATTCTCGGAAAGTTTTGCAAAAATCGCGACGCCGGCCGTCAGGGTCGCCTTTTTGGCCGCCGCGTTTGTTTCCCTCAGCGTCGTTGCCCCCAACACAGTCGCCCAAAAGGCGGCCAAAACACCGAAGGCAGCCGCGACCGCGCCGCATCGTGTCCGCCAGTACACCATCGAACAGTTCATGGATACGGTTCGCATCGGCGGTGCATCGTTTTCATTCGACGAAAAACAGATTCTTTTCAACAACAACAAGACGGGCATTTTCAATGTCTATACCGTCTCGGTCTCGGGCGGCGAAGCGAAGCAATTAACCACTTCGACTAAGGAAAGCACGTTCGCCGTCTCCTATCTTCCCAACGACACGCGTTTCATCTACACCTACGATCGCGGTGGTAACGAAAACAGCCACCTTTACCTGCGCGAGCAGGACGGTAGCGAACGCGATCTCACCCCCGGCGAAAAGACCAAAGCCAACTTCATCGGCTGGGCACACGATCGCAAGTCGTTTTTCTATTCTACAAACGAACGGGACCCAAAATATTTCGACGTGTTCGAGATGACAGTCGCCGACATGAAACCCACGCTCATCTTCAAAGATGAAACGGGCTACGATTTTGCCGACATCTCGAACGACAAGCGCTACCTCGCCTTCTCGAAGCCCGGCGATTCGACAATCGACTCCGACATTTTTCTCTATGACACTCAGCAGAAAGAGATGAAGAGAATAACGCCGCACACGGGCGAGGTCAGCTTCAACGCCCAATCGTTCGACCCGCAATCCCAGCATCTCTATTTCACCACTGACGAAGGCAGCGAGTTTGCCTACCTCAAACGGTATGAGCTTGCGACCGGCAAGTTTGCCGTCGTGGAGGAAGCTCCGTGGGACATTTGGGGTACCTACTTCTCGCGCAACGGCAAGTATCGTGTCACCACCATCAATCAGGACGCCCGCACCGTGATCAAGATCTACGAAGTCGCTACGGGCAAGCTTGTACCCCAGCCGAAGCTGCCAGGTGGCGACATTACGGGCGTGAGCATTGCTCCGAGCGAAAATCGGATGGCTTTCTATCTCAATGGTGACCGCTCACCTTCGAACTTGTATGTTTACGACTTTGCTACCCGGAAGGCCACCAAGCTGACTAACAGCCTTAACCCCGAGATCAATGGGAACGACCTGGTCGAGGCCGAGAACATCCGCTACAAATCTTTCGACGGGATGGAAATTCCGGCCATTCTCTACAAGCCGCAAGACGCGAGCGGTGTGAACAAAGTGTCGGCTCTGGTCCTGGTGCATGGCGGGCCCGGCGGTCAGGCGCGACGCGGTTACAAGGCCCAGGTGCAGTTCCTGGTTAACCACGGGTATGCGGTGTTGGACGTGAACAATCGAGGATCATCAGGTTACGGAAAGACCTTCTTTACCGCCGATGATCGCAAACACGGTCGCGAACCACTTTGGGACGTGGTCGAGGCGAAAAAGTATCTGCAGTCGACAGGTTGGGTTGAAGAACAGAAGATTGGAGTGATGGGCGGCAGCTACGGCGGCTACATGGTGCTGGCAGCGCTGGCATTCAAGCCCGAGGAATTCGCTGTCGGCGTGGACATCTTTGGCGTGTCAAACTGGGTGCGCACCTTGCAGTCGATTCCTCCCTACTGGGAATCGTTCCGCAAGTCGCTCTACAAAGAGATTGGCAATCCGGACACGCAGCTGGACATGCTCAAGGCAGCGTCTCCACTCTTCCACGCGGACAAGATTCGCCGCCCATTGATCGTCTTGCAAGGTGCGAATGACCCGCGCGTTATCAAGCCCGAGTCAGACGAAATCGTGGAGGCCGCGAAGAAGAGCGGCGTCCCGGTTGAGTACGTTGTCTTCGACGACGAGGGCCACGGCTTCACTAAGAAGGCCAACGAGATTCGTGCGAACAAGGCGATTCTTGAGTTTCTCGACAGGCACCTGCGCGGGATTGGTGTGGGTGGGAATTAGTTGATGATGACGGCCCATAACGCCGAGTGGGCGCTGCGGGTGGGTGAGATGAGTCGCGCTCGGGGTAGTCAACTCAAGACACAGAACCATTTGCGGTAGCCAATGGAACCCGCCACTCAACACAAGCGGGAGTCACTCAAAGCCCGGGCTCGAGTTAGCCGGCGGATTGCACCGCTGCGTTGGAGGGTTGCTCTT
>JAMQPH010000682.1 GCA_023717605.1 Pyrinomonadaceae bacterium
GTGACCGTGATGACCGGATAACTGGCGCCGGCCGCGAGGACGGTGTTGCGTGTACAGGTGAGCGTGCCGAGAACGCAGCTCCAGCCGGTGCCACTGATAGCCGTGGCTGTCAGACTGGCGGGAAGCGTGTCGGTGACAGTGACCAGGCCACTGGTGGCTGCAAAGCCGGAGTTTGTCACGGTAAGAGAGTAGGTAGCGCCAACCTGTCCTTGTGTGAAATTGCCTGTGTGAGATTTGGCGATGGTCAGGTCTGGCAGCTGATTGATGGTAGTCGGATCAGTTGCCGCGTCGTTCGTAGTGTTGGTCTGTCCGCCGCCGAAGACATTGGCAGTGTTAGTGACGCTGGCGGGAGCATTGTTGGCTACAGTGACCGTGACGGTGATGACTGGATAACTGGCGCCGGCCGCGAGGACCGTGTTGCGTGTACAGGTGAGCGTGCCGAGAACGCAGCTCCAGCCGGTGCCACTGATAGCCGTGGCTGTCAGACTGGCGGGAAGCGTGTCGGTGACGGTGACTGTTCCCGTGGTAGATGCAGTACCAGCGTTAGTGACAGTGAGTGAGTAGGTGGCGCCAACCTGTCCTTGTGTAAAGTTGCCCGTGTGGGTCTTAGCGATAGTGAGATCGCGTACCGCTACCGTTACGTCCTCGGCAGTACTCGACGCCGGGTTATAGCTTGAGGTGGTGGTGCCTCCAACGACCGTGCGCGCCGGGTCAGTATAGGTCGCAGTAGCCGGGTTTTGATATGTACCAGCGCCGACGCTCGACGCTATTTGCGCGACAAAAGTCAAAGTAACGCTTCCGCCTCCGGGAATAGTAAAGACGCCCCAGCTTGGAATTGCAGCACCAACTGTTGGATTGGTAGTGGACGGGCGAGTTGCGCCACCAGCAAGCGCAACCGATGTGGTAGAGCTATAGGTGAAATTGGCGGGTAGCGTATCGGAGATTGCGAGGGTGTCTGCAGCGCTTCTATTAGCAGCGTTCGACACCACAATCGCGTAGGTTGCCGTGGTTCCTGTGGGAGTGTTGGTAACTGAGGGTGTGCTGGTTGACTTCGTTACAGTTAGAACTGGAACACATTGCGCACCCGATCCAGCGCCTAGAGCTACGCTGGGCAGGATTGAAAGCACCGCACCGGTTGCGCCGTCGGTTGCACTAAAAGGATCGCTCGCAGTGGTAGTGATTCCGTTGTTGCCCCCGCTAACGTTGGTGCCGGCCGCACCTGTGATGGCGATGAAACCACCGCCGCCACCTCCGCCTGGCCCATGCCGCTCGCCGGGACTCCCGCCGGGCGGTTGCGCGGGCCATGAATCTGCACCGTCACCGCCGCGCGCGTTGATTGTGAGTCCTCCAAGTCCACCAGTGTTAGCAACAACGAGCACGCTTCCACCAGCCCCACCGCCTCCACCGCCATCGTTATCGGCGCCGTTTCCGTCTGAGCCATCGGCCGAAATTGTGCCTGAACCACTGAAGGTGCCAGCGCGTATCATCACGATACCGCCGCCTGCCCCACCGCTGCTGGCCGTGCCTGCGGAATTGTTTCGGGAGCCGCCGCCGCCGCCGCCACCCAGCACCAACTGGTTGGCAGCGCCGGGGAATAACGCTCCGCCATGACCACCTCGATCAAGGTCTGAGTCCCATGTCCGACCTCCCTGGCCGCCCGCACCTCCGTTGCCTCCACCACCGCCGCCGGAGTTTTCGTCATTCCCTGAGGTGTTGCCGTCGGTGCCGCCGCCACCGGCGTTGCCCGGCGCTCCCCGAGCGGTGCTGCCGTTCGGGTAACCTTCGACTCCCGTGTCGGTGACCGTATTGAGAAAGGCGTCATAGATGTAACGAGGAGTGCCGGCAATACCTTCACCTTTTCCACCATGAAAGTTACTCGTCGCCACGTTGCGATAATCGGTATTGCTGCCGCCACTTCCGCCTCCGAGTTGTCGCGTACCACCACCTCGAAAGCCCATCCCCGTGACGCTCACGGTGGCGCTTCCGAGATTCAAGTTGCCGGCGACGTCCAACACGAGGATGCCGCCCGTGGTGCCATTCCACGGCGAGGCGCTCAGGCCAGAGCTGAGAGTAGCGCTCGAATACTGTGGCACCCTCACAACCTGAAAACGCCGCTGGCCCTGCGTCCCCGTGGCTGCGGCGTTGGTATAAGTGTAAAGCAGGCCGTTACCTGCACCTGTTCCCCTAATCGAAACAGTTCCTCCGGCTGGTCCGGTGGCAACAACGTATTCGTAACGGCCGGCATTATTGAGGGCAGTAGAGCCGCTTGCGGGGGCGCCGGCGACTCCATCGCCATATGAACTCGAATTGTTTGAGTTGATTGCTGCGTCCTGCATCTGAATAACCAGGAGCAGATCGCCGGTTGCAATTGGAGTGGCGGAGCCGGTGGAGGTGCCGATTGAGATTGAGGTTGCGCCGGCACTGGCGTTGGCAGTGCCCGGATAATAAGTATTGATGACTCCACTTAGAGTACCGCCTGGTCCGTCTTTGCCTGCATTCGCGCAAACCTGCGCGCGGACCGAAATTGCCGACACCAGTAGGCAGGTGAAGACAACTACTGCGTCCCGCAATCTCGGCATCGGGAATGCGCGTGTCGTAGGCGTCGCGTTTGCGCAGCGCCTCACTGCGGACCTCCGGAGTTATCTGACTCCTCTTTCGCGGCTCCCACCAATTCGTTTTGCGACGTTCCCATAAGATCAAAGAGCCGAGAGATTTTTGAGGTCAGAGTAAAATAGAATCCGTTCTTGGATGGCAGAGGAGAAAACCCGGCAGGTTCACGTTTCGCGCTGAAGTTGTAACCCAGCCCTACACGTAAATCGGGCAGCGCCCAGAATCCAACTTCGGTACCGTAAGCCGAGCGGCTGGTGCCGGTGGATGGCTGAGTCAGGCGGCGCATCTCAACGGCCCAATCGAAGCGACGCGTCAGGCGATACTGCGCGCGTCCTTGCGTTAGATAAGTGAAGGTTGAAACGAAAGGCAGATCCGCTTGTCCGTTGGCGTTAAGTCGCAGTGCCACACGACCGTAAAGCTCCAGGCGGTCGGTAGCCTGAAAGTAGCCATCAGTGCTTAGCGAGTCCAGCTGATCACGAGTTGCTACCGCCGATCCGCCCACCGCATCCTGAACCCTCGAACGATGAGTGAAACTAAAGAGTAAACCTGCACGATCCGTTTTCAACGGACGATACGCCACCGCCGCTGTTCCTTCCATCGATGAACCGTGACGACCTTCGAAATTCGTGCGGGCAAATTGGAACCGGGAAAGGGCTGTGATGCCTTCTCGGATTCGCCCAGCTGCCCCAACCACAAACAGTTGGCCCGCACCAGCACGATCGCGAAATTCATAGCGGGCGGACGAGCGGAAGTCTTTGGTTGGTTGCCAGCCCATCCCAATGGTCACGCTGTTGAAGCTTTCGCCACTGCCAGCGAGATGAAAACCACGCTCGAAACCAAGCTGAAGCGAAAGCTCCTTGTTAATAGGTAGCCGATTCTGCAAACCAATTACCGCAAAACTGTCAGTGCCGTTAATACCGTTCTCAATCTGATATCGGCCAGTCATCGAGCTGTACTTGCCGAGGCGCGATTCGATGCCGAAAGCAGTTTCCCGCCGCGCACCTGAGGAAGCAAATCCAGCCCCGCTGCCAGAAAAATCGGCAATCGGAGTGATCGCTGCTGAAGCCAAACGCTGAGTGAAGAAGAGCTTGGCCCATTTGTTCACTTTGTAGGTAGCGCCGAGCGTCGTCTGATCGGGGTAAGTCGGATCGGCTTCACCGAGATTCTGTTCACGTTTGATGGCGAATTCCAGCTTGTCAGTCAGCTTAATCTCGGCTCCCACCGTGATGAGGTTTGATTCAGTGGCTTTTTCCGTGAGCGAGTCGTTGTAGCTGCGATGGTCGTATCCCAGATGTAAGCGGATGCGCTCGTTGATGGCTTCATCCCATCCGGCTGAGAAGGTCCGACGGCTGTTGTCAACCGTTGACGTTTCGTTTCGCTCATCCATCACACCAAACCGTAACAGGCTGGTTGAGCGCGGTTTCAATTCGAAGGACGCCTCAGCACGCCGCGATCCGGCGGTAACAGTCGCGCCGAATGGATTGAAGAACCCCTGCGAGGCAGCGGAATATCGGGCGCGGATAACACCCTGATAGAAGCTGAGCGGCTGGTTAAGCTGAATGTCGACGGCGTTGCCGTTGTGTTCGCTGGAACCAGTTTCGAAGAAGTTTCCCACACCCATGATTTCGC
>JAMQPH010000684.1 GCA_023717605.1 Pyrinomonadaceae bacterium
AAGGAGAGATCAAATCAATAAGTTTAGCCAATGGCATTCTCTTCTTTGCGTCTTTGCCACCTTTGCGTCTTTGCGCGATCACTTTCAACTCCCGCTTCTACTCTGGCAGCCTGTTAACGACTCGCTTAATGCCATCCTTGATCAGCGCACCACCGAAGTTGATCAAGAGTCCGAGGCGCTTATCTGACAAACGGAGGTAAGTCAACAGTTGCTTCATGTGAACAGGGGCTATTACTTCAACCGACTTGACCTCAATAATCACCTTGCCTTCAACAATCAGATCCGGCCGAAAGCCGACCTTCATCCGTACTTCTTCATAGATGACCGGCATCGGCCGCTGATGAACTACGTGCAACCCTCTTTTCGTGAGTTCATGTTCCATGATTGCTTTCATAGACAGACTCCAACAAACCGGGTCCAAGTCTCGTGTGCACAGTAAAGGCCGCATCAACAATTATCTTCGCAACTTCGTCTTCAGTCATTGTGAGGATCTCCTGAAGAGGAAGGAGGTAAAAATATCGAGTTGTCTGGTTTTATCTCAACTTCGCAAGGTGCTCATTCAGCAATTCCCAAACCTGGCCAACATGCTTTTCAGTTGTCCGGATGTTACCAATGGAAAGCCGCAGCGTGAGCTTGTCGTTTAGTCGAGTGTGCGAGAGGTAGGCCTTGCCCGTCGCGTTAACAGCGTGCATTACTTCCTCGTTTAACGCATCCCAGCGTGCATTGCGCGACTTCTCGTCCGGGGCGTCGACTTTAGGACAGGCACGAAAACAAACCAGCGACAGGGGCACCGGCGCCATCAATTCCCAATCGGGCGATTCTTCTACCCATGCCTCAAACAACTTCGCCAAACGGCAATGCTCGCGAATCCGGGACGCGAGGCCTTCGTGACCAAAATAGCGAATGATCATCCAGAGCTTCAGTGCCCGGAAGCGGCGACCCAGTTGAATGCCGTAGTCAGAACCGTTGCGCACCTGCTCCTGCTCAGGAGTGCGCAAGTATTCGGGAACGAGAGAGAACGCCCGCCGCAACAGATCCATGTGACGGCAATAGAGGACCGACAGATCGAAAGGTGTGAACAGCCACTTGTGAGGATTAACGGCAACGGAATCCGCGCGTTCGCAACCGGCTAGAATATGTTGGAGTTCTGGGACAACAGCCGCGGAGCCGGCGTAGGCAGCATCAACGTGCAGCCACATGACGTGCTTCTCACAAATAGGGATAAACTCCTTGACCGGGTCGATACTAGACGTTGACGTCGTGCCCACTGTTGCCACCACACAAAAAGGAACCATGCCCTGGCTCTTGTCTTCCTCAATTGCTTCAGCGAGAGCCTGCGGATTCATTCGAAACTCGGCGTCAGTGGGAATCTTACGCAGACCACGCTGCCCCAAACCCAGTGTGATCACTCCCTTCTCAATAGAGGAGTGCGCTTGTTCGGAGATGTATACACGGAGCAATGGCAGGTCAGTTCTCCCGCTCATACCTTCTTCGCGTATGCGCCGTTCCACTCCCTCGCGAGCGGCAGCAATCGCATGCATGCTTGAGACTGAGGCCGTGTCGTAAATAATTCCGCTGTAACCCGCATCGAGTCCCATCATCTGACGGAGCCAGTCCAGGGCCACTTCTTCCAGCTCCGTAGACGCAGGTGAAGTGCGCCACAGCATCGCCTTGTTATCAAAGGCGGCGGACAAGAGTTCGCCGAAGATGCCGGGGGCAGATGTGGAGGTAGCGAAGTAGGCAAAGAACGACGGATGGCTCCAATGAGTTAGCGCTGGCACGATCAGCCGATCGATGTCAGCGATAATCTCCGCCATGGGTTCGCCTTTTTGCGGCGCTGATAATGGAAGCTGCGCCTTCAAATCACCGGGACTTATTTGAGAAAGCACCGGCAAATCCTCGATCCGTTCGAAGTAGTCGCTGATCCAGTCAATCAGTTCGTGACCAAAGCGACGAAACTCTTCGGTGCTCATGTCGCCAGACGCGGGAGCGGCTCCATCATGAAGTTGTGGTGCTTCTTTCATAGTTTTAGGCGGCCAGATCTTCGAGCGGCGGAAACCCATGCAGCTTACGTCCGGGCGGACCATCAAACGCTTTCGAGGTTTTGTAGAGTTCAAATCTCCCATCTGCGGCCCACGCGGCGCAGCGCGAGCGCATTTCTTGCATCTCTTCTGAACTCATTGGTTGGAAGGTGCGCGCAATGCGAACGTTCTGACGCAGCACCTTCAAAGAATCGATGCCGCTGACAGTCGTGGTTACCGGAAGGCTCATGGCATAACGCAAGGCTTCCGCCGGCGTTACAAACTTTTTCTTAACTGGCCCACCATCGCCGCACATGCTTTTCATTCCCAGTGCTGCTATCCCGCGCCGGTTAAGTTCCGGCAGCACTTGTTGCTCAAAGCTGCGAAACGTTCCGTCGAGAACGTTAAGCGGCATCTGACATGAGTCGAAGGGATAGTCGTAGCGGAGCATCTTCAGATGAATAGACGGATCTTTGTGGCCCGTAAATCCCACGAAGCGAACCTTCCCTTCCTTCTTTGCCTGGTCCAATGCTGCTACGACTCCGTCTTCCGCGAAATGCAATTCCGGATCGTTGTCATAAACAACCTCATGAATCTGCCAGAGATCCAGATAGTCAGTTTTGAGTCGCTTCAGTGATTCGTGCAACTGCTTCATGGCCACCTTCCGCCCGCGGCCATGGGTGCAGACTTTGGTCATAAGAAACGCGTTGTGCCGCCGGCCCACCAGTCCCTGACCGGTAATTTCTTCACTTAGGCCATCGTGATATTCCCAGGCGCTGTCGATAAAAGTAATGCCCTGATCAAAAGCTTCCTGGACTATTCTGATCGCCTCGCGCTTCGTCTTGACCAATCCGAGATGGTATCCACCCAGGGCAATTGACGAGACTTCCACACCTGTTCGACCGAACGGACGGCGCGGAATCTCACCCGAAGCTTGCTCCACTCTTCCCATATATCGTTCCCCTTCTCTTTTTACGAAACTCTATAGTTCATTGCCAACGGATGCAACAGCGAGGTAGTACATTGCCGATTTCCAAATGCCTATTGCCGATTTCTTTGATTAGTTCCGCGTTATTGCTTGGGCTGGGGCTGGTCGCTGCAGAGAACTATTGGCAATTGGCAATTGGAAATCGGCAATGGATTTCAGGCGGCTGCCTCGACAGCGCCGATGAAATGGTTATAATTACGCGCCTGCAAAGCGAAGCTCGGAATCTTGCATCTGAGATCTCAGATCTGAGATCTCAGATCCGAAAAGTTTGCGTCAGGACAGTGTCGCGGCTATTATTCAGGCTCGGCTGACCAATCGCTAAAAGTTGAAACCCTCAGATTTTGTTTAGGCCCAGCCTGTGTGTTCGGGGATCAAACACGATTTCTAAGTTCTAACATCAGTTAAATACGATTGCCTGTGAGGACCATATGAAACGCACATTAGTCTCGCTCTTGTTGATCAGCACTCTCCTTATCACATTGGCCTGCGAACGCAGAGGAGGTCCAGGCGCCGGCGGTGAAACTGGTCAAATTGTTGTCGGTTACTACGGAGACCTTACCGGGCGAACCTCAAACTTCGGTGTGTCGACCAGGAACGGCGTACTCATGGCCGCGGACGAAATCAACAAGGCAGGCGGTATTAACGGCCGCCAGATCACGATTCTCTCCGAGGATGATGAAGGACGGCCCGAAAAAGCCGCTACCGTCGTAACCAAGCTCATCGATCAAGATCGGGTGATCGCTTTACTCGGCGAAGTTGCTTCAGGAAACACTTTGGCCGCGGCGCCAAAAGCACAGTCGGCACATGTGCCGATGATCTCGCCCTCCTCGACGAATCCGGCAGTCACGCAAGTGGGCGACTACATTTTCCGTGTTTGCTTCATAGATCCTTTTCAGGGGGAGGTAATGGCTAAGTTTGCGGCAAACACTCTCAAAGCCAAGACTGCGGCAATCATGCTCGATTTCAACTCGCCCTACAGCCGCGGACTTACGGAGTTTTTCGAAAAGAGCTTTACGAAGCTCGGCGGTCAGATATTGAGTAAGCAGTCATACACGCAGGGCGATCGCGATTACAAAGGACAGCTCACTTCCATTCGTTCATTGAATCCTGATGTAATCTATGTGCCCGGCTATTACGGCGAGGTTGGAGTGATCGCTAAGCAGGCCAAGCAGCTCGACATCAAAGCGCCTTTGCTTGGCGGTGACGGTTGGGACGCGCCGCAAATTTGGGAACTCGGCGGCGATGCGCTGAACGGTTCTTTCATCTCTAATCACTATTCCGTAGAAGACCCTTCCCCGGCAATTCAAAAGTTTGTTGCTGATTTCAAGGGGCGTTACAACGTCGTGCCCGATGCCCTGGCAGCACTCGGCTACGATGCTATGAGAGTGTTGGCTGATGCGCTGAAACGCTCCGGAACTTCGGAAGGTCCGGCGCTCCGTGACGCCATTGCTGCGACGAAAGAGTTCGTCGGCGTTACCGGTGTTATTACCATCGACGCCGAACGTAATGCCGTAAAACCCGCCGTCGTACTCAAACTGCAAGGCGGCAAGTACGTATATCAACAGACGATTGGGGCAGACGCTCCAGCCGGGGCGGCTGCCAGCCCAGCGACCACTAGTACCTCATCGGTAACCGGCGCATCGCCTGCCGCAGTAGCGTCTCCATCGGCGGCAACGAAGGCTACATCCTACTAACGCTTCCCGAACGTCAACCATGGATACATTCGTTCAGCAACTCATCAACGGTCTGACCGTCGGCGCTATCTACGCGCTCGTTGCCCTCGGCTATACGATGGTTTACGGCATTCTCCGGTTGATTAACTTCGCGCACGGGGACGTCTACATGGTGGGCGCCTTCGTGGGCTACTTTCTGGCTTTTCAGCTTGGCTTTGCCGCCGGTCCATCTCTCCTTGGGCTCGGCGTCGTACTTATTGGTTCGATGATCATCTCGGCGCTCGTGGGTATGGCTATCGAGCGTTTCGCTTATCGCCCGATCAGAAAATACGCGCGCATGACGACGTTGATTACAGCCATCGGCGTCTCGTTGCTGATTGAGAACCTTTTTGTGGCCCAACTCGGCGCGGCGCCGCGCGCCTTCCCGCAGCTTCTGCGCGAAGAGAGCTATACGCTATTCGGCAATGCCGCCATTTCCAAGTCACAGATCCTGATCTTTCTGGTATCAGTTGCCTTGATGCTCCTGCTGCAATGGATCATCTTCAAGACGAAGGTGGGCACGGCGATGCGCGCCGTATCCTTCAATCTCAACTCGGCCAAGTTGATGGGTATCAACACGGATGTAATTATCTCTGTGACCTTTGCGCTGGGTTCGGCGCTGGCTGCCGCAGGCGGTGTTCTGACTGCGCAATACAATCCGCAGATTGATCCGTTAATGGGCATCATTATCGGCTTGAAGGCTTTCGTCGCCGCGGTGCTGGGGGGCATTGGCAACGTTCCCGGTGCAGTGCTGGGTGGCTTACTCATTGGTATCGCCGAAACGTTCGTTGTGGGTTACGGTCAAAACGTCGGAGTGCCGACTACCTTCCGCGATGCTGTGGCTTTTGCGATTTTGATTTTAGTGCTGCTGTTTCGTCCGACGGGCTTGCTCGGCTCAACGGTCCAAGAAAAAGTCTAGGCATCCTGGATTACCCATTGCTGATTCCAGTTGACCGCACGAGGCCGGCTTTGCAGGAATTGGAGATCGGCAACGGGCAATCGAAAATAACTTCATGCCCACTCTATTGAAGCGACTCATCGCCGCGCTGATAATCGTGCTCCTGCTCATCGCCATGAATGAGTATATGAGTGAGGCCGGATTGTTTGGCTTTGGCGTGCCGTCTTACTACGGGCGGTTGATTGTGCTAGCGGGCATCAATATCATTCTCGCCGTTTCGCTAAACCTCATCACTGGTTTCACCGGACAGTTTTCAATCGGCCATGCAGGTTTTATGGCCGTTGGCGCCTACAGTTCAGCTTATCTCACGGTCTACTACGCCGGAGCGTGGGAACGCTCTGTGGCTGGAATGCTCGGCGCTACGCTCGCGCACGTGCTCATCTTTCTCATAGCAATCCTTGTAGGCTCGATTGTGGCGGCTCTGGCGGGGTTGATCGTAGGCATTCCCTCTTTGCGATTGCGCGGTGACTACTTGGCCATAGTTACTTTAGGCTTTGCTGAAATCATCCGCATCATCATCCTGAACATTGATCAGGTGGGGGGCGCTACCGGCTTCACAGTCCCGGCTTACACAAACTTTTTATGGGTCGGCGCGTTTGCCGTGATCACTATCGTCATCGTTTATAACATCGTCCATTCAGACATTGGCCGCGCACTTGTTTCTATACGCGAAGATGAACTCGCCGCCGAAGCCATGGGCATCAACACCACGCGTTACAAAGTGCTGGCCTTCGTAATCAGCTCCGCGCTTGCTGGCATGGCCGGAGTTTTGTTTGGACATTACACGTCCTTTTTGAGCACGAATGATTTCCAGTTCATACGCTCATTTGAAATCATCATCATGATCGTGTTGGGGGGTATGGGATCGCTGACGGGAGCAGTCTTAGGTGCAATCATAATCACCTTCTTACCTGAATTGTTGCGAACCCTTGGGCCGCGTTTGGAATCTCTGTTGAGTTCCGCAATCGGGGCGAACAATATACCGGCGCCAGTACACAACTTTCTCAGTCAACTGGCTAACTATCGGCTCGTCATTTTCGCTGCGCTATTAATTGTGATCATGCTAACGCGACCGCAAGGTCTCCTGGGAACGCGCGAGTTTGGTCTTTCATGGCTCAAGCGTGCGCAGCGCCGTCCGGTGGGAGACTCGGCCTTAGGAGAGTCAAAAGGTGTTTCTATCGCTGAGCAGGACGACCCGTCCGCAATTGATCGCGCGAAGGAGGCTGAGAATAAATGAGCAGCACTCCAGAAAAAGACGCAATTAAGGCTACCAAAGAAGAGTCTGTCATTACAGAAACAGCTCGCATTTTTCGCCGGCACGGTCAAAAGGCACCCAATGGTGAGGATCCGCTCCGGACGATGAAGTGCACTATCCAGTTTGGAGGACTCGTCGCTGTCAACGAATTGGATATGGACGTGCGGCAAGGTGAGATTTATGGGCTTATTGGACCAAACGGAGCCGGCAAGACCACAATTTTTAATCTTCTGACGGGCGTTTACAGACCAACCTCAGGTGAGATCTATTTTCAAGGGCAGCGGATCGACGGTCTGAGATCCTACGAGATTTCGCGGCGTGGTGTATCTCGCACGTTCCAGAATATTCGACTGTTTCCCAGTATGTCCGTCCTGGAAAATGTGATGACGGCCTGCCATCGACACGCAAAACAAACCCTTGTCGACGCAGTGCTGCGCCTGCCACGTTTCGAGCGCGATGAGCGCGAGCACCGCGACTTTGCGATCGAGTTGCTGGAGATTTTTGATCTGGCGCGGGTGAAAGATGAAGGCGGAACGAGTTTGCCCTATGGGAAGCAGCGCCGTCTGGAGATCGTACGGGCACTCGCCACCCGGCCGAAGCTCTTGCTGCTGGATGAGCCGGCGGCGGGCATGAACCCCTCTGAGCAGGAAGACTTGATGAGACTCATCCAGCAGATTCGCGATCGCTTTGGCCTGACGATTCTGCTGGTTGAACACAACATGAAAGTTGTGATGGGCGTGTGCGAGAGAATCCAGGTCGTTGACTACGGGAAATCAATCGCACTTGGACTTCCCGACGAGATAAAGAATGATCCGAAGGTGATTGAGGCTTATCTTGGGGACTAGAACTTTGGTCTTTGGCTTTTGGTCTTTGGTCTTTGGATTTGAACTTGGTGCCTTGCGCGGCTGTGCCTTGAACTTGGATTGGTGGAAAGACGAACAAAGTACAAAGAACTAAGCACAAAGTTCAAAGACCAAAAGCCAAAGACCAAAGACCAAAAAATTACATAGCAACCATTCAAGAATGCTAACCCTAGAAAACGTTTCCGTAAACTACGGCGCTATCGAAGCCCTAACCGGCATTTCCATGCACGTTGAGCAGGGCGAAGTAGTAACGCTGATTGGGGCAAACGGCGCGGGCAAGACTACGACGCTACGGACGATCACAGGTCTGCTTGAACCGCGTCAGGGCCGCGTTATTTACGAAGGTAACGACATTAGCGGCAAACCAACTCACAAGCTCGTGGCCCGCGGAATTTCCATGTCACCTGAGGGGCGTGGAGTTTTTGCGAATCTCTCCGTGCGCGAGAACTTGCAGATGGGAGCATATCTCAACAAAGACAAACGCAAGATCGCTGCCGACATGGATCGCGCCTTTAAGATGTTTCCGCGTCTGAAAGAGCGTGAGTCTCAGAAGGCCGGTACGCTTTCGGGCGGTGAACAGCAAATGCTCGCGATGGGCCGCGCTCTCATGTCAAACCCTCGGCTATTGCTTCTTGACGAGCCGTCGCTTGGACTTGCTCCGCTGGTGGTACATACAATCTTTGAAGCCATTGACGAGATTCGCGGCAAAGGCACTACGATACTCCTGGTTGAACAGAACGCCCACGCAGCTTTGGGCCATTCCGATCGTGCCTACGTAATGGAGACCGGCAGAATCGTCATGGAGGGGCCGTCCAAAGAACTTGCCGCGGATCCGCGCATAAAGGAAGCTTACCTGGGGGAGTAGCTCTGAGGTCCTACCCGTTTACCCGTGTACACGCAAAACCAGCCCATTCACAAAACAAAAAGAGCAAGAAGGATATCAGAGGTCGTTCTCCTGATCGTGGCCTGCGTAGTTCTACAGCTAATTGTAGTTTCTTGTGCGCGACAGCAACCGGGCGATACCCGCGATCGGAGTACGATTAAGATAGGATATTTTGGCGACCTCACCGGGCCCACGTTCAACTTCGGGCAGTCAGCAAAAAACGGCGCTCTCATGGCCGCAGAAGAGATCAATCAGGCGGGCGGAATCAACGGTCGCAAGATCGACATCGTCATCGAAGACGATCAGGGCAGCCCGGAGCTCGCGGCCACTGTCGTGAACAAACTTACGCGGCAGGACAAAGTTATCGCGCTCATCGCCGGTGGCGCCTCAGGTAGCAGTTTGGCCGCCGGACCGATTGCACAGTCGGCTAGAGTTCCGATGATCTCGCCGTCGTCTACCAATCCGGCGGTCACGCAGATTGGCGACTACATTTTTCGCGCTTGTTTCCTCGACCCGTTCCAGGGTGAGGTGATGGCGAAGTTTTCCTACAGCAGTCTGCAGGCGAAGACCGCAGCCATCATGCTCGACTTCAATTCGCCCTACAGCCGCGACCTGACAGTTTTTTTTGAGCTGAGCTTCACCAAGCTAGGCGGCAGGGTAGTGACCAAACAGTCATACACTCAGGGCGACTCAGATTTTAAAGGTCAGTTAAGCTCGATTAGCGCCGCCGGACCAGACGTGATTTATCTTCCCGGTTACTACGGTGACATCGCGATGATCGCAAAGCAGGCTCGTCAACTCGGAATAACCCAACCCCTGCTGGGCGGGGACGGTTGGGACGCGCCCGAACTCTGGCAGCTGGCCGGCGATTCGATAAACGGCTCGTACATCTCAAATCACTATTCAGCTGACGATCCTTCTCCCGCAATTCAGACTTTTGTGCACGACTACAAGCTGCATTGGGGAAATCTCACACCCGATGCGCATGCTGCTCTCGCCTACGATGCGATGCGTTTTCTGTTGGAAGCAATTGAACGGGCAGGCACGACCGAAGGAGATAAACTGCGAGAAGCGCTGGCGCAGACCAGGAATTTTTCCGGCGTAACCGGAATTATCAGTATGGATTCACAGCGTAACGCCGTGAAATCAGCGGTGATTTTGAAGCTGCAGGATGGAAGATATATCTACCAGGAAACGATCCAACCGGAAGCTGTCGCCGCGCCAGCGAAGCCTTCACCGTCGCCTTCACCACCGAAATCTCGCAAGAAGAAGTGAACATCGGCACCGCGGCCTGATGCTCGAGATAGATTCACTTAGGTCGCGGACGATCGAGTCAGTACCAACGCTGTTGACGGATGCGTGAAAAACGCAACGGAGTGTCGTGAAGTGAGTACCGCAAGGCAGTAGCGTCGGGTAGTCGTAGCTGCACGAATGTAACTCAACTCACAGAACCGCTTGCTGTAGCCAGCGGATGCCTGCTCTCAACATTGTCGAACCTGCTCCAAAAACCTGTGGTAAAACTGGTCGTAGGGCGCGCCAAATCAACCGCTCTTCAATCAGAGATGTCACTTGCTGCCGCGGTGAACCGAAGGCCTCGCTTATTTTACGCAATCACCCGTCGCTCTCA
>JAMQPH010000703.1 GCA_023717605.1 Pyrinomonadaceae bacterium
AGCGTTGCCGGTCCCATCATGGCCGGCGCGATCTACGACCGGACCGAGATTTACGCCATGGCCCTCTGGATCATGTTGGGTCTGCTTATTTTCGCAATGCTACTAGCCCATGTTTGCGGAATGCGCCTGTAAGTTGTTGAAAATTAAGAGCCTAGTTTTGGCAAGTGTCACTATGCGGCCTTCTTTCCACTCTTTGTCAGTGCATCGGGATCAAGATCCTTGATCCCGAGCGCTCGCAGTATCTGTGCGGCCCGTGCACTACCCTGAGTAACCGAACGCTTCTGTTTGCCATCGCCAAGCTCGATTTCTACCACCCGCACCGTTTTAAGAGTCTGCCATGCCTCCTTAGAACTGAGGTCCAGGCCTGCCGACTTCAGCTTCTTCTCCAACGCTCGGTCGAGCAGGAAGGCCAGTGAGGCAACGAAAATATGCGCTTGGACTCTTGAGGCTTTCTGATGATAAATCGGTCGCATTTCAATGACGTCTTTAAGCTTGGAGAACGCCCGCTCCACTTCGCTTAGTTCCTTGTAAATTGCTACAGCTTGCACAGCCGAGAGATCACGCTCCTCGGTCTGGATCAAGTACTTGCCTTCCAGGGCTTGTTCTTGTTTGAAGTTTACCGGATGCTCAAAATAGCTAAACCGTCCCTCTTTGAGCCCCCAATCGTAGTAGCGCTTTCCGTGATTGCGAGCCAAGATTCTGGCGGCAGCGGCGCCGATTTTTTCTGGCGCTTTCAATTTGCCTGCGGCCACTCTGCGCTTGAGCGAATCAAGTTCTTCACGCACTCGCTGCTGAGATTTCTCCCGCTCTGCGCGCTCGTAGCTCATCCGCTCATCGGAGTGGACAACAAACACTCTGATGCCGGCTTTATCTGAAACCACTTCCTGAACCAAAGTCTTTGGCGCCTCGGCCTTCTCGCTGGCTAAGATGCCGGCTCGACACTGCTGCCACGGCCCTGTGGCGCGCTGAAGATAACCAAGCACCGCGGGGCGCCTTCTGCGGTTTAGCCCAACTACGTATCCTTGGCCGCGCCCGCGCAAAAGCTCGATATTCTTGGAGGTCACCATCCCCCGATCGCCAACAAAAACCACACGGCGAAGACCAAACCTTTCCTCAACATCCTTAAGCACGCTCGCTACCGTGGAAGAGTCCCGTTGGTTTCCCTCAAAGACATGATGGGCAATCGGCCAGCCATCGATCATCACCTGACCCACCAGCACTTGGCGGTTGCGCCCTTTGCCATCACGACTATGACCGTGCTTGGCCAATTCGCCAGGACCGTTGCCCTCAAAATAGGTGGAGGTTAAATCGTAGAAAACCAGATCCGCTTTGAGCGAAAACAAATTGCGCAGCCGGACAAACAGCTCCTTCTCGATGGCTTTTTTGTGTGTAGCCAACTGATCTAAGGTTCGATACCACTGGCGTAGCTGGCCATCTTTCACTCGAACCCGCGGCCGACGGCTCGCCAAACGTTCCGAATCCTCGCGCCACTGAGCTACCCAACGCCGTCCCGCTCGATCACAGACGTAATCGCTCTCCAACCAACGTGCCATCCCATGCTCGCTGGTCGGTTCACACAACCGGTTAGCCACCAGCGCTAAAGCCCGGTCGGAAAACTCTCCCCGATCTCCACCGCGCTTGACCAAACCATCAAGACTCTCTTGCAAGCCCAGTTCTTGCCATAACTGACGCGCCACCAGCATCACTCCCCAGTCCCACGCCCCAATAGCCTCTGCACTGCTCGTCTTTGGTTTCTGCTGCTCTCCTTTCAAAATCCGCAACAGCGCCTCGGCATGCGGAGCCAACAGATCCTTTCTGCCCAGATTACAAATGATTTGGTGGCGTGGACGCCCGTTGTTCCAGATCGATTCGACTAGGCGAATGTACTCATCGATGTGACCATCGGGACGCTTGACTTTAGTGGTGCGAAGATAGATGGCGTGCTCCTATTTAAAGATACGCCCATTAACACTATTTCCGAACAAAAAGTCAAGCAAATTCTTTCATCGACCCAGAATATTTGTGCCCCTATGAAAAACGCACCAGAATGGATCCCAACTTGATTTCATTAGGTTTTTTCTGCATCAACCGCCTAAACCCCGCAAACATGGGCTAGTGTAGTGCGTCCAACGCTTCTTTACATTAGCAAGATGCTGAAAAGGGGTTTTTTACGTGTCACCCTGAGCGAAGTGAAGGGTCTCATGTATTTGAAAAGGCGAGATTCTTCGCTTCGCTCAGAATGACAATCAAAGTCAAGAGATTTATGACGCACTACACTAGTTGGGTTCAAATCGTTCAAGGCGTTCAAAACGTCTGGAACGATTGGAACGGCTGCGCCGCTCTTGTGCAACCATCATTTCACGATGCCGCGCGCGCGCAGATCGCTAAGCTCCGCCGCTGCCAAGCCCAAAACCCCGCCGAGCACTTCGTCGCTGTGTTGGCCGAGGGCGGGCGCATCGTCGTGGATCGCCGTGGGCGTCTTAGAGAGATGAATCCACGGCGCCAACAGCCTGGTTGGGCCGGCGCTTGGATGCGCGCGCTCGACGAACGCCCGGCGCGCTTTGATGTGCGGATCCTCGAGCACCTCGCCAATGGACAAGACCGGCGCGCCGAAGTAACCCAGATCGCGGAGCCCCTCCCATACTTCCCAGCGCGTTTTCTGCCGCGCCCAGGCTATGACTAATTCCTCGAGTTCGTCGCGGTGGCTTTTGCGCGCTGGCGCGGTGGCGAAGCGCGCGTCGTGGGCGAGGTCTTCCCGGCCGATCACCTGCGCCAGTCGAATCCATTCGGCATCGCTGATTTCCGCCAAGCGCAACGTAAAATAACCGTCGGCCACCTGGGTGGGCTGGCCGCCAACCTTATTGCCGGTAAAATACTCGTGCAGGGAACTGATCATGAATCCGAGCACCGCCTCTTGCATCGAGACTTCAATTTTCTGGCCTTCGCCGGTCGATTGCCGCGCGTGCAGCGCGGCCAGAATGCCGAGCGCCATGCTGATGCCTGCGGCCTCGTCACCGATGCCCAACGCCCGCTTTCCTTCGCTGCCGCTTTCTTGCCACGCCGTGTGCGTCCACCCGGCGATACTATTGTTGGTGGCGGCCGTGTTGCCATAGTCGGCATAGGGGCCCCACTCGCCGTAACCGCGCGAGCATGCGTAGATCAGCCGGGGATTGATAGATTTGATGGATTCGTAGTCCAAACCGAAGCGCTCCATCGTCCCCCTATGAAAATTTTCCACCAGCACATCGCAATGGACGATGAGCCGGCGCGCCAGATCGATTCCCGTGTTGCTTTTCAGATTGAGCACGACGCTTTTCTTGTTGACATTGATCCAGAGAAATTCGTAGCCATCGATTTTGCTGCCGGGCGGCATCCAGATACGGCGAAAGTTGTCGCCGCTAGGGGGTTCGATTTTGATGATCTCGGCGCCAAGGTGCCCGAGCAGCATCGTGCAGAAGGGACCGTTGAGCGCGTGGGTGAAATCCAGTACGCGAACATCGTGGAGCGCTCCGGGCATGGAAACCTCCTTTGAAGAACGGAGCACTGGAATGGTGGAGTATTGGATTACTGGGTTGTGGCAGTTCCCATCACTCCAATACTCCAGTACTCCAACACTCCATTCTGCTGAAAAACCCTAAGAATGCTTCGACTCAGCTCATACTTCGGCAAGCTCAGTAGAACGGAAAATCTCCAATGATTTCAACCGCTCCTCCGTTCGTCCTGAGGCTCTTGAAGGATGAACGGAGGGTTTTTCAGCGGAATCAACTTTCCATGTTTCTATAGCGGGCGAAACTTCGCCAGCGTCACTTCCGCCGTAACATCGTCGAAGACTACTCCTACCGGCATGCCGACCCGCACCTCTTGCCACGGGCAATCAATTACATTGCTCACCAGCCGCACCCGCTCGTTTGTGCCATCGATGGCGATATGCGCGATCACGTAAGGTAACTCCGGCTGAAACGGCGCGACAGCCGCGTAGTGCACGACCACGAAAGAATCCACCCTGCCGGTGCCGCTGAGCTTCGTCCACGCGAAATCCCAGGCGTAGCACTCGGGACAAAAGGCCTGGGGCGGCCAGCGAAACTCAGCGCAGGCATTACAGCGTTGGGCGCGTAGCTCGTGCCCTTTGCAGGCGTCCCAGAAGGGCTGCGTGTCGATATCCGGTTGCGGCAGTGGTTTGGCGTATGAATTCATAATCAAGCCTTTCTCAACAGCATGGCGCTGCCGCCACCCTCGCCGCAGACCAGCGCGATTTCAGGACTGCGCACCTGGCGGCAAGTGGCGCGATCATAGGTATGGGGCCCTTCGCACAGGTCGTCGACGACGCCTTCGGGGCGCAATTGCTGCACTGCCTCGATGAAGTGATTGAGTCCCGCGATATGTCCTTCCGACAAGAGGCCGCCGTGCGTGTTCACCGGCAGGACGCCGTCCAGACGATTGTGGCCCGCGCTAACCCACGGGCCAATCTCGCCCTTCTTGACCAGACCGAAGTCTTCGATATGGACCATGCACATGAATGTGAAGGGATCGTAGATCTCGGCGATGCTGACATCCCGCGGCGTGATGCCCGCGCCCTCGTAAAGCAGCGGCGCTGCGTTCACGCCGTTAGTTTCCCACAGGCCGGCCGTCTGACCCGATCCGCCGGTGCCCGCCATTATATAAACCGGCGCGTGTTTGCCATCGCGGGCGCGCTCGGCCGCAGTGATCACTAAGGCCACCGCGCC